>JBJHAV010000028.1:0-23012 GCA_050480685.1 Planctomycetaceae bacterium | reverse complement strand
CCGGGGTGCCGGGACTTCCACTCTTCGAAGGCCCTTGCCCGGTCCTCGAGGTTGGCCGCCAGCGCGATGCGTTGCCCATCGGGGGTCTCGGCCCACGGTTCCCGCACCAGGGCATGGTTCGGATATTGTTGACGCAGACGCGCCGCAACTTCGGCGGCGCGGCCGAACTGGCTCCTTTCCGCGTGGGCCATGGCCGCAAAGGCCAGGGCCCAAGGGGCCGCGGCGCCCTGGGGGTTCTGGGCGGCAAAGCCTTCCAGGTTCTCCGGGGTCGTGGCGAGGGTCACCCTCGGAACACCGAAGGAGGACTCGATTTGCACGACCGCGCGCAGTTCCTCCCAGCCCACGTCCGAGAAGCGCTCCAACTCCTCCGTCGTATAGGCCCGGTAAAGGAGTGCGCCGGCGAGCACCAGGAAGCCTGCGGTGAGCAGCTTCCAGTACCTCTCCAGGAACACAAAAAAGGCGCCCCGCTCCTCGACGGGCGCTACGAGGACTTCGGTGGGGGCCTTGTGCTGGGCCATGGGACTCGGCGCTGCCTGGCAGGGCCGCAGGGTCGGACTGCGGACGGGGCGGTTCGGTACGTACTCGTCCGGGCTCCCCGGCGGAAGCCGGAGGCGGACGAACGGGGGGAGGAGGGTACTACCCCCTTGCTCGGCCGACAAGCGAAGGAGCCAGGCCCGGTGTGGGCTTAAGATCGAAGGAGGCCACGGGCCCCAGCCGCAGCCCCTTTTCAGCAATCCCATGTCCACGGCAGTTCTAGGCATCGCCCTCCTCTCCCTCCTCTCGGCCCCGCCGTCCAACTCGGGCGATCCGCCGAACGCGGGAGTTCAAAACAGCTCCACCGGCTCCCCTGTTGCCGAGTTCACCACGGCGCGCCCACTTCAGGACCGCCGGGCCGAGTTCGATCGCCGCCTGCGCGAAGCCCGTGGAGACGCCACCAAACTGTGGGAGCTCTACGAGTGGTGCGAGGCCTTCAACATGCGCGCCGAAGGCCGCCGTGTGTTGCGCGACATCCTGCGCGTCGACGAGGAAGATCCGCGCGCGAACGAACTGCTCGGCCACATTCGCTACGACGGTCGCTGGTTCCCCAACCAACGGGAGCTCGACAACTACAAGCGCGAGAAGGCCGTGCGCGAGGCGGCCGAACGGGGCCTGGTGGAGTGGCGCGGCCAGTGGGTACGCCCCGAACACGTGGCCTTGCTCGAACGCGGCCTCGTGCAGTCGGAGTCGGGTGAGTGGATGACTCCCGAGGAGCTGGAGAAACTCAAGGCCGGTTGGGTGCGTCAGGACCTGGAATGGATTCCCCCCGACCAGGCCGGGAAGATCGCCGAAGGCCTTTGGTACATCGACGGAGAGTGGAAGACCCTCGAGGAGGCCAACAAGTATCGCTCGCAACTCGATCGCTGGTGGCGAATCCCCGGCGATCACTTCGTGCTCTACACCACCCAGGATCGCGCGACCGCCGAAGAACTTCTGCGCACGGCGGACGACACGTGGCGCGACCTAGTGCGCTTTTTCGGCGTCGAGCCGGCCCACAAGCCGCACTTGCTCGTGTTGCGCTCGCTCGACCAGTACCGCCAATTCTCAGGCGGCGTGCCCAACCAAAGGCCGGGCACCGAGGCTCACGGTATGTCCTCGGTCCACGGCTGCTACTTCGCGGATGCCTGGGTGAACTGGGAGAACCGCGAGTACATGGGTACCGGCGTCGCCTACTACGACGGCCGCACGGACGCCAGTCGTCGCTTCGGTCGCCACTTCGTACGCGGCGCGGCCGGGTTGGCCTTCGTGGAGGCGATCGATCCCAGCCCTCAGGCCATCGGGCGGATGCGTTCCGGCCGTCGCGCGGAACTCGACCTCCGCGCCTTTTATAGCGAGAAGCGGCTACCCGCGGTGCTGCGCTACGGCGCGGCGACCTACGTGGAGCGCTACTTCATCGACCGCCAGATTCCCACGGACGGAGATGCGGAGTGGGCCCGCCGTTGGTCGGTTTCAAACATCCTGCGCCAGGGGGGCATCGATCCCGTCCAGCGCATCCTCGCCTTCGAAGTCGATCCCGCCGATCCGGATGGGGGACTGCGCGCCATCAACCAGACCGGCCTGATGGTCGCCTTCATCCTGGACGGAAAAAACGAACAGGTCACCGAGGCCCACGAGGCCTTCCGGCAGGCCATGAAGGAGGGTCGCAATTTGCGTCAACCCCTCGACAATCTCTTCAAGGCAGTGCGCGATAACGAAGCCGCCCTGCGCCGCTTCGCGGAGCGCTGACGGTGTGCTCGCCCCACCGCGCGGTTGTTACCCGCGGTGCTACCCCCGGTGCGGCCCTCGACTTCCCGGGCGAGCGCTTCGCTTCCCGGCCGTATCTTCTCTCCGCGCGGCCCGCGCCCAGCGGGCCCGTTGCTCCGATCGCGGTCCGATTGCGCATGATCCCGTCCATGACAGCTTCCTTTTGGCTCGGTCTGACCCTGGCAGGATTCTTCGTGTCCCCGGGCAGCGCCGAGCCTTCCGAGCGGCACGCCTCCCGCCACCCGGCCGAGGCGAGTTTCTACGCCGAGATTCCCCGGGTCGCCGTCGCCCTGGAGGCCTACCGGGATGCACCCCTCTTGCGATTGCTGTCCGAGCGCCGCTTGCTCGATCCGATCGAGGCGTTGATCGGAGAGGGAGGTTTCTCCGAGTGGGTCGGCGAACCCCTCGGATCCGAACTCTCCCGGGGCGCGGTCGGTCTCATGGATCGTCTGGACCCGTGGACGGAAGGGCTGAACGCCGTCTCCTTCTCCCTGCGTCCGGCGCAGTCCGCGGAAGGGGCCTTGGGCGGCCTGCACCTGAGGGCAGCCCTTGAGTTCGCCGGGGCAGAGTCGCTGGCGGCCTGGCTGGCGCGGGTCGGCGTGACCTCCGCGCCCGAATCCCCGGACGGGCCTGAATCGGCGACGTCCCCGGTCAAGTTGCCGGACGAAATCACGGCCTGGTTGCCCTTCGACGTGCCCGACCTCTATCTCCTGCGCGCGGAGCAGTGGCTCGTGCTGGACAGCGAGTCGCCGCCCGGGCACACCCCGGCCGACCCGGTCTCCCACGGCCCGGAGCATCCGGCCACGGCTCTCGCGGAACTGCCCGGGGCGGAGGGTGTGGAGTTCCTGCGACTTTGGCAGACACAATCGCCCCTGGAGGGGTGGTTGGACGGCGCGGATCCCTCGGGAATGCTCGCCACCCTGATCGGGATGGTCCTGGGCCCCGAGGGTGCTGGGGCCCTGCGTTTGCATCTGGGGCCGCGCGGCTTCGAGCGGCGCACCCGCAGCCTCGGCCCAGCGCCCTCCTGGCGCGGCCCCGGGGAACTCAACCCGGCCACCTTCACCGCCCTGCCCGACACAACCGCCTTCGTGTTGGCCGCGCGGATCGAGCCCAAGGCCTTGGGCGAGTCCCTGCCCGCATGGGGGTCCTGGTTGCGGGCCGCGGACCTCGGGGAGGATCTCGAGCGGTTCCTGGAAAGCCCGGCCGGCCGCACGGCCCTGGATGCTTTCCTCGGCCAACTGGGGCCCGAGGTGGTGCTTTACGCCCAGCCGATCACCGGCATTCAGGTTCGCCTGTTGGCCCAAGCGGAGCTGCGCGACGCCGCCGCCGCGGCCCGGGCCCTCGAAAACCTGCTGGGCGCCTTCGCCGCGGCCAGCCCGGAGCGCTGGACCATGCGCAACCGGCCCTACCGCCGCCAGCCCTACCTCACGCTCGAAACGGCTCCGCCGGAGGGACCGGCCGGCATGTTTCTCGGCTCCGAGTGGGTCTTCGGAATCAGCGGGCAGCGGCTGATCGTCGGGCTTCCGACCGCGGCCGCCTCCAACGCGGTCAAGGCCGAGATGCGTCGCCTGGACGGGCGCACCCCGCCCCGGCATCCCCTGGCCCTGGAGGGCGCCTGGCCCGAAGAGGGCAGCTCGCTTCTGGCGGAGATCGACTGGCCCGGAACCCTCGGAGGTTTGCTCGACAGCGCGCGCACCCTGGCCGGCTTTGCCGCGGGCCAAACCGGCGGAGCCTTGCCCTTCGACCCGAGCCGACTGCCGCCCGGATCGGTGTTCGCGGATCACCTGGGCCCGACTCGCCTGACGGTGCACGGGCATCGCGAGCGCACCGATCTCGTCAGTCGTTCGAGCTTCGGCCCCGAGACGCTTCTGTTGCTCGCGGGCCTCGGCGTCGGGTTTGTCTTCGAGCCCGGGGACTCCAGTGTAGCGATCGGTGACTCGCTCTCCAGCGATCCCTTGGCCGACCTGGAAACGGACGAACACGGACGCACCCTCGCTGCTCTCGTGCGCGTGCGCGACGCCCTCAATCTCCACGCGGCCTTCCACGGCGGAAGGTATCCGGAGAACCTGGAGGTGCTCGCGTCCCCGTCGGAGCGTTTCCCGGACGGGCTCTTTGCGGGCCGCGGTGTTCCGCTCGACGGTTGGGGACGCCCGCTGCGCTACCGCGTCGACGATCGATCCGCAAGCTACGCCCTGTGGTCCGTCGGCCCCGATGGGATCGATCAGGCAGGCTCCGGCGATGACGTGAGTCTATGAGCGAGGCGGCGCGGGAAGCGGCCGGTGATCCGCGCTTGGAGTCCGGTAGCGAACACGCGGCCGACCAGGCAGCCGAACGCGGCCGCCGCGCGCGCGAGATGGATCGTCGACGCAAAGCGAAGAAGCGTCGCCGCAAGCTGGCTGCTTGGTTGGCGGTCAGCCTAGCCACGCCCGTGATCCGCCTTCTGGCATCCACCTGGCGCGTAGAGCGCGAAGGCGAGTTCGATCCCCACCCGGGGCGTCCGCGCATGTTCGCCGTTTGGCACGGCCGTTTGCTCCTGCCGCTGCCCATTCATTCAGGGCGCGACACACGGGTGCTGGTTTCCGCCAGCGAGGACGGCTCGATCATCACCAGCTTCCTGGAGCGCCTGGGTTTTGGTGTCGTGCGCGGATCCAGCCACCGCCGCGGGGCGGTTGCCCTGCGCAACTTGCTTCGCGAACTGGGGGCCGGGGTCAGCGTGGCGATCACACCGGACGGGCCCCGCGGTCCGCGGCACTCCGTCGCTGCCGGTGTCGTGTGGCTCGCCCGCTCCAGCGGTTTGCCGGTCATCCCGGTGGGTTTGGCTGCCAAGTGGGCCTGGACACTCGGTACCTGGGATCGCTTCACGATCCCGCTGCCCTTCAGCCGCGTGGCGGTTACCTACGGGCCGGCGATCGAACTCCGCGAAAGCGAAGGCTCCCTGGACTTGGACCAACAGCGCATCCAAGCGGCGCTCCTGGCCGCGGAGCAACGCAGCTTCGAGCGGCTCGGCCGGGAGCCCGATTGGTGATCCGCATCGGACCCGCAGGCTGGTCCTACGCGGACTGGCGCGGTCGCATCCATCCCGCCGGTGCGCAGGGGGAGGGGCACCCCCTGGATCGGCTCGCGGACGTGTTTCCCTGCTTGGAGCTCAACACGAGCTTCTATCGAGATCCCGAACCAGCGCATCAGCGTCGCTGGACCGCGCTGCTTGCGGGGCGACCCGGGTTTCGTCTGGCGATCAAACTTCACCGGCGTTTCTCCCACGAACGAGCCGCGCGCACACCGCGTGAATTGGTCGGCGACCTGGCCGCTTGGCAGACAGGTTTGGGCGCGCTGCTCGGCGCCGATTGCCGCGGACCGCTGCTGGTGCAGTTCCCCTTTTCCTTCCGGCCGAGCCCTCGGAACGTGCGTTACCTCAGGGCGCTCCTGGAGACCCTTGCGGAGTTGTCCCCGGTGGTCGAGCTCCGTCGCCGGGGTTGGTTCGAAGAAGAATGCCTCTCCCGCTGGCGTGTGCCCGGGGTCGCGATCAGCCTGATCGACTTGCCCAGCCACGGGGAGCACCCCAGCCACGAACGGATCGGCTCGATTCTGGGCTGCGGTCCGGTGGCCTATCTGCGCCTGCACGGCCGCAACCAGGACGCCTGGTTCGACCCGAGTGCCCATCGGGATCGCAAGTACGACTACCACTACTCGCGTTCGGAACTCGAAGGCCTCGCCGAGCTCGTGCGCAAGGTGGCCAAGGATCACGACGACACCTACGTGATCACCAACAACCACTTCGGCGGCAAGGCGGTGGCCAATGCGGTGGAATTGCTCGTGCTCCTCGGCCAAGCCCCAGCCGGCATCCCGGCGCTCTGGGCCGAGTCCTTCCCGGCGCTTGCGGAGCTCGTGCCGGCCCAGGGCCAACAGGGACTCTTTGGATGATGTTCGCCGAGCGCGTGCCGTTTCTGCTGCCCCATGCCAAGGACCCCCGTCGCCGGGTGCGCGGGCGCATGGGATTGCCCGCGGGCGCGCCGCCCTTTCCGGCGGTGGTGCTCGTGCATGGGTACTTCTCGGGCAAGGACCTGCACTTCTTTCCGGCCCTGGAGCAGGCCTTGCTCCGGATCGGTCTGGCGACGTTTTGTTTCGACCTCTCCGGCAGCGGCTTGGACGAGGGGGGCGCGTGGACCGAGGAAGCGTGTTTTGCCCACAACACCTACGCCTGGGAGCTCGAGGACACCCTGGAGGTGCTGCGTTTCGCGCGGGCCCAGCCCCACGTGCGCGCCGGGTCGATCGCGCTCTTCGGGCACAGCCGCGGGGCAGCCGTGGCGACGGTGGCGGCGGCCGAGGACGGGTTGGCGGGCGGGCTGGAGGGCCGAGCACCGGGGGTGAAGGCCCTTTGTTTGTGGAGCGCCCCGGCGCGTGTCGGACGCTACGAGCCGGCCCGTTTGGAGCTATGGCGCCGGCAGGGTTGGTTACCCGTCGTCGACCCGGACGGCCGGGAGCTGCGGTTGGAGCGTGATCTGCTGGACGACTTCGAGCCCCTGCCCGCCCGGTATGATCTGCTCGCACGCGCGGCGAGCTTCGACGGTCCGGTGTTGCTCCTGCGCGGGGAGCGCGATCGGGCCGTGGGGGATGGGGAGACGCAGGCCTTGGCACGGGCGTTTCCCCGCGCCGAGGTTGTGACCGTCGCGGGCGCCGGACACAACTTCGGGGCCAAACTGCGCGGCGGCGATGCTCCGGACCCGTCGGTCGTTGGGCCTCGTCTGGCCCGCGCCCTGGAGGTGAGCACGGCTTGGTTGCACGGCAAGATCAACGGGTGAGCGCACACAGGAGGAGACGGGTTTGGTGGCCGTGATCCTGGCCCTCTTCGTTGGGGAGGCGTCCCCTTGGGCCCTTCTGCACGTGGCTTTGATGGTGCCGCTGTGCCTCTACGGTCTGCACCGGGTCGTCACCCTGGTGCGGCTCACCCGCAGGGCCAGGACTGGGGACGAACGCGGAGCGCCGCTGACCGCGGGGAGACCCGGCGAGCTGCCCCGCGTGCTCGTCCAGCTTCCCCTCTACAACGAGAGGGCCGTCGCGGTGCGTGTGATCCGCGCCGCCGCCGCGCTGGATTGGCCGCCCGAGCGGCTCGAGATCCAGGTGCTGGACGATTCCGAGGACGAGACCCGCGAGCTGGTCGACCGCGAGGTGCGGCGCCTGCGAGCCCAGGGTGTGTCGATCCGCGCCCTGCGGCGTGCCGAGCGCCAAGGGTTCAAGGCCGGCGCCTTGGCCCATGGGCTGGCCTGCTCCGACGCGCCCTTTGTCGCTGTGTTCGACGCGGATTTCGTGCCCCGGGCGGACTTTCTGCGGCGTGTGATGGGCGATTTCGAGGGTCCGAACGTTGCGTTGGTGCAGGCCCGCTGGGGCCACTTGGATCGCGAGCGCGGACCTTTGACACGCGCGCAGGCGACACTGCTCGACGGACACTTCAGCGTGGAACACGCCGCGCGCTTCCGCAGCGGGCTGTGGTTCAACTTCAACGGCACGGCGGGCGTTTGGCGCCGCGTCGCCATCGAAGCAGGGGGCGGTTGGCAAGGCGACACACTGACCGAGGATTTGGACCTTTCTTACCGCACCCAACTGGCGGGCTGGCGATTCGTCTACCGGGACGACGTGGAAGTACCGGCCGAACTGCCCTGGGACTTGGCCGCCTTCCTGAACCAGCAACACCGCTGGGCCAAGGGCAGCGTGCAGGTGCTGCGCAAGTTGGGCGCGCGCATCGCACAGGCGCAATATCCTTGGCGCGCACGACAGGAGGCCCTGGTGCATCTGGCGGCGAACGGCGCCTATCCGTGGGTGCTGCTGCTTGCGCTCGTGCTGCCGATCAGCGGGCCGACGCTCTCACGTCAGGGCGGCTGGCTCTTGGGCGCGGCCTTCGTGGCATGTCTCGCTGCCGTGGCCTGCGCTTATTGGATCGCGGGGGGACGAGTCGGACGCAGCGCCAGGCAGAGGCTGCTCGACGTTCCCTTGGCTTTGGCGCTCGGGGTCGGCATGTCCCTGCGCCAAACCCTTGCCGTCCTGTCCGGGCTCGGCCAACGTGTCGGCGAGTTCGTGCGCACACCTAAACAGGGTGGCCGAGGGCGGCTGTATCGCAGTCGACTGCCGCTCACGGCGGGAGCCGAACTGCTCGTCGCCGCTTGGCTCTCCGTCGGCGTGTTTCGCTCCATTCAGGCCGGGGCCGTGGGAGCCGTGCCCTTCGGGGTCTTTTTCGCGGCGGGTTTCGGCTGGGTCGGCGCCCTCGCGCTTTGGGAGCGGCTCCGGCCTGGGACGGGGGATCTCGAGCTCATCCCGCCGGCGCTGGGTGTGCGCGAAGATGCACCCCACGCGGCCCAGGGGACCGCCGCAACCACTTCCGCCTCGCGCTGAACGGTCACAACTTTGAGCCCCGTCGCCGTCTCGATCGTTTGCCTGGTCGCCCTGGCGCTGGGGTACCGCTACTGGTCGCGCTACCTGGAGCAGCGATTGTTCGCGGTGTTGCCCGACGAGCCGGTGCCTTCGCGCCAGACTCCGGACGGCGTGGACTTCGTGCCGACCCGCAAGGAAGTCCTGTGGGGACACCACTTCGCGTCGATCGCGGGCGCGGCTCCCATCCTGGGTCCCGCCATGGCGATCGTGTGGGGTTGGCTGCCGGCCATGCTCTGGATCGTGCTCGGCGTGATCTTCATGGGAGCCGTGCACGACTTCGGGGCGCTGGTGCTTTCCATGCGCCACGGCGGGCGCAGTGTCGGCGCCCTGACCGAACGTTTCATCGGTCCGCGCTCGCGCCTGCTGTTCCTGCTGATCATCTTTTTCCTGATCTGGCTGGTCGGCGCGGTCTTCGCCTTTTCGATCGCCAAGTTGTTCGTCGGATACCCGGCCAGCATCCTGCCGGTGAACCTGGAGATCCTGGCGGCGGTCGGCCTCGGTTGGTGGGCCTACAAACGGGGGAAGGGTCTGCTCTGGCCCTCGATCGCGATCCTGGGCGGCCTCTACTTGACCATCGTCGGCACGGGTCTCGGTTGGCTGCCCGTGCCGACCGAAGGCAGCCTGCTGCTCAACACGGACTTTTGGCTGATCGCGTTGATGCTCTATGCCTTCATCGCCAGCAGCCTGCCCGTCTGGCTGCTTTTGCAGCCTCGGGATCTGATCAACAGCCACCAACTGCTGGTGGGCTTGGCCGCGATCTACTTGGGCTTTTTCCTCATGCGGCCCGAGTTCGCCGCACCCGCGATCGGGCCCTTGGATCGTTTGCCCAGTCTCTTCCCGATCCTGATGGTCACGATCGCCTGTGGAGCGATCAGCGGCTTCCACGGGCTGGTCAGCTCGGGCACCACTTCCAAACAACTCGGCTGTGCGGCCGACGCGCGCCCGATCGGCTATGGAGCCATGCTCGGCGAGGCGACCCTGGCGATTCTGGCCACCATGGCCGTTGCGGCCGGCTTGATGGGACCGGGGGCGATCCACGGGGCCATGCCGGTTTGGGCCTTCGTGGAACAGGAAGCCATCGGTCGGGGTCGACTGTTCGACGCGACCATCGCCCTGGGAGGTTTTGTGCAGGGCGCCGCCAGCTTCCTGGGTGCGCTCGGTATTCCCCATGCGATAGCGACCACCGTGGTCGCGGTGCTCGTGATCTCGTTCGCGGCCACAAGCCTCGACACGGCTCTGCGCATCCAGCGCCTCGTGTTGGCCGAATTCGGCGCGATCTACAAACTGCGGCCCTTGCAGAATCGCTGGATCGGAGGCGCCATTGCCAGCGGTTCAGTGCTCGCTTTGATCTACGCCGACAAGGCCAGCGGCGCGCGCAGCCTGTGGCCCGTCTTCGGCGCCACGAACCAGGTGTTGGCGGCCTTTACGTTGATCGTCTGCGCGCTCTATCTGCGCACGCTGGGCCGGCGCAGCGCGGCCTTCGCCTGGCCGGCCGGGATCGTGCTGGCAATCACCTTCACCGCCATGACCCTGCAGGTCGTGCGCGACTTCGGGCGAGGCCAGTGGCTGGTGGCCTGCGTGGGAGCGACGATCGGCGTGTTGGCCGTCTGGGTGGCCCTCGAAGCCGCACTCGCGTGGCGCAGAACCGTTCCGCCGGGGCCGGACGGGCCGGCCCGCAAAGACTGACCGGGCACAACCCGATCCGGAGCGACCCAGCCGGGCGACCTCTCAGAGCGTGGGAAAACGTGCCGCGCAGCGGCTCTTCCCACTCTCTGTGGCCGCAAGACGGCGGCCCAATTGGCACCTCACAGGCCAGGTGGCCGGGCCGAGCAGATTTTTTCCCAACCTGTCAGCGGTGAGCCGGCTCGCGGCGGGCGCCGCGGTCTTCGAGGGAGCTGTCGATGCTGGAGGTGAGCACGTCGACCAGGTCCATCTTGGTGACGACACCCAACACGTGCTGTTGCTCGTCGACCACGATGCCGACCAAACCCTCCGCGAAGAGGCTGCGCAGGGCGCTGGCTTCGTCCGTCAGGGAAACGGTCGTCACGCGGCGCATCATGACCTCGGCCACCGTGGAGGAGAGCCCGGCGCGGCCTTCGACCAGCTTTCCGAGCAGGTCGGACTCCGTGACGATGCCAACGAGACGGTTTTGGTCGAGCACCGGCAATTGGCTGACCCCGTGCTCCTTCATGGCCATCACGGCATCCGAGACGGTGTCGGCGGTCTGGGCCACGTGCAGCGGGCGCTTGGGCAGCACGCGCATGAGATCGCCCACCGACTGCGCTTCCCAGCGCTGCTCGGTGAAGCCGTTCTCGCGCATCCACTGGTCGTCCATGAACTTGGTCATGTAGTTGCGCACCGAGTCCGGCAGGATCGTGACGATGCGCTTGGAGGGGCCGTACTTCTTGGCCATCTCCCGGGCGGCCCAGACGGCCGAACCCGAGCTTCCCCCGACCAGCAGGCCCTCCTGGCGGATCAGGCGCCGGGCCATCAGGAACGAGTCGCGGTCGTCCGTGCGCACCCATTCGTCCACCAGGGAACGGTCGAGCACGTCGGGAATGAAGTCGTAGCCAATGCCTTCGACCTTGTAGGAATGGATCGGTCCGGGGCCGGCGAGGATCGACCCGAAGGGGTCGACGCCGACGATGCGGATGTTCGGCAGGGCGGCCTTGAGCCGCTTGGCGACACCGCTGAGCGTTCCGCCGGTTCCGGCGGTGGCCACGAAGATGTCGAGCTTGCCGTCGGTCTGTTCGAGGATCTCTTCGGCGGTGCCGTCGTAGTGGGCCTCGGGGTTGTTGGGGTTCGAGTACTGGTCGAGGATCGCCGCGTTCGGGAGCAGGTCGCGCAGTTGTTTGGCAACGCCGATGTGGCTCTCAGGCGCATCCCAAGCGGCTTCGGTCGGTGTGCGGATGATCTCCGCGCCGAGGGCCTCGAGCACCACCTGCTTCTCGCGGCTCATCTTCTCGGGCATGGTGATGATCATCCGGTAGCCGTGCACCGCGGCCGCCATCGCCATGCCGATGCCGGTGTTGCCGCTGGTGGGCTCGATGAGGGTGTCGCCGGGCTTGACGCAACCGTCGGCTTGCGCCCGCTCCACCATGCGCTTACCGATCCGGTCCTTCACGGAACCGCCCGGGTTGAGGAACTCGCACTTGGCGAGGAGTTCGCACCCGAAGCCTTTGCCGATTTGATTGAGGCGCACCAGGGGGGTGCCGCCGACGGCCTGGAGGATGTTGTCGAGGATCTTGGCCATGGGTGCGACGCTTCTCAGCGGGTAGGGGATGAACGCGGCGACGAGCACGCGGACGGGGCATCGTATAGTCTAGGCACGCTCGTGCGCGTCCCCACACGCCCGGCTGCCCCCAGTGGGCGGCCGAGCGTTCTACCGGAGCCCGTCGGTGTCCCCCCCGGCCGGCTCCCCGCCCCAGGGCCACGTTGAGTCAACAAACCCTAGTCACCACCCTCACGCAGGAAGAAGCCCGCCAGCTCGAGGATCGCCTGCGGACCGAATCCTTCGAATGGCGCTCGGCCCCCCACGCGGTGTTCTCCGTGCGCGGCCGAGGCACGATCGCGACCCTTTACAACAGCGGCAAGCTGGTCGTGCAGGGTCCGGACCCCAAGACCTTCACCGAGAACTACCTCGGTCGGAGCGTCGCCGTCCGCGAGCGCGAACAGGATCCCGAATTGCCCCCGGGTCCGGTGCTCGGATCCGATGAGGCCGGCAAGGGCGATTTCTTCGGCCCCCTGGTGGTTGTCGGCCTACGCCTCTCGCCAGAGCTCGGGGAAGCCCTGGCGGAAGGAGGCCTGGTCGAAAGCAAGCAGGTCAGCGACACCCGCTGCCACCAACTCGGCGCGGCGTTGCTGGAGAGTTTTGCCCCCTCCGTCGAGCGCCTCTCTCCCGCCGACTACAACGCCGCCTACGCGCGCATCGGCAACCTGAACGCGATCCTGGCGGACTTGCACACCAAGGCCGTGCGCGCCCTGGCGCAAACCGGGGACACGGTCGTGATCGATCAGTTCGGCCCTCCCGGTCGCATGCAGCGGGCGTTGCGCGGCACGGCGATCCAACTGATCCAAATGCCGCGCGCGGAACGGGTGACGGCTGTGGCCGCCGCCAGCCTCGTGGCCCGGCACGTGTTCCTCAAGGAGCTGGAGGAGCTTTCGCAAGAGGCCGGGGTCGATCTGCCCAAGGGGGCCGGGGCGCCGGTGGATCAGGCGGCGGTGGAGTTTTTGAAGATCCACGGTCCTGATGGGCTCGGCCGCTTCGCCAAACTGCACTTCGCCAACGCCAAGCGCTTGCCCGGGTTCGGCGGGCGCTGACGCGCACCGGCGGGCGGGAGCGGCGGTATCCGCGCGGGTCGGCGGCGCGCTACCGTGAGACCCGCGGGGCCCGGCAAGCGGCTCCGCTTCCATGGGCTACCTGGTCCACATCGCCGTCGCCGTGGGGCTCGTCGCCCTGGCCGAGTCGTTGCCGTCCCGCGGCAACCTGCCGGCCTGGGGAGCGGCGGTGTTGCTGCTCGTGCCCCACGCTCTGGCCTGGACCGCGCGCAGGGCAGCCCTGCGCGGCAGGTTCCAGGCGGCGGGGCGCTGGGCCGTGCTCTTCGAGCTGAGCCCGCTCGTGGGTCACGCCGCAGCCCACCTGCTCTTCGGCTTGGGCGCGTTGCTGGTCACCTGGCCGGCGGTCATCGATTGGCCCGGCTTGGGGCTTTTGACGGGCCTGGTGCCCTACGTGCTCCTGCAGGCCCTGGCCATCGACGCCCGCGGCCGGTTGCTCGAGTCCGGCGCACGGCGGGGCTGGACGGCGTTCCAGGTGCGCATGTTGGCTGCCGCCCTGCTCCCGATCGCGCTGCTCGTGCTGCTCTTGGGTCTGGTTTCGGAGAGTCGCTTCCTGCGCGTACAACTCGAGGAAGTCTCTCTCATGGCCTTGGCCTCGGGTGTCGTCTTGCTGGTGCTCTTCGCCCTGGGACTGCCGGCCCTGCTGCGCGTCGCCTGGCGACTCGAAGCCTTGCCCCACGGTCCCCACCGCGCGGCGCTCGAACCCCTGGCCCAGCGCCTCGGTCTGCACCCGCGCCGCATTCACCTTTGGAACACGGCCGGCACGGTGGCCAATGCCGCGATCCTCGGTTTCACGGCCCGTTCGCGCCGCGTGCTCTTCAGCGACCAGCTTCTGGAGGAGCTCAGTCCCCGGGAAGCGCGCGCGGTATTGGCCCACGAAGCGGGCCATGCGGTCCGACGCCACGCGCTGCACTTTGCCGCGTTGACGCTCGGGTTTTTCCTGCTTGGGGACTTCCTGTGGAATCAGTTCGGCACCACGGGCGGCTCGGCCCAGGGACTCACCCTGTGCGCGGGCATCGGCCTTTGGTACTTCGGCTTCGGTTTCCTCTCGCGCCGCTTCGAGCTCGAAGCGGACCTGTTCGCCCTGCGCGCCACCCAGGACCCCGAGGCCCTGTGCGCCGCGTTGGAACGCCTGGTGGGCCTGCACGCCCGCGCCCGGACTGGTTGGCGCCACTTCAGCGTGGCCCAGCGGGTGCTCTTCCTGCGGGCGGCCGCGCGCTGCTCGGACGTGGGCGCGCGCTTGGAGCGGGTCTTGCGCCGGTGGCGCGTGGGCGCGTGGACGCTGTTGCTCCTGGGAGTCGGGGGCCAGCTCTGGTTGGGCTACGAGCGATTGCCCATCGAGCGGGTGCACGTGGCCCTGCGCCTGGGGGACTATGCGCGGGCCCTCGAAGGCGCAAAGGCCGAGGGCGCCCCGGAAGGCCTGCTGCGCCTGGCGCGCGCGGGTGTCGAAACGGCCCCGGACGGCGACCCCGCGCAACTGCTGGGGGCGGCGCGCACCGCGCTCGAGGAAGGTGACATGGAGCGTGTGCGCTTGTTCGTGGAGCTCGCCCTCTGGCAGGACGTGCCGGGCATGCAGAGGGCAGCCGCGCTCCTGGATGGGCAGGACCCTTCGGATCCGATCGGGGAGTCCAGCAGCCGCCGGGCCCTGAGCGCGGCGCTCGCCGATGTCTTCGCGCAGCTCGAGAGTGCACCGCGTCGGCGGCTGGGGCACCGCTGACCACAAAGCAGGTGCCGCTCGCCGGGCCGAGCGATCCGGCTGCCGCCGTCCGGGTCGCTTTCCCGCAGCCTTTCCCATACTCCGGGCGAACGCCTGTGGTGCGGTCCGAGCCCCTATGGCACGATGATTGTTCGCCCTATGGCGGATCGCGCGCCTGGGCTTCGCCGATGAAAGGGACAACGCAGATGCTCGCACTCTCCTTCGCTCGCCTCCGGCCGCGGCGCCATGCGCTCGGGCCGCCGCTCTCACCCACCATCCGGCTGCTTGGCGCGGGACTGTTGTGCTCGCTTCTGCTGACGGCGCCCCGGGGAGAGGCCCGCACGGCCTCCTTGCCGGAGACGAAAAACCCGGCGCAAGCCATCGACGACAGCCGCCCGCCGGATCTCGCGGCAGCCAAGCAGGCCTTGGCGGATGGTCGCTTGGAGGAAGCCTACGTGTTGGCGGTCGTGGCGCTCGAGTTCTCGCCCGAGGACCCCGAGCGTCTGCAACTAGCGGCGGACGTCGCCGAGGCCGAAAACAGGCTGGACGAAGCGATCTGGTACCTGCGCGAGGCCCTCGCCCTCGAAGATTTGCCGGCGGCTCGGCGCACGGATCTCCAGCGCAAGCTGGACCTGATGGATCCGAGGCCGGGCGAGATGGGCGCGGCCATCGACGCCTACGCGGGTGAGCTGTTCGAACTGGCCCGTTCCCTGGAGAGGCGCCGCTTCTACGCCAATGCGGTCGATTTGCTGCTGCGATGCCAGGGCACGGCCGTCGCGGATCAGGCCCAGCGCTTGCTCGACCGCATCTACGGAAATCAGCGCGCCGTGGACGAACTGCTCGCCAGCGGCGTGGAGGTCCCGGTTCAGCCTCCCAGGGCCCGACAGTCCGCCGCTGCGATCGCCCGCGAGGATGCCCGGCGCAGCGATTGGCGCAACGCCTACGAGATTCGCTCGACCAACTACACCATCCGGACCAACATGGGTCAGGATATGGCGAACGCCATGTCCAAGGCGATGGAGGAGATGAACAAGTTCTATCGCCAAGTGTTTCGCTACAGCGAGCGCGGGGCGACGATGCGCCGCTGCAACATCAACGTGTTTGCGACACGGGCCGACTTCGATGCAGTGGAGGGCCCGCTCTCGCCCTCGATCCGGGGCTTCTTCGTGCCGCTCCAAAATCGAGTGGCGGTCTACGACCGGCGCACCGACGGCGGCACCTTGGGCGACCTGTGGTCGACGCTGTTCCACGAGGCGTCACACCAGTTCACCCACGCGGCTTCCCGC
Organism: Planctomycetaceae bacterium; assembly: GCA_050480685.1. Classification (GTDB taxonomy): domain Bacteria; phylum Planctomycetota; class UBA1135; order UBA1135; genus JBJHAV01. The sequence goes on along the minus strand of JBJHAV010000028.1, from coordinate 6,992 downwards.
GGGCTGTTGATCCCCGGTTGGCTGAACGAAGGAACGGCGTCCTACTTCGAGGGCGCTCGCCTGATGCCCAACGGTCGGGTCGAAACCAATCTGATCCCCGACAACCGCCTGCGTCCCCTGTTCCGGGACCTGGGTTTTGCACCCGGAGATACGGAGCCCAGTCGCCGCCCCGGCGTGCGCGTGCGCGATGTGATCGCCTACTACCAACCGGGTTCCTACGACGGGCGTTATTACCCCTTCGGTTGGGGCCTCGTGTACTTCATCCACAACTTCGAGGATGAACGCTCCGAACGCGTCTACCTGAAGGCCTACGCGGACTACTGGGACTCCTATCGCTCCGGCGGCGGTCAGCACGACGTTGTCGATCGTTTCATCGAGCACTTCGTACGCCGCGCCCGCGTCCCCGGCGTGACGACCTTCGAAGATTTCGAGCAGCTCTTCACGCGCTGGATCGGAGAGTTGTACCGCATCCACTTCGGCGGTCCGGAGCAGGCGGACACGTTGTTGGCGCGTGGTGCCAAACAGATGGCCAACGGCAAGGCGGAGTACGCCGAGGACAGCTACCGCTGGGCCCTGCGCAAGCGCGCCGGGGATCTTGGCGGCTACTACGGGCTTGGGCTCGCGTTGCAGGCCCAGCGCAGGAACGACGCGGCGCTGCACGCCTTTCGCATGGCGCTGGAAACGGTGCGCACGATCGCCGACACATCCCAGACGGTGAAAGGGTTCGAAGCCATGACGGTCGAAGCCCTGGCGGAGGATGCCACCCGGCGGATGACGAGCATCGAAAGCAACCTGGGTCCGGCTTCCCTGGCGAGCGGAGCTCGCTTCGAGGAGCGTGTGCTCGCGCTGGCGGACGGCTACGTGGAGGACGGTTATCCGCGTGCGGCGCTCGGGCTGCTGCGCTCTTCGGAACGGTTGCTGGGTCGCACGGCGGCGATGGTGGCCCGGGAAACTCAGATTCGACGGGCCGACGGCCTCGACGTGCGGCGTTGGCGGCGGCTCAACGTGGATGGGGAGCTTTCGGACTGGGAGCGGGGCTGGGGCCAGTGGGAAGCGGCCGACTGGGTCATTCGCGCCCAGAACAAGTCGAGTTCCGGCTACTTGATCCACGCCGATGCCCTCGGTTCACGCTTTCGCTACGAGTTCGACTTCACGATCGAGGACGGGGGTGAGGGCGGAGGTTTGCTCGGGCTGGTGTTCGGGTACACCCCCGGCGGCGGTCAGCGCATGCTCTGTTTGATCGGCGGGCGCAACCTGGCATTCGCCACGATCGACCCGGAGGAAGGTCTGGTGCTGGAGGGTCAACCGATCGGCCAGTTGCGTCCCGAGATCGGCGAAACCGTCCGGCTAGGGATCGAGGCCCACGGCGACCGTGTCGAAGTGTTCGTCGACGGTAGCTCCCGCGGTTCGCGGCCGATCTCCGGCGTCGATCTGGCGGGTCAGGTGGGGCTTTTGGCCAGTGGCATCAACGTTCGTTTCTCGCGCTTGAGGGTTTTGCGCTGAAGTCCACTTCTACTGACGACGGGCAACAGGGCGGTTCGCGGGCAGGCCGCCGATCGCCCCTTGCGCGGCTCTTCGGGCCCCTGGTTGCGATCTGCCTCGGCCTGGTGCTGATCGAGCTCTCGCTGCGCGGCCTGGCGCTCTTCACCGGGCCCGATGGGCGCGTGGGAGGGCCGATCGGCGAGCAAGGGGGGCCGGTGGTGCTGTGCCTTGGGGACAGCCACACCTACGGCTGGAACGTGCGACCCGAGGACGCCTGGCCGGCCCGTTTGGAGGGGTTGCTCTCCGCCGGACGTCCGGGCACGCGGGTCGTGAACCTGGGCCTTCCGGGCAAACACTCCGGGCACCTGTTGGCCGAGTTGGACGGACACCTGACCGAGTACCGACCCGATCTGGTGATCGTCCTGGTGGGGGCCAACAACGCCTGGTCCCGCAAGGCGGCGCGCACGGGGCAAGCTGCCGTGGATTCCCTGCGCCTGGTGCGCCTGGTGCGCGTGCTTTGGCAGCGTTTCAGCACCTCGGATGGGGAGCCGGAGGAACGGGTGGCCCGCGATGCCTCGCAGGTGAGGGTGCGAGGCGAGGCGGACGTGCCCCGGGACGTGCAGGTGCGCGAGCACATCGACATCGAGGGGGGCGAGGCGATCATCCGCAGCGTCGACCGCGAGGGCCGGGCCGTGGAGTTTTTGATCGGAGGCGGACAGATCGCCGACGGGGAAGAGGACCTTCTCCACGCCTGGCTGCTGGCGGATCTCGGGGAGATGGACGAACGCGTGCGCGGGGCGGGCGGCAGGCTCTTGCTGCTGACCTATGCCGACGACACCGGCGGTGTGCTGCCGCGGGTCAACGACGGGTTGCGGCGCGCGGCCCAGGCCCTGCGGGTCCCGCTCGTGGATCAAGCGCGGGACTTCGCGCCCTACATCGAGGAGTTCGGGCGCGATCGCCTGCTCTTCCCCGACGCCCACCCGCGCCGCGACGGCTACGAGGTGCTCACGGCGCAGCTCCACGATCGCCTGGTGGAGCTGGGCTGGTGGCCGGGACAGCCGATCGGCGATCCGGCGGCCGGGCTGCGCGAGCGGCCCGCCGCGGAGCCGCGCATGGAGGTGCGGGCGGACGAGCGGGCCTTCCAGGTGACCTTCGAGCCGGGTGTCGAATACACGGTGCTGTTGGCGCGCTCCCGTGAACCCGGGTTCCGACTGGGGGGCGTGGACATACCCCTCTCCCGGGACGCGCTGCTCCAGGAGGCCTTCAACTGGCCGGCCCTGGGCGGGCGCTTCGGCCCTTCGGGCAGCGAACGGGTGCCCTTCCCCCCGGAATTGGAAGAGGCCCTCTCGGGCGGGCCGGTTTGGGCCCTTTTGGTGGTGCGCTCGCCGGACTGGGACCTCTACGCCGTCGGCGAGCCGGCGCCCGTCGAGCCCGCTCGATAGGCGCTTCTCCGGTCCGTTGCGCGAGCGCTGCGCGGACTCCGGCCCGGCGGCCCGTGCCGGTCAGTAACTCAGGCCGTTGCGGCGCAGGTGGACCAGGGGGTCCCCATCGCGGTGGAGCCCGCCGCGCACGGCCTCCCCGAAGACCGCCACGTGGTCGCCGACTGCGTGTTCCCCGAGGTAGCGGCACTCGATCCAGGCGAGGGCGTCGGCAAGCGTCACCTGGCCCTCGGGCGTGGTCGCGGTGGCCAGGTCGTCGAAGGGGCTTTGGCCGGGGGGCAAACTGCGAAAAAAGGGCGCCATCAGGCCCTTCGAAGCGGAATCCAGCACCGAGAGGGCGAACCAGCCACAGCGGCGCATGGCCTCCAGGTGGGGCCGGTCGCGCCCGACCGCGACCATCACGGCGGGCGGCTCGAAGCCGACCTGCTGCACGAAGGAGCCCAAGAAGCCCATGGGGCCGCCGTCGGCCAGGGTGGAGACCACATAGAGGCCGGAGGGCAGGCGACCGAGGGCGCGGGCGAGGGGCGGATGTTCGGCGGGAGTCATGGCGGCGGGCCAATGTACGCCCGGCCGGCCGGGGGCGGCGGAGCGAGGCGCCGCCGCCCTGCCCAGGGGAGCCGGCGGAAGTGTCCCGCGAGGCCCCGAACCCTTTGTCGCAAAGGAGCTTAGGAGCGCCGCCCGGACTGGTTCCGGAGCCTCCGGGATGCGACAATGCAGGGACCTCTAGAGGGGGGTGGCCGGACCCGCGGGCCCCCTCCAAGTCCCGCGTGCGAGCGCCCCGCGCCCCCGCGCACCTCCCCCCGCGCGCGGAACCGCATTCGTCCCGCGTTTCCGGTCGCCATCCACACGCACGCGCCGCCCTCCGAGCGGCTCCGCGCTCACGACGCTGCCCATGTCCGAAACCGACGTTCCCAACGCACCGCGTCCCCAAGGACTCATCGAACCGCGCCTGATCGAGCGCGAGATGAGCGAGTCGTACCTCAACTACGCGCTCAGCGTCATCCACTCACGCGCCCTGCCGGACGTGCGCGACGGCCTCAAGCCGTCCCAGCGCCGAATCCTGGTCGCGATGAACGACCTGCGCCTTCGGCCCAATGCGAAGTACCGCAAGTGCGCGAACATCGCCGGCACCACGAGCGGCGATTACCACCCCCACGGGGAGTCGGTGATCTATCCGACTCTCGTGCGCATGGCCCAGAAGTTCAGCCTGCGCTACCCGCTGGTGGACGGGCAGGGCAACTTCGGATCGATCGACGGCGATCCCCCGGCGGCCATGCGCTACACGGAAGCGCGCATGGCCGGGCCGGCGGTGGAGTTGATGGCCGACCTGGACAAGGAAACGGTCGACTACCACCCCAACTACGACGAGCGCTTGATGGAGCCGGAGGTGCTCCCGAGCCGCTTCCCCAACCTGCTCTGCAACGGCTCCGAAGGCATCGCGGTGGGCATGGCGACGAGTTTGCCGCCGCACAACCTGCGCGAGGTCTCCGCCGCCCTGCGGGCGCTCTTGGACGATCCGAACGCGAGTTTGGGCGAGCTCTGCCAACTGGTGCGCGGCCCGGACTTTCCGACCGGCGGCATCATCATGGGCCGCAGCGGCGTGCTGCAGGCCTACACCAGCGGTCGCGGCCGCGCTGTCGTGCGTGGTCGGCACCAGTTCGAGGAAGGCCGCGGCGGCCGCCCCCAGATCGTCTTCACGGAGATCCCCTATCAGGTCCGCAAGGTCGCCATCATCGAGAAGATCGTCGAGGTGGTGAAGGACGGTCGCATCACCGGCATTTCGGACGTGCGCGACGAGTCGGACCGCGACGGCATCCGCCTGGTGGTCGAGCTCAAGAAGGGCGAGGACCCCGAGGTCATCGTCAAGCAGCTCTTCCAGTTCACGCCGCTGCAGACGACTTACAGCATCATCAACCTGGCGATCGTCGACGGGCAGCCGCGCACCCTCGACCTGAAGGGGCTGCTGGAAGAGTTCATCCGCCACCGCAAGGAAGTCATCCGGCGGCGGACGCGCTACTTGCTGCGCAAGGCTGAAGAGCGCAAGCACATCGTCGAAGGCCTGCGCATCGCCGTCGGCAACATCGACGAGGTGATCCGCATCATCCGGGCCAGCGCCGACACGGAAGAGGCCCGCATCGGCTTGATGGGGGCCTTCCAACTCAGCCAAGCCCAGGCCCAGGCGATCGTCGACATGCGCCTCGGCCGCCTGACGGGTCTGGAGCGGGAGAAGCTCGAAGAGGAGTTCAACAAACTCGTGGCCGAGATCGCCGACTACCGCGACATCCTCGACCGGGAAGCGCGTGTCGTCGCCATCATCCGCGAGGACGTGGACGAGGTTGAGCAGCGCTACGGCGACAACCGGCGCACGGAGATCTCCGGCGAGGAGATCGACTCGGGCTTCAACATCGAAGAGCTGATCACCGAGGACGTCATGGTCGTGACGTTCTCGCGGGACGGCTACGTCAAGCGCACGGCGCTCGATACCTACCGGGCCCAGGCCCGCGGCGGGCGCGGCGTCAAGGGCAGCGAGTCCAAGGAGGGGGATGCGATCAAGACCCTCTTCGTGGCGGGCACGCACGACTACATGTTGTGTTTCTCCGATCGCGGCAAGGTCTATTGGCTCAAGACCTACCAGTTGCCCGAGGGCAGCCGGACCTCGAAGGGGCGCGCGATCCGCAACCTCCTGCCGCTCGAAGACGGCGAGCGTATCCAGAGCTTGCTCCGGGTGCCCGGGTTCGAGGCCGAGCGCAGCGTGGTCTTCACGACCCTGCGCGGCACGGTCAAGAAGACCCCGCTGGAGGCCTACTCGCGTCCGAAACGTGGGGGCATCCGCGCCATCAACCTGGCCGAGGGCGACGAGGTGGTTTCGGTCGCGCTGGCCAGTCCGGGCGCGACGATTCTGATCGGAACGGCGCGCGGGCGCGTGGTGCGCTTCGACGAGCAAGCAGCGCGCTCCATGGGACGCACCGCGGGTGGCGTGCGCGGCGTGCGCCTGACCGCCGGGGACCGGGTCATCGCCATGCAGGTGGCGGACCCCACCGAGGATGCGCTGACCGTGGTCACCGCCTGCGAGCGCGGCTACGGCAAACGCACGCCCCTGGAGGACTACCCGATCAAGGGTCGCGGCGGCCAAGGTGTGATCAACATCAAGGTCTCCGAGCGCAACGGCGAGGTGGTCGGCATGCGCCTCTGCCGCAGCGAGGATGACCTCTTGTTCATCACCTTGAGCGGAATGATCGTGAGGATTTCCGCGGTGGAAATGCGACCGATGGGCCGCAACACACAAGGCGTTCGCCTGGTCAACCTGAAGGACGACGACGGGCTCGTGGCACTCGAAGTGGTCACCCAGGACGATCTGGAGCTCGCCATGAAGAATCTCGACCTGGAGCTCCAGCGCGATGGCGAGCGCACGGAACGCGCTCCCCTGGCCGAGGGCTCGCCAGAGGCCGAGGACGCCGAGGATTTCGACGGGGAGGAGCCCGAAGACGCCTTGGACGATCTCGAAGAGGACGGCGCGGACGAAGCCGACGAGGAGGAATCGGACCGATGAGCCTTTGGAAGCGGATCGAAGAGGACCTGAAACTGGCCATGCGTGAGCGCAAGGAGCTCCAACGCGAGACCCTGCGCATGGTCATCGCGGGCTTCAAGAACAAGCGCATCGAGCTCGGTCGCGATCTCACGGAGGCCGAGGAGCTGGATGTGGTGCGCTACTCGGTGAAGACGCGCAAGGACAGCGCCGAGCAATACGCCAAGGCCGGTCGGCCCGAGTTGGCGGAGAAGGAGCAGGCCGAGGTGGCCGTGCTGGAGGGCTACTTGCCCACGCAGGTCTCCGAGGACGAAGCGCGTGAAGTGGTGCGCTCGATCGCGGCCGAACTCGCCATCTCGGACCCCAAGCAGATGGGGCAGCTCATGAAAGCCGTCATGCAGCGCCTCGGCGGGCGCCTGGACGGCAAGCTCGCCCAGCGGCTGGCGGGCGAAGTGTTGCGCGGCTGACGGCGCCGCGTCCGGCCGGGAACTCCGCTCCTCGGTACGTGGGTGGGGACGGTGCCAGGCTCCCACTCCACCCCCCTT
>JBJHAV010000027.1:0-23150 GCA_050480685.1 Planctomycetaceae bacterium | reverse complement strand
CGGCCGGCCTGGTGGTTTTTCTGATCGCGATGCTGGCCCTGGGCGCCCTGGTGGCGACGGGCCTGGTGCTCTATGCCCTCCTGTGAACCTGCCCGCATGGGCCGGGACAACCGGGCGCGGTAGGATCCACGAAATCCATGTCGGACTGGACACCGGACATCGCGCGGCTGCGGGCGCTCGAGGATGAGGAGTGGTCGCAGGTCGAGCGCCACTTCTGCGGGCGTCTGCACGCCTACGCGCTGCGGCGCAGCGGTGATGTGCAGTCCGCCGAGGACATCGTGCAAGAGACGTTTCTCGGAGCGGTGCGCGGCATCGACGAGTTCGACCCGCGCTACACCTTCGAGCAGTACCTCTTCGGCATCTGCCGCAACCGCAGCATCGACCACATGCGCCGCCGCCGCGCGCGGCTTTTGCCCCAGGCGGCGGACGAGGAAGGTCAAGCCGCCCTCGACCAGATCGCGCACCAATCCGAAACGCCGAGCGCCATCGTGCGCGGCATCGAGCTGTCCGATCGGGCGCGCGAGTTGCTCGGCGAGATCCTGGAGGACTGGGTCGAGGAGTCCTGGCAGGAGGGTGAGTACCAGCGTTTGTCCGTGATGGAAGCGCTGTTCTCCGGGGGATGGCGCAATCGCGACACCTGGCAACCGATGGGCCTGCGCGACGAAACCGCGGTTGCGGGCATCAAGTTCCGCGCGCTCAAGCGCCTGCGCCAACTGGCCGCCGTGCGCGAATCGGGCAGCGACCTCCTGCGCTGGCTCGCGGCGGCCGAGGAGGGCCACCGCATCCTCGACCTGGACGTGCAGACGGTCTGGCGCGAACGCCGTGTGAGTTGTCCCGACCGCCATTGGTTGGCCAGGCACCTGGAGGGCTCCCTGGAAGAGGGAGCCGAGGGTTTTGTGCGCTTCCACTTGGTCGACATGACTTGCCCGTGGTGTTTGGCGAACGTGGACGATCTGCGCCGCTCGGGCTCGACCGCGCCCGCTTCCGGGGCCGTGGAGCGGCTCGCCGCCCAGAGCCGTGCCCTGCGCAGGAGCGCCGGGCCCAAACCCGACTCGAACCCGTGAAGGGCCGATTGGGTTCAGGCTGCGAAATCCAGGCGTAGCGACCCGTTCAGGCCCATTTGCCCGAGTTTGGCCGCCGTGCGGCGGTGCGGATCCGGCCCCTTCCGGACAGGTTGGAGCCGCGGCTGCGTACACTGCGCAGGGACGCCGACTTCGGTGCGCCCCAGACCCCATTCCCGATCTCTCCGATGCTGCTTCGCCAACCCGCCCTCTGCTCCCTGGTGCTCCTCGGTCTTCTGCTTCCAGTTGGCGCCGGGCTCCCGTCGATCGCGGCATCGACCGCGATCGTTGTCCCCGGCGAGGTCGAAACCTCGGGCGACGACACCCGCGAACTGGCCCTGGCCCGCGCCCTGGATGCGGTTCGCCCCGACTTCCTTCGGGCGGATCTGACCTTCCTGGCCTCGGACGAGATGCGCGGCCGCGACACACCCAGCCCGGAGCTGGAGATCGCGGCCCAGTTCCTCGCCAGCCGGCTGATGCGCCTCGGTGTGCCGCCGGGGGCCGAGGATGGCTACCTCTATCCGTACCAGCTCCGGCAGGTGGCCCTGGACGCGGAGAACTCCCGGGCGAGCCTGGCGCTTGCCGGGGGCGGCGGGCCCGCGGAGCTCTTGGTTTTCGGCCGCGACTACTTCCTGCGCGGGTTGCAGGACCTGGCCAGCCACACCCTGGAGGGTCCGGTGGTTTGGGCCGGGAGCGCCACCGGCCCCGAATTGGAGGCCATGGACCTGGATGGGGCTTGGGTGGTCTACACCGATGAAGGGGCCGGCCTCGGTCGGCGCCTGATGGGTGTGCGCCGGGCGGGGGCCAAGGGCCTGTTGGTGGTGCCCGCGAGCGACGATCCGGCGCAGCAACCCGAAGTGCGCTTCGGCAACGTGGCCGAGCGCCTGGCCGCCGGTCGGGTGCGCTACCCCAGCGAGCGCGGCCAGACCCAGCGGGAGGTGTTCCCGGTCCTGATGCTGACCCAAGCGGCCGGGGAGCGATTGGTCGCCCTGGCGCGGCCGTCCGACGCCGAAGCCGATTGGCACCCGGAAGATGGCACGCGCTTGCCGGTGACCTTCCGCGAGCAGCGCCAACTGGGCTCCGACGACGAGCTGATCACGGTGCACAACGTCTGCGGCTTCTGGGCCGGCAAACACTCGGAACTCGCCAGCGAAGTGATCGTGCTCTCCGCCCACTACGATCACGTGGGCGCGCAGGGGGACACGGTCTGGAACGGCGCCGATGACAACGGCTCGGGCACGGTCGGCCTCTTGGCCATCGCCGAGGCCCTGACGGCCTACGGGCCCCTCGATCGTTCGGTGCTCTTGATGTGGGTTTCGGGCGAGGAGAAGGGACTCTATGGCTCGCGCGCCTGGGCCGAACGCCCCTGGTTGCCCGAGGGGCACCGGGCCGTCGCCAACATCAATATCGACATGATCGGGCGCAACGATCCCGACCAGTTGTTGCTGACGCCGACCGCCGCCAGGGCCGAGCAATACAACAACATCATCCGCACCGTGGAGGCCCTGGCGCCCCTGGAGGGTTTCACGCGGCTGGGCAGTGCGGACCAGTACTACCACCGCTCCGACCAGGCCAGTTTCGCCCAACTGGGCATCCCGGTGGCGTTCCTCTTCACCGACGTGCACGACGACTACCACCAACCGACGGACACCGTCGAGAAGATCGACTTCGACAAGCTGTCCCGTGTGGTGCGGCTGGTGCTGCGCACCCTCGATCGCCTGCAGGATCAGCCCTTGCAGTGATCCGGGGCCCCAGTCGGCCTCACTCGCCGGGATCGAGCCAGGTGCGCAGGGCCTGGGCGGCGGCGGCTGGGTCCGGTGCGTTCCAGAGGGCGGAGCCGACGCAGGCCCGCCCGACGGGCGCCAGGGCGTCGGCGTTTTCGAGGGTGATCCCGCCGATGGGGAAGAGCGGCAGGTGGGTGGCTCCGGCGGCGATCCAAGCGGCCTCCGGACCTAGCCCGTGTTCGTACCCCTTCGTGGCGGTGGGGAACACCGGCCCAAAGCCCAGGTAGTCCACCGGCAGCTCGGCTGCCGCGGCGACGGCCGCGAGGTCGTGGGTCGAGAGGCCGATGAGCGGGTCCGCTCCGAGCAGGGCGCGTGCCGCTTCAACCGGCAGGTCGCCTTCACCCAGGTGCACCCCCGCCAGGCCCTCGGGGGACAAGAGCAGGGCCACGTCGACCCGGTCGTTGACGATCACCAGGGGCGGATCGGGGAGTTCCCGGGCGAGCGCGAGGGCCAGCCGACACCAGTGGGCAGAGGGCCCTGCCCCGCTCGGGGTTCCCCCCGCGCCCTTGATGCGCACCTGCAGCACATCCACCGCGCCGAGCAGGGCGAACAATCGTCGCTCGGGGTCTCCATGGCCGGCTTCGGGGTCGAACAGCGCCATCAAGCGGGCTCGCTCCAGTTGGTCGCGCCGTTGGAGTCCTGCTTTCGTGGGGTAAAGGCTCGTGTTCGACATGGTCGTTGTGCGCCCGCTGTGCGCCCCGAGAGCCTAGCCGCAGGAGGCAGGCACATGCACCGCCGGGCGAACGCCTGGCCGGGCGGGAGGGATTGCCCGCGTTGCCGGATCCCGGGGGATGGAATACGCTTTTGAGCGCTTCGGGCGCCTGGCGCCCCCAAGGCCCCCCCTTTTCGTCTCCCTCCGACGCGGGTGTTTCTCACCCGCTTGCCATCGCCCATGACGACCCCCCTCTCTCCAGGCTTGAGGACTGTCCTCGCCGGCCTGCCTTTCGTTCTGATTGCCGGATTGGCCGTCGAGGCCCAAGCCCAGCAGTTCCAACACCAGGTGGGCATGCTGCCCGGTACCCCGCGCTGGACGGAGGGGGTCGAAGCCGCCGACGTGGACAACGACGGCGACCTGGACCTCTTCTTCGCCGAGGGCGACGGCTTCAACGCGCCGGGTGTCAAGCGCCAGAACATCCTGATCATCAACAACCTGGAGACCCAGGTCGGCCTGTTCACGGACGAAAGTGTGGCGCGCCTCGGTGTGTCCATTTCCCACGCCCGTCAGGTGATCACCGGCGACATCCAGGGTGACGGCTGGATCGACGCGCTGTTTTGCAACGGGTTCAACACGGACATCCCGTTCCTGTTCGTCAACCAGGGCGCAGCGAACCCGGGTTTCTTCACCAACGAGAGCCTGACCCGCGGCCTGACGACGGTCATCAACAGCGCCAGTGGCAGCTTTGGCGACCTGAACAACAACGGTTTCCTCGACCTGATCCTGAACGACTCGGGTCCGTCGGTCTTCGGGGGCGCGGGCGGTCGGCCGCGGCTCTACATCAACGATGGCGCGGGTTTCTTCACCGAGGAGCCGACCAAGTTGAATGCCCCGATCAAGGTCTCCCAGATGGACGTGAAGTTCGCGGACATCAACAACACCTGGGCCCTCGACTTCTTCGGCGTGTGCCGGGCCGCGAATCCGGGCGGACAGCACTACTTGATGCTGAACGATGGATTGGCCAACTTCACGAACGCCTCCGGCCTCCTGCCGGTCACGTCCAACAACGTCTACGAGGCCGAAGTCGCCGACCTGGACAATGACGGCGACGTGGACTTCTTTTTCGTGAGCCTGTCGGGTTTCGCGGAAGGCGCCGTGCGCAACGAGCTGATCCCCTCGGGCACGCTCTCGTTCACCGCGTTGCCTGCCTTCAGCACCCACGATGACAACGAGATCGCGCTGCTCGACTTCGACAACGACGGCTTGCTGGACGTGATCGTCGGGTCCCTGGGCAGCAACGGCGAGAAGCTGTTCCGCAACCTTGGAAACATGAACTTCACGCAGGTCGCGGGGGCCTTCACCGGCCTGACGGACCCCACCCTGGACATCACCGTGGCCGACTTGACCAACAACGGCGCCTACGATGTGGTGACCGGTCAGGGTGAGACCACGAACCCGGCCCTGCTCGTCAACAAGGTCTACTTCAACACCGGTTCGCCGGACACCCTGCCCCCGGTGATCCTCCGCGAGGAAGCCCTCACCGGCGCCACCCAAGTCGGTCCCTGGGTCGTGCGCGCCCATGTCCAAGACCAGGTCATGGACGACGGCAAGAACTGGGTCACGGGCACCGGCTACTACGTGGTCAACACCGCGCCGAGCCTGGCTGTTTTGCCGATCACCGGCCCGAGCTTCGCGCCCCTGACGATTCCCGCGGGCACCACCGTCACCTGGCAGAACCAGGACAGCACGGCGCACACGGTGACGAGCACCACCAACGGCTACGGATTCGCGTCGAATCCGATCAATCCCGGCGGAATCTTCCGCGTCACGTTCGTGCGCGAGGGTGTTTACACCTATGAGTGCACCCTGACCCCCGGCATGACCGGTACGGTGACCGTGACCGGCACAGCCTCTAGCGCCCGGGTGACCTACTCCGGCGGTGGTATCTACCGCTCGGAGATGACCGACACCACCGGCGGCAAGGGCTTCGAACTGCTCTACGAGATGCACTTCACCGACTGGCCGGGCAACTTGACCGTCAGCCCCGCGAAGCGAGTGGTGCTCCCCGGTCGTCCCTGCGGGTACGCCCAGTACGGCATCGGCGTTTCGCCGACCAACGACCGCGACCTGTCCGGCAATGGACTGCCCCAGATCGGCGGCCAGATCGACCTGTTCGTGGCGGACACGACCGGAGCGCCGGTTTTCCTGGCGGCTTCCTTCGCCTCCGGAGCCATTCCGTTCTTCGGCGGGGTGGTCTTGATCGACGTCCCGGGGTACTTCGCGAATTTCTCGATGTTCCCGGTGGCGGGGGGCGCTCGTTCGCTTTTCCCGATCCCGAACGACCCGGCCTTTGTCGGCAACGCGCTCTACTTCCAGGCGATCCTGCCTGACTTCTCGAAGCCCGAGGGCCTGGCGCTCTCGAACGGCCTGGAGATGATCTTCTGCCCCTGATGGGGCGGTAGCGCGCGCACGCAGTGCGGGCCGGTTCACCGGTCCCCTGCGCGGAGCGGTACTTCGGTCCGCTGCGCGGCAAGGTACTCCGTTCCGCTGCGCGGGCCTCGGCTCGCTCTCCTTCTCGCTCTTCGTCACGAAGGGCGGAAGCAGAGCGGGCCGGGGCCCGCGAAGCGTTTGCGCGCACGGCTCGCGTACACGTTTCGCGCGCACCGGCTCGTTGTCAGCGCAGGGAGGGCTGCGAGGAGGTGCAAAACTGCTGGTGCAGCATGTGCAGGCCTAGCAGGTGGTTGAGCAGGATGTCGCCGCGGGTTGCGTCCGCGCGGTCCGATCCGGCGTCCAGTCCGCCCAGGAAACCTTCGAGTTTTTGAGGGTCCACGAAGCCCAGATCCTCGACCGAGCTGCGATCCAGGTGGGCCCGGGCCAGTTCCTGGGCAGCCTTGCGCTTGGCGGTGTCGGTGTGGCTGGGCGGCGCCATGAAGGCGAACTTCTCGCGCTCGTAGAGCACCTTCGGCAGCACGCCGCGCATCGCCTCGCGCAGGACCCACTTCTCGATGCCGTCGCGAATGCGCACGCCGGGCGGGATGCGGGCCGCGTACTCGGCCAAGTGATGGTCGAGGAACGCGGGGCGCGACTCCATCGAGTTGGCCATGTCGACCCGGTCGCCGCCCCAGGTCAGGATCTGGCCCTCGAGCATGGTTTTGATCCAGGTGTACTGGGCCTGGTCCAGGGGATGGCGCCCGCGCAGCATGTTGGGGTCCAGGGATTCGGCCAGAGCCTCCAGCGGGTCGTAGTGCTCGAGTTCCGCGGTCAGCTCGGCGGAAAGCAGCGGCTTGACCCGTTCCAGGGTCAGGATCCAGGGCTGGATCCAAGCGGGTGTGAAGCCGATCAACTGCTCGAAGGCCGGGTGCGAGGCGGACTGTTCGGACAGGATCGCGCCCGCGAAGACAGCGTTGGAACGCTCCATGCGGCGCGTGTGTTCCGCGGCGGCTTCGGGGGACAGCCCGTGGCGGAAGTAGTCGCGCTTGAGGAACGGATACCCCGCGAAAAGTTCGTCGGAACCCTCACCCGTGACCACCACCTTGTAGCCCAGCTCGTGCACACGGCGGCTCATGTGCCACTTGGCGACCCCCAGGGTGTTGTAGAAGGTGCGCTCGGCGTGGTGCACCGTGCGGCGGTAGTGCTCTCCGTAGAGATCGGCGGCTGTCAGGTTCAATAGCTCCTGGTCGGCGCCCGTGCTGAGTGCCATCTCGCGCGCGATCGAAGCTTCGTCGTAGGCATCGTCATCGAAGCTGATCGTGAAGGCCTTGACCGGGGACTGTTGCATGGCGGTGGCCAGCCCCAGGATCGAGCAGGAGTCGATGCCTCCGGAGAGGTAACAGCCGACCGGAACATCGGCTTCCAGGCGCGTGCGGACCGCGTCCAACAGGCGCTCGCGCACACCATCCACGAAGGGTGCGGGGTCGGTGTCGTCCACGTGGTCCCGGGCCTCGGGGAACTCCATGTCCCACCAGCGCTGTTTGCGGGCCACCAGGCGGCCGCCCTCGATGCGCACGCGAAGCAGATGCCCGGGCTCCAGTGCGAGCACTCCTTGGAATGCCGTGGATCCCGGCACCATGACATGCATCAACTGGTGGATCGCGGCTTTGGGATCCAATCGCCGAGGCACGTCGGGGTGGGCGAGCAGGGCCTTGACCTCCGAGCCCCAGACGATGGATTCGGCGCCCAGGTGGTAGTAGAGCGGCTTGATGCCGAAGCGGTCGCGAACGAGCAGCAGGCTTTCGTCGCGTTCGTCGAAGAGCGCGAAGGCGAATTCGCCGCGCAGGTGCTCCACGAAGTCCAGGCCGTGGCGCTGATAGAGGTGCAGGGCGACCTCGCTGTCGCTCTTGGTGGCGAAACGATGGCCGTGGGTCGCCAAGCGCGCCCGAATCGGCTTGTAGTCGTAGAACTCGCCGTTGGCGGTCAGGGTCAAGCCAAGCTCGGGCAGGCGGATCGGCTGGTCGCCGGTTTCCAGGTCGATGATCGACAGGCGCGCGTGGCCCATGACCAGACCGTGGCGCGGATCGTGGTGCAATCCGCGGCCGTCGGGGCCGCGGTGGTGCAGGGTGGTGAGCATTCGCCCTATCAGGTCCGCGTGGTCGCGGTCCCGGTTCGAAAGCTCCCAATAGCCGGCAATGCCGCACATGGGGGGTCTCCTTGTGTCCGTCCTCGGAAGTCGTTTCCGAGGCAGGTCGTTAGCTGGTTAGGTAGAGCAGGTGATCGGGCAGGGCGCCCAGGCGCCCGAGCATCGGCACGAGCATGGCCTGGCGGGCGAATACGGCCCCGGCCGCCTGGGCGAAGTAGAGGTTGTGGGGTGTGTCGTCGAGGCTCTTGCAGAGTTCCTCGCGGCGCGCCAGGGGGTGCATGACGACGGTGCCCGGCTTGAGGTTGCTCTCGCGGTCGATGCGGAAACTAGCGTCGAGCTGGCGGTAGCTGTCACCCAAGTAGGCGATCGAATTCATGTAGACGACGTCGAGATCGCCCAGCACCTGGCTCAGGTCCGTGGTGCTTTCGATCGGGATCGGGCTGGAGCCGTCCGCGTGGCGCAGCTCGTCGCCCAAGGGCTCGGCCATCTCCGAGATGATCGTGATGCGCCGCACGTGGGCTTCGAACAGCAGTGCCAGGAAGACGAAGCTCTTGACGGCGCGCATCGAACCGGGGGTGCCGACGATTCCCAGGTGGATGCGCCGCTCCGCCGGGCAATCGGGCAGCAAGAGTTCCGGACGCCACTTGAGCAGGGCATACCAGTCGAGCAGGGCCTGAGTCGGATGTTCGCCGGAGCCGTTGCCCGCGTTGACCAGGGGGCGCATCAGGTTCTGGCGGATGCGCTCGACGCTGTCGGTCTCCGGGTGGCGCATGACCACCAGATCGCCGTAGCTGTTGAACATCTCGCCGATGTCCTCCAAGGACTCGCCCTTGGCGACCCCCGTGACGCGGCCGTCGGGTACGCTCAGCAGCTTGGCATCTAGGCGTTGGGCCGCGCTCTCGAAGGACAGCCGCGTGCGTGTGCTGGCCTCGAAAAACGCCGTGATCACCGTCTTGCCGTCGAGCGGATGGTGTTGGGAGACTTCGGTCAATTCCAGCAGGGCCGCGAACTTGCACAGTTCCCCGAGCAAATCGCGGTCGAGCTCGGTCGCCGAAACCAACGATTGGCCGGTCAGGCGCTCCAGTTGGTCGTAGTCGATGCGGTTGCCGCTGGCGGCGAGCAGGGACCGGGGATCGAGCACCAGGCCCTTGGAATTCATGGGGCGCGGCTCCAGGTTCGGGCGCGCGCGTTGGTCGAGGATCGGACGATTCACCACAGGTCTCCCCGGCGGCGATCGCGCACCCAAAGGCCGATCAGGGTCGCTGCACCCAGGGCGGCCATACCCAGGGCACCGAGCACGAGAACGGCGAAGAAAGCGGAGGGAAAGCTCATCGGGAGTGGCCCGTGCCGGTGGACGGGTTCGGGGAGCTGTCGGCGAGCCGCGTAGCGGCCAGCCGCTCGAAGTCGAAACGTTCTTTGCTGACCGCGTAGGCGATCAGGCACACAGCGAAGGAAACCGCGGTGCCCACCAGGGCCCCGGTGTAGAAGCCGATGACGTGGTAAGCGACCAGGCCCAGGGCCGAGCCGGAGATCAGGCCGGACAGTGCTCCCCAAGCAGGCATGCGCCGGGTGTAGAGGCCCAGCAGGATCGGCCAGATGGCGCTGCCCACCAGGGGGCCGGCGAGGAACAGCACCTCCGCCAGCGTGCCCAGGTTCGGCAGACAAAGCAGCCAGGTCACCAGTCCGAGTCCGACGATCACCCAGGTGCCCATGCGGCGCAGGCGCCTTTCGCCCGCGTCGCGCACGAGCACACCGCCGACCACGTCGTTGGTCACCAGGTCGGACGTCGCGGCGAGCAGGCTATCGATGCTGGAGGCCAGGGAGCAGAACACCAGCACAAAGACCAGTACGGTGCCCACGCCGGCGAGCACCGTGCCCGCGACCACCGGTCCGGCCGTGTCCGGGCTGAGCACATTGATGCCCAAGGCCGGCGCGGCGAGGCCCAGGAATCCGGCCACGATCGGCACCGGCAGCCAGATCAGGCCGGCCAAGGCGTAGGCCGGCGCGCCGACACCCTCGCGCATGGCGAAGGCTCGGCTCCACCAGACGTTGCTGTGGAAGATCTCGCCCAAGCCGAAGAGCATGCTGTTGAAAAACATCATGATCGCGGCGGGAAGCAGAACGGCGAGCAGCAGCGGGCGGCGCTCGGCGAGCTCCGTGTGGATCGTGCCCACGTCCACGCGCAACAGGATCGCGCCAGCCACGAGCACCAGGCCGACCAGGATCAGCCAACTCTGCACGAAGTCCGTGCCGATCACCGCGTAGAGGCCTCCGATCAGCGTGTAGGTCACGCAGACGGCGAGGATCAGGCTCATGCCGAAGCGGTACTCGATGCCCGACAGGGCCTCCAGCAGCTTGCCCCCAGCCATGGCCATGCTGACGAGCCACGTCAGGGCGTAGAACAGCGAAATCGCCAGGAAAACCGCCCAAACGGTGCCCCCGTAGCGCAGTCGCATGAACTCGGCGCTGGTGTACCCCTTGGGCATCAGGGCGCGGATGCGGCGCGCCATGGGTGCGAACAAGAACAGCCCCAACGAAGCGGTGGAGTAGGCGAGCATGCCCCACACGCCGTACTTGAGGGCCAGTTCCGGCGCGAGCATGGTCGTGTTCGACGTGATCCACGTTGCGACCGCGGTTGCGCTGCCGAGGGCCAAACCGACGTTGCGGCCGGCCAACATGAAACCATCCAGGGAGCGCGCCTTGCGGCCCCAGAAGACGCCCAGGCCGATCCATAGCAGGGAGAGCAGCCCGAGCAGCCACCAGCCGGTCGTGGCCGAAAGTAGGCGTGCGCCTTCGTCCATCAGGCGCCCTCTCCGCGCCGTTCGCGGCGGTCCGCGAGTCCCAGGAAAACCAGAATGGCAGCGACCAGCACCGCGCCCAGGGCAAAGAGTCCCCAGGCCAAGGCCAACGGGTGGTGGCGCACTTCGAGGGAGCGCACCTCGCTCCACGGGCCGTGGGGTGTTTCCCCGGCTTCGGCGGGCCAATCCAGGGCCACCAGGCGCACGCGCCAAAACCAAGTGCCGTCCGGCAGCCCGGAGACGAAACAAGCGCGCTGCGGTCCGCGGTAGCGTTCGAGCGCGTGCTCGAATTGCGGGTCGGAGGACTCCTGCAACTCGAATCCCCACACGATGGGCTGCTCGCTGTCCTCCGGAGGCTGCCACTCGGGCATGCTCCAGGCCAGTTGGGTGTGTCCTTCGGCCGCACCCGCGGTGCCCACTTGGATCCAAATCGGCGCGGGTGGCGCCTCTCTCGCACTTCCCACGAGGGGAGCCGCGGCAGCCCGGCCCAGTGGACCGGACACCAGCAGAAGAGAGAGGACCGCCAGGGCGGCCGCGGCCAGGGGGGTTGGCTCGGGGCGGAGCAAGGCGCTAGGGGAATCGTGCGCGGCCGAACGGAAGCGCACCCCTGTGGGGCCGCAGCCGGCAGCGCCGACGAAGCCTGCGGAACCGAAGTTCGCGGCAACGCGATCGGAGGCAGTCTACCGGATCGGGCCGCGGGAATCGACCTCGCGTCCGGAGCGCCCTGGGCACCCTCGGGCGGCAGGCACGCGCTCCAAGCTCAGATGCACATCAGCTCGACCTGCTGCACGGCCTTCTCGGTGCGCAGCACCCGCGCGTAGCGATCGCGCAGCACGTGCACGGCGGCGTGTTGGCGCTCCGGCGTGACGGTGGCCGTGGCATCCTCCACTAGGGTCACCAGGAATCCGCGATCGCATGCGTCGCGCACGGTGGTGGAAACACACTCGTCGGTGTAGACGCCGACCACGAACAGCCCCGTGATGCCGAGATTGCGCAGCACGTAGTCCACGTTGGTGGCGTTGAAGACGCCGCTGGCGGTTTTGTCGATCACGATCTCGTCGCCCAAGGGCGCCACTTCCGGCAGAAACTCCGCATCCTTCGAACCGGGCGCGGCGTGCAGGCCAAGGCGTTTGTGGCCGGAGCCGCGATCGCGGCCGTCGCGGGTCAAGGAGCAGATGCGCGTGTGGATCACCTCCAGCCCGGCGGCCCGGAAGGCCCGCTGCAGGCGAGCCACGTTCGGAAGGGTCAAACGCTCAAGGCGCTCGAAGTAGTACTCCTGGGCCTCGCTCGGCACCCCCGCGGCTTCCGCTTCGGCGAAGACCCCGTGCCCGCGCGCCGCATCCAGGTACTGGATGTCGATGCACAGCAGCGCGGTGCGCTGTTCGCCCAAGGAGCGCACCAGGGCGGGGGACTCGGTGATGCCCTCCCGGTAACTTTCGCGCAGGGGATCGATGCGCGCGGCCTCTTCGGGACTGAGCACGGATCCCGGTTCTCGGCCGGAGCCCTGGGGGTCTCCCGGTTCGTTGTCTCGGTCACGTCGAGCCGTTTCGCCATCGCGGGTGTTCATGGTTTCGGGCGAGGTCGAGGGGTTTCGTGGGGGATCACCGGGTGGATCGGGATAGGGAGGCAAGGCACACCAGCAGTGCATTCGCACCCAGCTCGATGTCCTCCCAGGCGGTCCATTCGGCTGGATGGTGGCTGCGGCCCGCTTGGCTGGGAACGAACAGCATGGCGATCGGCGCGAGGGCGGCCAGGGCCTGGGCATCGTGGGCTGCGCCGCTCGGCAGGCGCATCGCGCGCGGGTCGAGATCCCTGGCGACCTGTTCGACGTGCGCCACCAACTCCGGATCACAGGCCACCGGAGCGATCTCGCTTTTGACCTCGAATTCGAACATCAATCCGCGCCGCCGCGCGATGGCGGAGAGTGTGCGCCGAAAGCCGTCGGCGAGGCGCGCGAGCACCGCGGGATCGAGATCCCGCGCCTCGAGGGAAAACTCGGCGCAGCCGGGCACCACGTTGGCCGCACCGGGAAAAAGGCGCACACGACCGATGTTGGCGCGACTGGTGGGGCCGCCGAGCTCTTCCAAAAGATCCGCCAGGCGCCGCGCGAACTCCGCCAGGCCCGCGAAAGCGTCGCGGCGCGCGTCCATCGGGGTCGTGCCCGCGTGGTTCGCTTCGCCCAAGAGGCGCACGTCCCACTTGAAAAGGCCGACGATGCCTTCGACCACACCCAGGCGCGCGGCGCTGCGTTCGAGCACGGGGCCCTGTTCGATGTGCAGCTCGACGAAAGCGCGCCAACTCCCCGGGGGCCTGCGCGCGCGCAGCACCTGCAAGGGCTCCAGGCCGCGTGCCGCCAACACGTCGGCCAGCCGCAGGCCGGAGCTGTCGACGGCCCCGAGCACACGTTCGGGGGTCAGGGTGCCGGCCAGGGCCTGGGAGCCGAGCATGCCTCCGAAGCGGCCTTCTTCGTCGGTGAAGGCGTAAAGTTCGATGTCGCGCTGTGGGCGTGGGCCGGCCTCGACCAAACGCCGCAGGCACTCCAGCCCGGCCACAACACCCAGGGCGCCGTCCAGCGGTCCGCCGCCGGGCACCGTGTCCAGGTGGGAGCCGGTGGCGACGGCGGCGAGGCCGCGGTCGCGGCCGGGCAGGGTCAGGCGCACGTTGAGGGCCGCGTCCTCGGCCACCTCCAAGCCGGCTTCGGCGCCCTTGGCCATCAACCAACGGCGAGCCTCATCCCAGGCGGGACTGAAGGCCGCGCGGTAGAGGCCGTGGTCCTCGCCGCGGCCGATACCCGCCAGGGCCTCCAGGTCGTCCTGCAGGCGAGCGGTGTCCGCGGCCGGCACCTCGCTGGAGCCCGGGCCCATGCCCCAGTCTTAGTGGCTGGGCAGCCCGAGGGCCAGCGGGCATTCGCCCCTGGCGCCGGTGGCGCACGGGCTGGCAGGATGGCCCCGTGCTCCATCCCACCTTTCACACTCCCGCGCGCGCGCGCGCGAGGGCCGCTGCCGCGCCGGTGCGAGTTCTAGCGCGATCCGCCCGGACCGCCGCGGGTGCTTGGCTCTCTGCTTTGCTGCTGCCCTGCGTCGCCTTCGCCGGCGATGAGCCGCTCTTTCGGGCCTCGCCGCTGCTGGTGGAGCGACCCGCGCGGGTGGGGCACGCGGAAAACGACGGGGCCGAGGAAACACGCGAGCGGGCCGCGGTGCGCACCACCTCTGGAGGCCCGGACAAGGACTGGATCCTCGAAGTCAACGGCGGCGGGCTGTTGCTCGGCGACTTCGACGGCTCGGGGGCGATCGATCTGTTGCTGGTCGACGGTTCGACCGTCGAGCGCGTGCGGGGCGGATTGCCGGGCGAGCCCCCGCGCACCTTCTTCAACGACGGACGCGGCGCGTTCCGCGAACCCCTGGGCGACTGGGCGGTGGCCCCGGGGCGCTGGGGCATGGGCGGCGCCCTGGGCGATGTGGACGGCGACGGCTGGCTCGATGCGCTGATCACCGAGTGGGGGCCGGATCGCCTGCTGCTCAACGCCGACGGCCGAGGTTGGCGCGAAGCCACGGAAGGCGCCGGACTCGACACGCAGGGATGGTCGACGAGCGCGGCGTTCCTGGACGCGGATCGCGACGGGATCCTCGACCTCTTCGTGGTGCGCTACCTGGTTTTCGATTTCGAGAGCATCCCTTCGCGCGCCACCCGCCAGTGTGTTTGGAAAGGGCACCCGGTGATGTGCGGACCGGAGGGTTTGGCGCCCCAGGCGGATTTGCTGCTGCGCGGCCGCGGCGACGGCACCTTCGAGGACGTCACCGCAGCGTGGGGGATCGCGGCCGCGGAGCCGGGTTATGGGCTCGGTGTGCTCACGGCGGATGTGGACGGGGACGGCTGGACAGACCTGTACGTGGCCAACGATTCGAACGCGAACCACCTGTGGCGCAACCTGGGCGCGCTCGACGGCGACGCCCAGCACACGCGTTTCGAGGAGCGCGGCCTGGCCCTGGGCGTGGCCCTGGACGCCAACGGGCGCGAACAGGCTGGCATGGGCCTGGCGGTGGGGGATTTGGACGGGGACGGCCGACCGGACTTCTTCGTCACCAACTTTTCCGGCGAGCACAACACGCTCTACCGCTCGGGCGGGCGGGGCGCCGGCCGCTGGAGCGATCGCTCCCACGCCAGTCGGCTCGCGGGGCCGAGTTTGCCGCGCCTCGGATGGGGCACCGCCATGGCGGACTTCAACCACGACGGTTGGCTGGACTTGGCCGTCATCAACGGCCACGTCTATCCGCAGGCGGACCAGCCGGGCACGGACACGGCGTATGCCCAGGGCGATCAGCTTTTCCTGGGCGGGGTGGACCTGCGCTTCGAGGTGCGCGCGCTGCACGACGGTCCGGACTTCGTCGGACGGGCTTCGGCGTTCGCGGATCTCGACGGGGACGGGGATTTGGACGGATTCGCGCTCGAACTCGACGGTCCCGTTTGGCAACTGGAGAACGTGGGCGCGCGCGGCGACTGGGTGCGCATTCGGCTCGCGGCCCGCGGCGCGAACCACCAGGGGCTCGGCGCGCGCGTGGAGCTCGACCTTGTGGAGCCCGGCGGACAGCGGCGCACCGTGTGGGGCGAAGTCAGCACCGCGGGCGGTTTCCAGGCGGCGGTTCCGGCCGAACTGCACTTCGGCCTGGGTCGCGCGCGCATCGCCGAGCTGCGTGTGCGCTGGCCGGACGGCGAAGTCTCCAGCCACGGCGCGGTGGAGTCCGGGCGCCTCTTGCTGCTGGTGCAAGCGGAGCCGGCTTGGGCGGAGGAGGACGAGCGATGAGGTTCGCGGCGCGCTTCGGCTCGGGCCTTTTGTTATTGGGAAGCGTCCTTTGCGCCGCCGAGGCCCAGGACAGCGGCCGGGGTCTGCCCGCGCCGCCCGTGACCCTGGAGCGTTCGGTTTTGACGGAACGCGCCCTGGCGCGGGATCCCGCCGAGTTGCCGCGGGCCGAACCCGGGGCTTGGGCGAACTTCTTCGATCCGGCGTCCCAGCCCGAAGTCGGCGCGCGACTGGGCCGCAGCGTGCTCGCGGCGGTGGCCGCCGGGCAGGACTTCTACACCCAGGGCGACTACCCGGCGGCCCTGGCTGCGCTCTACGCGGTGCTGGAGCGCGAACCCGATCTGCCCGCCGCTTGGCTCTTGGTCGGCGCGGCCCACTACCGCCTGCGCCGACACGGGGATGGGGCCACCGCCTACGAACGTTTCCTAGAGGTCGCGCCGGACCAGGTGCACCGCACCCAGGCCTTCGGCCATTGCCTGGTGGGCCTGGGGCGCTTCGAGGAGGCCGAGGCCCACTACGAACGTGTGCTCGCCGAACTGCCCGAAAGCTTCGAATGCTGGCGCGGCCTGGGGGTGGCGCGGGCCCGGGCAGGGGAGTTCGACGGGGCCCTGGCGGCCTTGGAACGGGCGCTCGCCCTGCGCCCCGACCACCTCGACGCCCGCCAGTGGCGCGGGCAGGTGCTTTTGGAACTCGGGCGCGCCGAGGAAGCCCTGGCCGAAGCCCTGGCCGCGGCGGAAGCGGCGCCCTTCGATCCGCGGCCGCGTTTCCTCGCCATGGAAGCGCTGTTCGACCTGGGCCGCGCGGAGGAGGCCGAAGCCCTGCGGCCCACCTGGCAGCGCCTGGATCGTTTGGCCCAGGAGCGGCGGGCGCTGGAACTGCGCATCCTGGTGGAGCCCCGGCAGTCCTTCTGGTCGCGGGAGCTCCTGCTCTTGGCCCGGGACGCGGGGGATGCGCAAGGTGTCGAGCAGGCGCTGGTGCACCTGGCGCGCGCGCACCTCGGGCCCTACGAACTCGGCACCCTGGCGATCGACGCGTTCCTGCGCATGGGCGACGAGGGGCGAGCGCGCGATGCGGCCGAGCGCATGGGGGTGGAAGCGGGCGAGGACCCGCGCACCTGGCAGCGCCTGGCCCTGGTCTGGGGTCTGCTCGGGGACCTGGCGCGCCAGGCGGAGGCGGCCGAGCGCCTGCGCGCCCTCGGCGGGCGCTGAGCAGTTCGCTGAGTCGGCCCGCTGAGTCGGCCCGCTGAGCAGGTCCATTGGACCGCTCCCCAGCGAGCCGCTCCCGGCCAAAAAAAGACCGGGGCCCGGGTGTGCCGCCCGAGCCCCGGTTGGAGGTCGGATCCCTCCGACTCCAGTCCAAAGGGTCCCACACTGCCGTGGGACTCCGCGTGGTTTGTATCGTCCCGACGCCGCCGGATCAGGCGGACTCGGCCCCGTTGCGCTTGCGCGGCCTCCCACCCTTGGGCCGGCGCTGGGCCATGGAGTCGTTGAAGGCCTCCCAATCCTGCTCGCTGAAGAGGCGCACCTTCTGGCTGCATTCGACGCAGTAGGAGTGCTCCATGCTCATCAGGTAGCGCACGTACTTGTCGCAGTGGTCGCAGAACTTGAGGTCGTTGTAGAAGTCCAGGTTGTCCATGTTGCCTCTGTTGGTTGCGGCGCCCCCGCGCCGTCCGAGGAGTTGCAAGCGGCCTGCCAAGTGCTCAGGCGTGCCCGGCCAGGCTCGCTAAGTCCTTTTGTGTCAGGGGTTTGAGTCATCTGTGAGGTGCCCTTGGCGGCCCCGGGCGCTGTCGGCTCCGTGTCCACGGAATGCGACGGCGGTGGGTTCGGACCGGTCGGTTCGGCGGTCGTGGGGTTCAGTCGGAGCGCTCGGCGTCCGCTTCACCCATCCCGCCTCACCCGCGCAAGTCCAAGGTCCAGAGGCACTTACGTCGATACCCCGGGGACCGCGAGTGTTCGCGCGCCCCGGCTGTCGATTTTGCGAGACAGCCGGAAAGGGCGTCCAAAGGAATGGACAAACGCCGATGAATGGCCCGAGGCCCCCTCCAAGTCCTTTTGGGGCAGGGTCTTGCGACCTCCTAAAGCGGCCGGGCGCCGGGTTCGGGGGGGCGGGGAGCGGCTCGGGCTGCCTCCCGAGCCTCCCGCAGCGCCCGGCGCTCGTCGTCGTCGGCCCGGGCTTCGGCCCGGTCCAAGGCGGCCGGGACCCCGGCGTCGGCGGAGCCGGAGGCCCCGTGGGCCCGCGCCAGGCTCCAGGCAGCCGCCTCGCGGACCGTGGGCAATGGGTCCTCGAGGGCACGCAGGAGGGCGCCGCGGCCCTCCTCGGAGGGCAGGTTGCCCAGCACCAGCGCGGCGTTGCGCGCCAACCCCCGCGCACCCGCCCGGGCCAGGGGCGAACCGTTCCAGCGCGCCGGGTCCCCGCGTTGCTCCACCAGATCGACCAGGCCGGTCCCGGGCAGGGCAGGGTGGGTGCCCAGGCGCGCTTCGCCGCCGGTGGCGCGCTGCCCGAAGGGACAGACCTCCGAACACACGTCGCAGCCGAACAGCCAGGGCCCCAGGGCCGGGCGCAGGGCGTGGGGCACATGCCCGCGGTTTTCGATGGTGTGGTAGCTGATGCAGAGATTCGCGTCGAGCACGCCGGGCTCCACCAGGGCCCCGGTCGGGCACGCGTCCAGGCAGGCGCGGCAGGTGCCGCAGGAACCGGGCGCGGGGGAGGCCTCCCCTTCGGGCTCGCTGTCGAGCAACAGCTCGCCCAGGAAGAACCAGGGTCCGTGGCGGTGGTGCAGCAGGTTCGCGGACTTGGACTCGAAGCCGAGGCCGGCCCGGGCCGCGTGAGAGCGCTCCATCAGCGGCCCGGCATCGACCACGGGTTTTGCCTGGCGCACCGCGCCCAGTTCCTTCAGGCGCTTTGAGAGGCGTTTGAGGGCCTTGCCAAGCACGTTGTGGTAGTCGCGCCCGGCCGCGTAGCGCGCCACGCGCGCCCCGTCGGAGAGGCTCACCGGCGGGCGCCCGTGGGGCAGGCCGACCACCAGGATCGAGCGGCCCTCGGGCAGCACGCGGCGCGGATCCATGCGCCGGGAGGCATCGCGCGCGAGCCAATCCATTCCCGCGTGCCGGCCGCGTTCGATCCACTGCGCCAGTCGCTGCGCCGCGGGGGGAGGCTCGAGGGGTGCCGTGCCCACCAGTTCGAAGCCCGCCTCTCGCGCGGCGTCGAGGGCGACCCGCTCGGGCCGAGGCTCCATGGGGCGATCCTACCAGGCCAGGAGAGCCGCTCGTCCGCCCGGCCCAGGTGCTACCTTTCCTCCCATGAGCCGCCTTTCGCCCCGCATGCTGCCCGCCCTCGGCGCCGGTCTGGCGCCCGCCCTTCTCGTCCTCGGTTTGCTCCCGGCGCTCGGCGCGAGCCCCCTGGCCGGCTCCGCGGCGGCGCCCTTCGCCCAGGGCCCGGACGAGGAGGTGGAAGTGGTTTCCAGCGCGCGGGTGCAGCAGCGGCAGGCCCTGTCCCATTTCGCCCGCGCCCACGGCGGCCCGCAGCGCCTGGAGGCCCTGAGCACCCTTTCTTTCGTGCTGACCCCCGCGCGGCTCATGGTCCCGGAAGGCGCCGAAGGGGAGGATGCGGAGCCCGCCCTGGTGGAAGACGAGCCCCTCGGGGTGGAGATTCGCTGGCGGCCGGAGCCGCGTTTGGTGCGGGTGGAGGACCGGCTGGAGCAGCGCCCCCTGGTGAAGATCAGCAGCCTGGAGCAGAGCCGGGCCTGGCTCGGCGGATTGCCCACCGGACTGCCGGAGGTGGTGCAGGGCGCCCAGCATGAGGCGCGCCTCCTCTTCCTCTACTTCGAGATGATCCTCGGGCTCGCCGATGGGCAACTGCGGATCGACCCCGAATCCCCGCGCACCCGCGGCGGCGTGCGCTACCACTGTCTGCGCGTGCACCTGCCGGGACGCGAAGGTTCCGGTCTGCCCCACCTGGTGTACCTGCACCCGGAGACCGGCCTGGTGGAGCGCATCGACGCCTTCGACGGCGCCACCCAGCGGCGCATCGGCACCGTCATCGTGGGGGGCTACGGCGAGCCCACCCGGGCGCCCCGTCTGCCCGCGCATCTGGAGTTCCTGGACCGGGAGAACCGTGTTCTGAGCCGCTGGACCCTGAGCGAGCGGCAGATCGACCCCGAGTTGGCCCCGGGGCGCTTCCAGGGCCCCTGACGCCCCGCCAGGGAGCGTCGTGAGTGCCTTTGGGAAAAGGATTTGCGTCCGCGGCGGCGGATTTCGGGGGATTTTCTCAAGGGATGTGTGCGGGGACGTAACCGGTCGCGAAGAGTCGGCTAGAGTGGCCTAGGCGGAGCCCGTGCCCGCGGAGGGTGACCCCCGGGGTCCCTTCGCCCGCAGGATCTCCCTCGACCCTCGAAGCGCGCGCTCCCCGCGATCGCTTCGCCCACCCTCTCGCCGTGCAAGCCCCGTCCTCACGCGAGCCCGATCGGGAACGCCGCTCCGCGGCGCCCGCGGAAGAATCGCTCGCCACAAAGGCATCCCTGCCCGTTTCGGCGGCGGCAGCATCGTCCGGTGGGGAGACTTCCCCCGGGGGTGCGTCGCGCGGAGGACGGGTGACGACAGCGCAGGGGCTCGTGGGCGGGGATCTGGCGTCCCGGCTCGCGGAGGTCCGCGCCGAAGCACCGGGGGCGGACTTCGACGCCCTGGAGGCGCTGCTGGCCGAAGGCCGCGAGGAACCCGACGCATTCCGCGACGCGCTCTCCACGCGCCTGATGGATCTCTTCCGACTGCACCAGGGCCGGGCCTGTTTCGGTCTGCTCTACGAGCTGAACCAGCAGCACCTCCTGGTGCAGGTGGCCCAACGCCTGCGCCGCTACCAGAGCCGCACGGACCCGAACGACCTCTTGCAAGAGGTCTTTTTCAACATCTACCGCTATCCGCGGCGATTCGACGCGGCGCGCGACGATGCCTTCCGCGTCTGGACGGCGATGATCGTGCGCAACACGGTGCTCAAGCACCTGCGTTCCCTCGGGCGCAGCGGTCGTGTGGAGGTGCCCTTCGAGGACCTTTCGGAGCACCCCGAGACCCAGGCGGCCGGCCCCCTGGGCGGCGCGATCCGGCGCGAGTCCGAAGGCGAGTGTCGGCGGGTCTACCAGACGTACCTCTATCTCTACCTCGAGTTCTACAAGCGCTTGAGCCAGCGCGAGCAACGCGCGCTCGAGTTGATCGAAATCCAGGGCGCGAGTTACCGCGACGCGGCCGCCGACCTGGGCATTCGACTGGAGAACCTGAAGATGGTGGTCTTCCGCGCTCGGCGGAAGATCTACAAGGCCATGCGGCGGGTCTTCGAAGGCCTGCCTCCGGAATTGGCGCCGCCCCGCGCGGCGCGTACCGGCGCTCCCAAGCGCACTTCGGGATCGACCGCGGGCGGCTCCCAACAGCTCTCCGAGAGCGGAGGCACAGCATGAGTTCTTTCGAATCCCCCTTCGCCCGCGACGGTCAACCCCGTCGAGAGGGTGATGCTCGTCGGGACGGCCAGGCGGCCGATTTTTTCGACGCCGAGACCTCTGGCACGCCCCTTTGCGAGGGGTTCCAGGCGGATCTGTCGCGCCTCGCCGACGGTGAGTTGCCCGACGAGCCGGCGGCCCGCTGCATGGCGCACCTGGAGACGTGCTCCGGTTGCCGCGACTTCTTCGATCACGTGCGCGCCCAGGTGCGCATGCACCGCAGTGTGGCGGGCGCCCAGCACGTTTCGGCCGAGGGATTGCCCGAGGGTTTAGTCGAACGCTGCGACCAACTGACCGGTCGCGCCCCCGGGCTCGGCGCAGCCTTCGAGGCGCGCCAGTGGGTGCACCGTCTCGCGAACATCTTCTATCAGCTCGGCAAGGCCTACACCCTTTCGGTGATCGATCCCCGCTGGCGCCAACGGGTGTTCGAACCCGCCGTGGCGGTCGAGTGCGAGCGCGCCGCCGGACGGGGGTTCGTGGACGGCGTAGTCGAACGCTCCGGTCAGAACGCCTCCCGTTCGGGCCCCGGTGGCTTCGATTGGAGCCAAAAGCGCCACCTGCTCAACGGCACGCTGGAACGCATCGTCGAGCCGCAGGAGAAGGCCCGTCGTTTGCTCGAGGAGTGCCTCTCGGTCGAAGAAGACCACGAGCATGCGTTGATCTATCTGGCCATGCTCGACGTGCACGGCGGCAAGGTGCTCAGCGCCGAACGCCGACTGCGCACGGTTTTCGAAACCGCCATCGACCCGGGCAGTCGCGGGCACGCGGCTATGCAGCTCGGCTGCATGCTCGTGCGCGAGGAGGACTTCCGGGCCGCCCTGCCCTGGTTCCGCTGGATCACCGTCTGCCGCATGGCGGACGAGGATGCGCGCTTCGCCGTGGCTTACTTCAACGTGGGGCTGTGCTATGCCCACCTGGAGCGGCCGGAGCCGGCATTGAGCGCTTTCCGCGCCTACCTGGACCGTCACCCCGGTTTGGCCGGGCAGCTCGCCCAGGCCTTCCAGGAATCGCCGGGCCTGCGCGCCGCGATCGATCGTCAGCCCGGCTTCAGCTGGCGCCTTTTGGAGACCTGTCCGGAGCTCTTCGCTCCGGTTCAGACGAACACCGAGGAGGACGGCCAATGATTCGCCGCCTGCTCCGCGATCTCGAACCCGGTTCCCGGCCTTGCACCGGGGACCTCCATGACATGAAGCTCCGCACTCCCTGCGCCCGCGCGGCGCGTGTTTCCTCCGCGATTTCAGCGCTCCTGTGCCTTGGGGCCCTGGTGCTCTTCGTCGGTTGGGCCGCCCCCTCGGCCCACGCCCTGCCCTCCTCCGGGGACCAGGGCGGAGTCGGTGGCGGCGGTGGGGGAGTCGGCGGCAGTCCGATCAGCGGGCTCTCCAGCGAAGCCATCGGAACCCTGCCTGGTTTCTGGGCCGAAGAGGGCGACTTCCAGGTCGTGATCCAACTGGGAACCACGGCCTGGCTCCAGTACGCATCGCTCTCCACCACG
The DNA here is from genome assembly GCA_050480685.1 of Planctomycetaceae bacterium. Taxonomy (GTDB): domain Bacteria; phylum Planctomycetota; class UBA1135; order UBA1135; genus JBJHAV01. The sequence continues at coordinate 504 of JBJHAV010000027.1, read as the reverse complement.
GTGATCGTTCCCTCGGATCATTTGCACGATGCGGTGCTCTCCGCCGTCGGCGACGGGTTCGTGCTCTTGAATCACGTCAAGGGTTCCGACCGCGTGCGCGCGCGTTTCTACGGCAACGTTCGGGTCAGCTTCGCCAGCGAGTGGCTTTTGCCCCAGGGCAGCATCACGAGCACCGTCGGCTACCTCTACAACAAGGCCCCCGCGGCGATGAGTTTCGGGCCGCGGGAGATGCTGCCCGTGACGATGCCCTCGACCGGGAGCACGGTCGGGCTCTGGTCGAACCAGTGGAATGCGCCGGAGCAGGCCCCCGGGAAGACCGTCGTTCAGCTCTACGCACAATCCAAGAAGGGCTTCAGCGCCCGCCAAGCCATCGTCCCCGTGGGGAACGTGGTCTGGGCGTACCAGCACGTGCTCTGAGCTGCGCGCGGGAAGCCGGCGGGAAGACGGTGCCTGGCTCCAACTTCCCCCCTGCGGCGCAGCCACCCGGCGAAAGCCGGGTGGCTG
>JBJHAV010000026.1:9620-23227 GCA_050480685.1 Planctomycetaceae bacterium | reverse complement strand
GGCAGCGGCGGACTGAAGACGTACCCCTGCACCTCGTCGCAGCCCTGGGCGCGCAAGGCCTCGAGCTGGGCCGGTGTTTCGACCCCTTCCGCGCAGGCGCGCATGCGCAGGGAGTGGGCCATGGAGACGATCGCTTCGGTGATGGCGGCATCCTTCGGATCGACGAGCAGCGTGCGCACGAAGGTCTTGTCGATCTTCAGCGTCGTGATCGGGAAGCGCTTGAGGTAGGAGAGCGAGGACTGCCCCGTGCCGAAGTCGTCGATGGCGATGCCGACGCCGATCTCACGCAGCTCGGTCAAGGTTTCGAGGGCCAACCCGGCGTCCTGCATGACGGCGCTCTCGGTCAGCTCGATCTCCAAACAATCGGGGGCTAGCCCCGAGCGGTCCAGGGCCCGGCGCACCAGGTCCACCGGATGCTTGAACTGGAACTGCCGCGCCGAGAAGTTCACCGCCACGCTGATGCGCGGCAGGCCCTCGTCCTGCCAACGGCGGTTTTGCTGGCAGGCGGTTTGCAGCACCCAGCGGCCCAGTCCCTCGATCAGCCCGGTTTCCTCGGCCACGGGGATGAACTCTTCCGGGTAGATCAGGCCCAGATCCGGGTGGTTCCAGCGCACGAGCGCTTCCATCCCGATCACACGCCCGCTGGAGAGGTCCACACGCGGCTGGTAGTGCAGTACGAACTCCTCGCGCTCGATCGCCAGCCGCAGGCTCTGCTCGAGCGCCAAACGCTCGAGGGCCTTTTCGTTCATGTCCGGCAGGAAGAAGCGGTAGGTCGAGCCGCCCTGGGCCTTGGCGCGGTACATGGCGATGTCCGCGTGTTTGACCAGGGTCTCCACGTCGTGTCCGTCGGCCGGAAACAGGCTGATGCCGATGCTGGCTCCCACGAAGAGCTCGTGTTGATCCACCAAAATCGGCCGCGAGAGCGCGAGCAGAATCTTGCGCGCCACACGCGCCGCGTCCTGACCGCGGCGGATGCCGTCGAGGATCACGGTGAACTCGTCCCCGCCGCGGCGCGCCGCCAGGTCGGTCTCGCGCACGCAGCCGGCGATGCGCCGGGCGACCTCGACCAGCAGCCGATCGCCGACCGTGTGACCCAGGGTGTCGTTGATGTGCTTGAAGCGGTCCAGGTCGAGGAAGAGCACCGCCAAGAGCCGCTTGTGGCGCCGAGCTTGAGCCAACAACTGACGCAGGCGACTGCGGAAGAGCTGGCGGTTGGGCAGGTCGGTCAGCACGTCGTGGTGCGCCAGGTGCATGCCCACTTGCCGCGAGCGCTCCAACTCCGCGTGCAGGGCGTGGCGCTCCACCGACCAGGCCAGGGCGCGCTCCAGCAGCGGGCTGCGGCCGTCGGAAACCTGATGGGCTTCGAGCACCTCGTGGGCGCCCTCTTGCAGCAGGAGTTCCCCCTGTGCGGCGTCGAGCGCTTCGCTGACCACCACCACGGGCAACTCGCCCAGGGCGTGGCGCAAGAGGCGCAGGGCGGCGAGTGCCGGACCGGGTTCCTCCACGGCCAAGAGCACCGCATCGAATCCGCCCAGACTCGCGCCGTCGGCGAGGGAAGCGCTTTCCCCGAGGGCCAAACTGCCCCAGGGCCGCAGCAACGGCATCACCGCCGCGTGCGTGCTGGCTTCGAGCCGCGCGGCGAGGCGTCGGCCTTCCCCGTCGTCCTCCGCCAGCACGAGCACCGTCAGCGGCCGTCGGCGGTCGCCGCCGCGCTCCGCGGGCGCCTCTGGCTGCCCGTGCACGGGGCTCTCCTCGGGATGCTCCGATCGGGCCGTAGGGGGGTCGTCCCGCGCAGTGGAGCGGTCCATGGCACCTGGTTTGCCCCAGGGGCGCCTCGCCGGTCAAGGCGGGGGGCCCGCCCGCGGCGCCCGGTCGGCCCCGGCCCCCCCGCCAGTCCCATTCGTCGGACTGGAGCCGCCCCCGGAGCTCCCGGCCCCCCTCTCGCCGCCCAGCCCGGACCGGACCGCCCGAACCGCCCAGCCCGCGCCGCCGCAACCTTCCCGCGAAGCCGTTGGCACAGGCGGTTAAACTGCCGGCCGCCATGGATCCCCACGACTATCGGCGCGAAGCCGACCAATGCCTGGAACGGGCAGCCCGCTGGCTCGAAGGTTTCGACCCGGACGAGGTCGACTACGCCACCTCCGACGGGGTGGTGCGCATCGAGTTCCCCGACCGCACCAGCTTCGTGCTCAACCGCCAGGCCGCCGCCAGCCAGATCTGGTACGCGGCCGGCGCGCGCGCGTGGCACTACGGTTGGGACGCGCCGAGCCGCCGCTGGCTCGACGATCGGGACGGCCACGAGCTCTTCGAGAACGTGGCGCGCACCGTCGCCGAAAAACTCGGGCGCGCGGTGGCCCCCGTCTTGTGCTGTGGTGGGGGCGCTGTTCGGCGCGCGCACCGCACTTCGTGAAACGCTAGCGATCGCGCAAGCGGTCGAGCAAGCCGCGCGCCCCGCGCCGCGCTTCGTCCTCCAGAAGATCCCGGGCCGCTTTCTCGAGCACACCTTCGATGCCGTCGCCCACGCGCACGCTGGGGCGTTCGCGCGAACCGCGCACTTCGAGCGGCACCGCGAGATCGGGCGAAAGCCGCGCGCGCACCTGCTCCACCACCGGGCCGAAGCGGCCGGAGAACTGGGCCAGCGGCACCTTCGTGGCGAGCGAGAGCCCTCCCGCCGCCAGGTCGAGGGTGCCGTCGAAGGACAAGCTGCGTCCGTCGATCGAAAGCCTCAAGCCCTCGTAGCGCACCCGGCCGTTTTCCACCGCCAGGCGATACGGCCCCATGCGCGCGCGCCGTTCCCCAGGCAGCCAACCGGAGAGTTTTTCGGCCAAGGCCGGCACCAGGGACACGCCGACTTCGCCCAGGTCGAGCACCAGCTCCCCGGATAGGCGCGCCAGGTCGCCGTCCAAGGGCAGCCGGAATCCGCGCAGGGTCAACGCGGCGCGTTGGTCCGCTTCCGTGGGCGCCACGTTGCCCACCAGCGGCACGAGGCTGCCCACGAGCCGCGGCGAAGAAAGCGGCGTGAGCGCAAAACGCAGGTCCACGGGCTCGCCGTCCACCGGCACCATCAGCCCCTGTTCGAGCCGCACGCGCCCCGTGGCCCGCGCCAGGTCGGAACGCAGCTCAAAGCCCAACTCGCCCCCGTCCGGGGGCGCGAGCCCGCGCCCGACCAGGGAGGCTTCGACCACGGCCCCGAGCACGTCGCCCAGCAAACCGTCGGTTTGCAGCATGCGATCGGCCAAGGCGGTCGGGAACTCCTTCAGGGTCGCTTCCACATCGATCGGCGGCACCTCGGGTTCCTCCGCCAGAAGGCCCGGCAACCACCCGGCCGGCGGCCCGAGGGTCAACAGGGCCCGCGCCGCGCCGCCACCGGGCGCGCCCACGCGGGCGGTCGTCTCCAGCGTCACCGGCCCGCCGGGGGTGAGCCGCCCGGAAGCCTTTGGCTCGAAGATGAGCAGTTCGACGCCGGTCTCCCCGTCGAACCAGGCGAGGCCCGGCAAAACGGCAGTCCAACCCAGATCGAGGGCTTCGACCAAGGGCGGCAACAGCGCGGCGAGGTCCGGCACGGATTGCGTTTCGCCCGCCGCGGCGCCCGGAGCACCCTCGGCTTGGGCGGCGAGCACTTCCGCCAGCACCTCTGCCAGCGGCCCGCGCGGGAGCACCAGTCGCTCGACTTCGAGCGCGAAGGGTTCACCGGCGGTCAAGCTCAACTCGGCGGGCCAGATCGGCCCCGCCTCGGGCGCAGGCTCCTCCGCCGACTCAAGCGCATCCGCCGCCTGCTCCGCGAGCCGCGCCAACCAGTCGGGCAGCCAGCCCGCGGGCGCGCCGAGCTTCACCTTCGCCGGCTCGGACAGCGCCAAACGCTCGCCGTCCAGGTCGAGACGCAGATCGATGTCCCCCACGTCCCCCGCCAGGGCGAAGGACACCCGCGCGCGGGTGGGCAGTTCCATGACTTGCTCCGGCGACAAGCCGGCGAGCGCGGCCTCGAACTGAATGCCCATGCGCCCCTCCTCACCCAGGGCGGCGACCAACGCACCTCCCAAGTCGGCGAGCGCATCCAAGTGCCCGAGGGGCAAACCATCGAAGGTGCCCACACCCACGAGATCCGCCCCGCGCCCGCGGGGCTCCAAATCCAGGCGCAGTTCCGCACGCCCCCGCGAGGGGTTGACCCACCGGCCCTGGCCGCGGACCCGCAGGGCACCGCCCGCCAAACTCTCCAGCCGCAGTTCGAAGTCCTCCACTTCGAACACCTCGGGCGGCGCCCCGGCGCGCTCGTCCCGCCAGCGCAGCCGGCGCACGGCGACCTCCACCTCGGCCCGCGGCAACGATCCGAGTTCGAAGTCGCCACCGGTCCCGCCTCCCCGGCGCGGGCCCGGATCGCTCGGCCACTTCGCTTCCAGGGCCTTTTCCAGGTTGGTGCGCCCGTCGGCCTCCATCACCAGGTCCAGATCCAACTCGATGCGCGTGCGCCCCAAGGACGCGCGCCCCGGATCCCCCTGGGGCCCGGCCGCCCAACCCGCTCGCCCCAGGTCCAAAAGCGAAGGCAAGGACACGTTGGCGGTCAGCACCCGCCCGCCGGCCGGGTCGCGCAGGATCAGGTTCGCGAGCTCCTGGCGAGCACCCCACGAAAGGCTCAGGCGGTCGATCTCGACGCTGCCGGCGGTGGCCTCGTTGAAGGCTTCCTCCACGTACCTCGGCCCGAAACGGCCCACCAGGAACGGGCCCAACAGGACCAGCGCTCCGAGCGCGCCGATCAGGAAAAAGAGGCAGCCCAGGGGCCCCTTGAAGGCACAACCCAAGCAGCCCCGCAGTTTGCGCCCCGTTGCCGGGCGCGCGGGGGCCGCTTCGGGTTCCCCGCTTTCCAGTTCCGTGTGCTCTCGTTGTTCCATGAAAGTCGGTGAGCGCCTGTCGCCACTCACTGCCGAAAGGCATGTTCGCCCGCGTGCGGTCCGAAACCCAGGCCGGGGCGCGGCAGCCGCGCCGCCAAAGCCTCGGACCAAGCCCCTTCCCCGTCGCCCCGAAAGACCCTTGGATCGTCCGAACCGAGGGGAATCCAGGAGCACCCCGCGAGTTCCTCCTCGAGTTGTCCCGCTCCCCATCCGGAGTACCCGAGGAAGAGCCTCACGGGCAAGTCCGATCGCGGATGGGCGGCCAGCAGGTCGACCAGGCACTCCAGCCGGCCCCCCAGCCACAGGGAGGTCCCCACCCGCAGTCCCCCGGGCAAACGTTCGGGCAGGGCGTGCAAAAACTGGAGCCGCCCCAGGTCGACCGGGCCGCCGATGTACACCGGCGAACGCAGGCCCCCGAGGGGATGCCCGGCATCGACCAACTCGGCCAGTTCGTGGCCCTCCGGGCGATTGAGCACCAGCCCGTAGGCGCCGCGCGCATCGTGTTGGCAGATCAGGACCAGGGAGCGCCCGAAGTTCGGGTCGTCCATGCCCGGCCAGGCGGCGAGCAGGGTGCCCGGCGCCAGGAACGGCCCCTCGCTCACCGGGCGGGCTCCTCGCCGCGCGGGGCGTCGGCGTCGGGATCGGCCGGGCGGCGCCGCTTGGGAGCCACGTCCGGCAAGCGCCCGCGGCGCACTTCGAGCACTCGGCCCGCTTCGTCGACCAGCACCACCACCGACTCCACGTCCGCCCAACTCTCGCCGAAACGCAGGGAAGCGCTCGGCGCGCTGCGCTCCACCGCCGCGCTGAGACTGACATTCCAACTCCACGTGTCGTCGAAGGCCCAGGCCAGGGCCGTGCGCCCGTCCCCGAGGGCCCACACGTCCACCGGTGCGCCCAATCGCTCCAGGCACTCGGCCAGGTCCGCGCCGCCCGCTTCCAGGGCGGCCAGGGCCGCGGGCGCCGGGGCCTCCTCGAAGCGCAGTCGAACCCAGGTGACCTGCAGGCAGCCGCCCGCGATCCACAGGGGCAAAAACGCGGCCGCAGCCAGGGCGCGGATGCGTTGCCGCGAGAGGCCGCTCGCGGAACCGCACGCGGAATCGCTCACGAAACCACTCACTGGGCCCCCAACCCCGGACGGCGGCGATCCGCGCGGGCGGCGCGCTTCGGATCGTGCACATCGCTCCAGGGCAGGGCGTAGCGCGTGCGGTGGGTGGCGAAGGTGCCCGCCACGTGGGTCAAGCGGTCGTCCTCGTCGAAAAAAACCCACACCCGATCGGAACGCGAGTCCATGTGCCCGAAGTTCACGATCAGCAGCACCAATCCGGTGCCTTTGGCGACCTGGGAGTCGTAGCGGTACGCGGAGCGCCGCCCGAGTTGCACCACGTCGGAAGGCGCGCCGAGCGCATCGACCACCTCGGCCGCGGTGGTCACACCCGGCTCGAAGGGCTCAATCGCGCGCGCATCGAGGGGTTCGTTGACGCTCATGCGGCCGATCGCGCAACCGGTGGGCACAACGAGGGCCAAGGCAAAGGCCGAGGCGACCCACAGGCGCGCGGCGAAAGAACGGACGGGTCGGCGGATGGCGCGTTTCATGGGGCCGGGGGAGGAGGAGCTTCGAAGCCGGCGCAGGCGATCACCGGCTGGGGTGGGTACTTGGGAAAGCGGGCGTCCTGGCGCGAACGGCCGCACAGGTAGAACTCGGCGCCGCGCTCCGAAGTGATCCGGCGCAGGTGCCTGCACCCCGGACAGAGCCCGAGCAGGCCGGGATTCGGGCGAGGGGCGCCCGGATTTCCGCGTTCCCGATCGTTGCTCGTCATGGGGTGCTCGGTTCGCTTCGGCGCTCCAATCGAAACAGGCCTTCCAGGTGCGGAGTGTGTGGGAAGAGGTCCACGAGCCGCGCTTCGACCAGGCGGTGGGTCGGCGCCAAAAGGGCCAGGTCGCGGGCCGCGGAGGCCAGGTTGCAGGAGACGTAAAAGAGCGCCGGTGCGGGGCTGGCCGCCAGTTGCGGCGGGAGCTTCGGGTGCAGGCCGGCGCGCGGTGGATCGAGCAGGAGCACACCCGGCGGCGGCAAATCGGCGGCCTCCGGCGAAGCCAGCAGGCGGGGCACGTCACCGGCGAGGAAACGCGCGCCGCGCACACCGTTGGCCGCGGCGTTGGCTTTCGCATCGGCCACCGCGCTCTCGACCAGCTCCAGTCCGATCAGACCGTCGAAAAGATCCTCCAGCGCCAGCCCCAGGGCTCCCCCGCCGCAGTAAAGATCGTAGAGCACGCCGCGCGGCGCGGGCAAACTCGCTGCCCAGTTCCGCAGCACCTGCACCAATTGCTCCGCCTGGGAAGTATTCGTCTGAAAGAAACTGCCCGCCGAGATGCGAAAGCTGCGCCCGGAGAGCCGCTCGCGGATGCCTCCCGAGCCGTGCAAAAGGCGTTCCTCGCCGATCAACGCCGCCGCGGCGGCTCCCCTGTGGATGCCTTGGATCAGGGTGTCGATGCCGGGGTGTTCGGCGAGCAGATCCCGAACGAAAGTGTCGAAGCCCTGAGCATCGTCGTCGGCCGTCACGAGCAACACGAGCCACTCGCCGGTGGCCTCCGCGCGGCGCGTGACGAGGTGACGCAAAAAGCCGGTCTGCCGCGCGGTATCCCAGGGGGCGAGCCCGTGGCGCACAGCGAGCCGGCGGGCGCTTTCCAGCAGTTCGCTCGCACCTTCGAAGGCGATCGCGCAACGCGACAGATTCAGCACCTTGTCGTGCCGGCCGCGGGGATGCAAACCCAAGGCAAAGGCCTCCTCCGGTTCGAGGGCTTCGGCCTGTGCATCGGCCACGGGCGACGCGGAGGTCTCGCCCCGCTCGTGCCAACGCCGGTTGCCGAACGTGAAGTCCATCTTGTTGCGGTAGCCGAAGACCTTGGGCGCAGGTTCGGGCGGACCCGGCGCCGGCAAACCCAGGGCGATCAGCGGCGCCAACTGGCGCAGGGCCAACTCGTGTTTTGCACGAAGCTGCGCCGGATAGGCGAGTTCTTGGAACGAACAACCTCCGCAGTCGCGTGTGTGCGGACAATTCGGCGCCACACGTTCGGGCGAATCCGAAAGCCGCTCCAGCACCTGGGCATCGACGCGCTCTCCCCGACGCCGCTGCACCCGCGCCAGCACCCGCTCCCCGGGCAGCACCGCTTCGCCGCTGGCACCGCGCAAGAGCCGCACCCGGTAGGAACCCACCTCCCCCACCGCCGCCCCGCGCTCATCGAGGCCGCTCGCCAGCGCCACGAAACGATCGTCGCGCCGCGGCCGCCGCGGCGCATTCTCGGGTGGACCGAAGATGCGCTCCCACCCGTCGCTTGCGGCCCCTTCGCCCGGGACGACCTGCTCCTCGCCGCTCACCTTCACGGGGGGATGGTACGCGCCCGGACCCGGGCCGCCATCCCCCCGCACCGGGAGAGGGGTCAGCGGCCCTGGGAGAGGCGCTCGATCTGCTCCAGGAACTGCTGGACGTTGTCGCGCGGACGCAGGCTTTGGGCGCGGCGAAGCAGGGGCAGGGCCTCCGCGTGCCGACCTTCCCCCACCAGGAGCTGTGCGTGACGTACCCGTGCGTCGGCCTCGTAGTTTTCGAGGGCGGCGGCCCGTTCGTAATAGAGCACCGCCGCTTCGTTGTCGCCCAGCCGAGCGCGGTGTTGCCCGAGCAACAGCAGTGCTTCCCCATCCAGGGGATCCAGCTCGACGATTTCCTCGAGCAAACGCGCTTCCTCGCCGGTAGAACCCCGCGCGACGGCGATGCGCGCACCGATACGCAGGATTTCCTTGCGATCGTCGGTACGCAGCCGCATGCGGTGTTCGTCATCGAGCACACGCACGATGCGCTCCGCCTCGAAAAGCGCACCGCGGGCCACGAGCACGCGCGCGGCCCGCAGGGCGCGTTGGGCCGTTCCACCGCCACTGCTCGAAAGCGCCTCCAAATGGGTCTCGACCGCCACGTCCAGCAAACCCTCATTGACGTAGATGTCGGCGAGGGTCACCAGAGGCTCGACGCCGATATCCCCAAACTGTCTGGCGATCTCGAAATTCTGCGCGGCGCGCATGGCCTCGCCCATACCGAGGAACGCGCCCGCCTGCAGCAGCCACAGATCGATCCGCTCCGGTTGGGCTTGGATGAGGCTGCCCAGGAGCGATGCCACCTCACCGTGCCGCTCCTGGCGCGACAGGCTACGAGCGAGTCCCAGGGACCAATCTTGACTGCCCGGCTCGAACAGCATGGCAATGCGGAAGGCCGATTCGGCCGCCAGATGGTTGCCGAGCGACGAGTGCGCGTGCCCCAAGAGACCGTAGGTCGAGCCGTCGGCACCACCCAGTTCGATGACTCGCGCGAAGGCCCCTGCCGCACCTTCGAAGTCCCCAAGGCGCGTGTGCACAAGTCCAAGATTGCGCCACGCCCTGCGAAAACGCGGGAACTTGGCCACCGCCGCCGCATAACAGGCTCCAGCCGGCTCCAATTGGTCGGATTGGAAGAGCAGGTTGCCCAAAGTGTAGTCGAAGGCCGCACTACCGCCGGAAGCACGTAGGCGCTCGAGCAACTCGCTGGCTTCCTCGAACCGTTCCGCCGCGAGCATACCGAGCACACGCTGGAGCTGATCCCGCTCCACGCTGGTCAAGCGGGGCTCGATCTCCGACTCCGCCGCATAACCCTCGGCGAATCGGCGCTGGAACTCCGGATCACGCCAGACGGCCAAAGCTTCGCTCCCGGGGTGCCTCTGACGCGGGGCTGAGGCGGTAGCCGTCCCCACTTGGCCATGTTCCTCGGACATGGAGGCCGGCAAAGCAGCGGAGGTTCGGGCCGCATCGCGACGCTCGGCACGGGCGGGGCCGTCCTTGTGCACCACTCGGCACGCAGGCAAAACGACCAGGAACAACAGGACAATGGGGAGCGGGCGAGGCATGGAAATCATCCTTCGGGGAACGTGATGGGAACACGCATGCGGAAGCGCACCGGTTCGCCCGCGCGGCGGCCGGGTTCGAAGCGCCACTGGCGAACAGCCGCCAGGGCCGCTCGCTCGAACATTGGATCGCTGGAGCGCTGCACGCGGGGCTCTTCCACGCGGCCGCGCGCATCGACGACGAACACGACGTGCACCGTGGCCGGTGTGCGGCGGCGCATCTGGGAATCGAGCACGGGAGCAGGTTGGTAGATCGCACGGGGCCTTTGGTCCAGGTCCTCGAAACCCACCAGCGCCTCACCCTCCTCGCCGCCGACACCGCCGCCGATGCGCAGGGCGGTTTCGGACACGCCCCAGCCGTCGCCGAATCCGCCGTGCAACGCCAACTCCAAACTGGCGAGATCCAGCGGCGGTGCTTCGTCGGCCAGCTCCGGGGGAGCTTCCTCGGGCTCGGGTTCTTCTTCGGGGGGTGTCTCCTCCGGAGGCGGCGGCGGAGGCTCGTCCGCGGCATCCACCGGCCGCAACCAAAGGTCGGCCGCAGGCGGAGCGTGGATCGCCTGAATCAGAGGCAGCACCAGGAAACACCCGAGCGCCATCGCGCAAGCGGCGATCAAGGTTGCCAGGCGCTGGAGCGCACGGGCCAGCAGCCCGCGTTGAAAGGAGGTGCGCACGGATTATCGGGGGAATCGTCGAGAGACTCAGCCCCCTGACGGGCTCGTGGACACACTGACCTTGATTGCCCCGGCCAGCTTGGCTTCGTCGATGACGCGCACGAGCAAACCAGAGGGTGCCTGGCTGTCGGCTTGCACGATCACAGGCACTTCTTCGCTTTGCAGCATTCGTCGCACCAGCGGTTGGATGCCGGCGATGCCGATCTCCTTGCCGCCGTAGACGACCTCGCCCTTGGCCGTCAAGGCGAGCAGCAAGCTGGTCTTCTCCAACCGCACCGCGGACGCGGCCTGGGGCTTGTCGACCTCTACGCCGGTTTCGTCGACGAAGACCGTGGTGACGATGAAAAAGATGAGCAGGATGAATACACAGTCGATGAGGGGCGACATATCGATGCCCGTTTCCAAGCCGTCATCGCTGGAGGTTCTGAAGCGACCCATGGGTGTGTCCGGAATAGGGGGTAGTGGAAGCGCCGGTCAGGCCGCGAGCGAACCCTTGCGGTGGCGGGCCTGCAGGCATACCGCTTCCAAGTGCTCGAGGAATGCGGCGATGCGCTGCTCTCGCCGTTGGAGTTGGTACTGGAGAAACAAACCGGGCAGGGCCACTACGAGCCCGGTCTCCGTCGTGATCAAAGCCTCCGAGATGCCCTCGGCGACCATCGCCATGGTTTTGTCCGCGCCGGCACCGGAGGAAAGCGCTGCAAAGGTGGCCAGCATCCCGGTGACCGTACCCAGAAGCCCGACCAGGGGTGCTGCTCCGACGCAAATCCGGAGCACACGCAGGTCCCTGCGCCAAGGCGCCAGGACTCGCCCGCGGATTTCATCGAAGATCCGCCGTACCCCGGCCAGGTCACTTGCTTGTCCGGCCTCTTCGAGCAAGGCTCCGAGGCGGCCGCGCCGTAGCACGGGAAACTCGACCCAGGATCGCCATAGTCGTTCGGGTATGGGCGCCAGTCCGCTGGTGCGCATCTCAAAATGCAAGTGAGCACCGATGCCGAACTGCACCAATGCCACGGCGGCGATGGCGAACATAGCCCAGCCGCCCGCGCTCCAAATCTGAAGTGCTTCGCTGGACAAGCGCGCCAGGGATTCGCGCAAAGGATGGATCCAACCCTGGTCCGCGAACGCGGCTGCGAGCCAATCAGGCATGCTGACTCCACGCGGCGGCGGCACCGGCGGGCAAGGGCCCTGCGGGTTGCAACTCACGGCCGGCACCATCCTCGGTCCGCACTTCCCGGGAAGGCGCACCGCGGGCCCGGGAAAGGTGGTTCATGAAGGCCACTGCGGTGGATTCCATGCCGTCGAGGAAGCCGCGCGCCCTGCGCGAGAGGAATGCGTGCAGGAGTAGCGCGGGAATCGCCACGATCAGTCCAAACTTCGTGGTGATCAAAGCCTCCGAGATACCGCCCGAGAGGCTCTGGACGTCACCGGAACCGAACACCGTGATCAGCTTGAACGTGTTGATGATGCCCGTCACGGTCCCCAGCAGACCCAAGAGCGGAGCAGCCGCCGCGGCGATTGCTACGAATGGGAGCAGCCGTTGCAGGGACAACCGCGTGGTCAGCACCTGCTCGTACATGACCTCTTCGACCAGGTCGCGGGGACCCTCGCTCTGGGCCACACCGGCGCGCAGCATGGCACCTGTGGGGCCTGGCAGAGTCGCCACCTCCGCACGCAGTGCTTCCGGGTCGCCGGACTCGACGCGCGCGAGCACGGACTGGATCTGCTTGCGGGAAGGCTTGCGAATTAGGGAGATGGAAAGCCACTTGTAGAGTGCCACCAGCAGGGCGGCCGCGGCCAAGAGGAAGATGGGGATCATGACCGGGCCGCCCTTCTTGACGTGCTCGATCAGGGTTTCCTGGGTTGATTCGACCTTGACGGCGTTGCCGAGCGTCGCATCGGCCGGCCACTCGCCGCTGCCGAACAGCACTAGCGCGCCGGCTGCTTCCCGATCGAGCGCATCCGCAAACGCGATCACCGCGGGTTCCAGCGAGCCCAACCTCTGTTCGGCCAAGCCCACCACCTCCCCATCCGCCGAGCGGAACAAAGCGGCCGGACCGAGCAGTGCGAACTGACCCTCGCGCAGGTTGCCGGCGGCATCGACCGCTCGCCCCTCGAAACGCGCGCCGCCCAAGACCGAGTGCAACCTCTCCAACGTCAGGGCCAGCAGGTCCACCTGGATCGCCTGAAACTCGGCCGGATCCAGGCTCGGGTCCTCCTGAGCCAAGCGCCAACCGGCGAATGCATCCCGCAGGCGTTGGGATTCCGTCACGTGAAGCCGCGCTTCCGCGTTGCGCAGGTACTCGCGCAAGAGATTCACGAGATACTCGACTTCCGTTCGCCTTGCTTGAATTTGCGTCCCGAGGTTCGAGAGCTCCAACTGGCGCCCCTCCAACTGCCGGGTGACGGATTGGAACTCGGAGCGTACGGAGATCAACTCGGATTCCAGGTCCCTCAAACGGCGGGCCAAGGGCAGCCGCTCGGAGGCGATTCGCTCACGCACGAGCCCGAGTTCCTGGAGGGTCTCAGCCAAGCGGGCTTCGAGTTCGCGGCTTGCCCCTTCCATGGAGCTCGGCTGGGGGTCTTGCGCCGTAGGCGAGGTAACAGCCCCCGCATGGGACCACGCGGTCAGGCAGCAGAGCGCCAACCCGCTCAAGATCAAAAGGGTGTGGAACTTCATCGCACTTCTCCAGCTTGTGTGACTTCGCCCCCGGCAAGCACGACGGGCAGTCGCACGAAGGCCGCCGTGCGCCGATTGCGGGCCATTTCCATCAGGGCCGTGATGTCGGCAGCGCGATCGTTGCGCTCTTCGAAAATCCAACCGTCCATCACCGGCCGCCCCACGCCGGCGAAGCTCCCGTCGGCCGTGACGAAAAACGCCTGGCCCAAGCCGAAGTAGAGCACCGAAACCTCCACCGGTCCCCGTCCAGGTCGCTCGCGGAACTCCGTACCGAGCAAGACCTCACGCTGGAACCGATTGCTCTCGTTGAGGATGCCGGCGATGTTTTGGAAACGCTCCCCGAGGGAAACTCGGGTTTCGCCGTCCACGCGGCCCAAACGCTGGGTGAGCGGGCGCAGCCGCTCCCGTAGGGGATCCGGCAGGCGCCGCTCCAGTGCGACCGTATCCCGTTCC
>JBJHAV010000026.1:0-9610 GCA_050480685.1 Planctomycetaceae bacterium | reverse complement strand
GGTTCACCCAGCTCCGGAGCCCGGGGTGGTTCCACTTCCCCAGCCCCTCTGGGATGAGCACCTCACGAATGAAGGCCCGCACCTCTTCGAGGGTCACCTCACTGGAGTGCTGGGTGGAGACCAGCACATCGGTGACCTCCACGAGCCGAGAGCGCTCGGATTCGAGCTCGTCCCGGCGGCCCTGGGCCGCGTCGATGCTCTCCTGCGCCTGCCCGATGCGCTCTCGGATCGCTCCGATCTCGCGCTCCAAGAGCAGGATGCGGTCCTCGAGGATCTCACGCCCCAGGCGCCACTCCTGCTCCTCCTTCGAAACCAATCGCTTGGTTTCTACCCAGCGCTCCAAGAGTCCGCGGGTGGCATCGACCCCTTGGCCCTGGGGTGTGGAGGCTCCCAGAAGGCAGAGAGTCGCCGCCAACAGCCCGGCGGAGGTCCACCGAGCCCTGCGGGTGATCCCGAATCGCTCGCCGGCACCGGGTCGGGCTCCCGAGTGTCTGCCATGTCCGTACTTGATTGCCTTCATGTCTGAACTTTCCGATGGGATCGGTGCCTACCAGCGGATCGAGGCGACCAGCGCCACGGAGTATTCGATGCCGCGGGTGAAGGAGGTTTTTGTGGTGTCTGCTTCGATGTACTCGGAGCGGTAGATGGTCTCGATCGCTGGATTGGTCAGGTTCTTGGCCTGGAACTGGAGCCTGAAGTACTTCCCCAGCGCTTGGGTCAACGAGAAGTTGAGCGTGTCGTATTCCTTGGCATAGACACTGGGAATGAAATTACCCTTGTCCACGCCCGCACCCGCCAGCAGGGTGTCTCCCGTGATCGTGTAGAAGAGACCGAACTGGGTTCGTGTCGCCTCCAAGTCATAAGTCACGTAGAGGTTGTAAAGATGCTCCGGAGCCCCGGTCATCTCCCGCTCGGTCAAGGGCGCTTGCACCGCTACCGACGCAAATTCATCGATCTCCTCGTCCGTCAGGCGTACCCGGGAGTCGATCCACGTTGCGTTGCCACCCACGGCCAATCCGCTCAGCGGATCCCAGAGCTGCCCGAGCCCTTGCCTGGCCTCGAGTTCCAGCCCGCTGATGCGCCCGGTCGGGTAGTTCACCGCCGTGGTGAACGAGAACGCCGACACCAACCTCTGCACATACTCGATCGGATCGCGGACCTGCTTGTGGAACCACGAGGCCGAAAGCAAACTGCCCTCGAAGGGTGTGTAGTCGACGCGAACATCCCAGTTGCGGATCGCGCTCATGCGTAGATCCGGGTTCCCGATAAAAATCGGGCCTCCCAGGAACTCTTGCTGAATCGTCGGCGACAGCTCCTTGAAGGTCTGCCGTGCCACGGTTTCGCTGTAGGACGCGCGCACGGTCCAGAGATCGGCCGGCCTCCACTGGAACGCAATCGACGGGAGCACGTCATCCTGTGAGTAATCCGCGTCGGCGACCCCCTCGATCAGCTTCTGCGGTGCGAACTCACCGGGGGGGAACCAAATCGCGTTCTCCTCCCCGAAGTTCTGGATCCCCAAACGCGTCGACTCGAACCGTGCGCCTCCGATCAAATTGAACCGGCTCGTGAGCGGGAGGTCCATCATGGCGTACCAGGCGCGCAGGCGCTGCCTGCCCTGGTAGGCGATGTCAAAGTTGGAGGCCGTGATGAAGTGGTCCTCGAACGGAAATTGAGCGCTCCAGAAGTCGTCGAAGTCGCCGATGTAGGAAGCTGCCGAGTCACCGAAGTTGCTGAAAGTCTGCTCCTCGTAGTCCCGGCGCAGACGATCCTTGAAGCCGCCCACCTTGACGTAACCCCGCTGTTCGCCCCATTGCTCGAATGGGAACTTCACGTCGAGGGAGTACTGCTCGTTCTCCTCGAGGATCTCCTTCCAGATACGCTGCAGATTGCCCAGGTTGAAGTTGGCCGCCGGCTTGAAGGGGAAGTGCGTCGCCGGCGAGGTGAAGGGCGGCACAAAGGGAGGGAATCCCGGGTTCAAGGAATCCGGCCACCACTTCGTTCCAAACTGACGCTTGTCCGGCTGGTAGAGCCGCGCCCACCCAGCGGCTGCGCTCCATGAGACTTCCGGGGATCCGAAAGCCACCAGACCGTCGATCTCGGGTCCCTCCAAGGGCAACTCATGGCTGCCGCTCAGGATCAACGTGCGCGTGGTGCGCTCCGTGTACTCCAGTGTCTCCGTGCGGATGTAGGGTGCGACATCCAGGTCCTGCGGCTGATTCCCCGGCCCACTGGGGTCGTTCACGTCATACCCGGGGAAGAAGAATTCCTTGCCCCGTGTGTCTTCGGCCAAGGTCGCTCGGTCCTCCGCCAGGTGCGTATAGAGGAAAGAGAGCGAGAGGGCCTGCCCCTCCTTTTCGACTCCGATCACCCCCAATCCCCCCCACTGCACGGATTGACGGCCTTGGGTGATGTCGAAGAGAGCCGTACGGAAATCGTCCGCTCCTTGGGGCTGCTTTTTCTCCGGAACGAGGGGGCCGCCGGGGTCCTCCACCCACAAGCTGTCGTCGATGCCACCGCTGTAGAAGGAGCTCGCACGCTCATAGAACAGGCTGGCGAGGCCGCCGACGCGCCAATCTCCGCCCACATCCTGTTTGCCCCCAAGCGTCAAGCCCCACTTGGAATCCACGGGAGCGTCGATCGCCGACACGCCGACCGCTCCGGTCCAGTTGTCTCCCAAACTCTCGATCTGGATGTCGCGGCTCCCGTTGTCCTTGCCCCAGAAGTTCAGGCCGCCGCCCTCGTAGCTCAGAAAGTCACTACGTCCGGTCACCTGACGGTTGTATTTGGTCTGGGCGCTGATTTGGAAGATGCCCTCCTCGGGCACACCACGCAGTCGAACATCCACTGCACCACCGGAGGCGTCGCCCTGCTGGTCGGGTGTGAAGGTCTTCGAAACCTGGATGCTCTCGATCACCGCCGCCGGGAACTGGTCCAACTGGACGGCGCGTTTGTCCTCATCGGCGGTAGGCAAACGCACGCGGTTGATCTGAGAATTGACGTAGCGATCGGGGAGCCCTCGAACCACTGCGTACTTGCCGTCTTGAACCGTGGCACCGGCGACCAAACGAAGGGCAGCGCCGGCATCACTCGCTCCCGCACGGCTCATCAACTCGGTACTGATCGAGTCCATCAGGGCAGGACTCTCCAAACGCAGCCGCAGCAAGGCGGCTTCGGTGCCAGGAGAGGAGGCGAGCAGGTCGCGCACGACGAACTCCTCCATATCCACGAATTCTCCAGCCAACAGGAAATCGATCTCCGTCAATCGGCCGACGGCGACCAGGACATCCGGTCGGACCAGACGCAAGTACCCCTCCTTGCGCACGAGCAACGTGTATCGCCCGGGGGCCATGTCAGCGATCAAGTAGTTACCCTGTGGCCCACTGCGCGCGAAGGCGCCGGTTTCGAGGACACGTACCTCCGCATCGGCGATCGGAGCTCCGAAGTCGCCGTCGAGAACTCGGCCGCGAATCGAGCCGACACCCTGGGCTCGGGCGGTGGAGCCTATAAGGCAGACCGCGAGCAGCAGGATCAGGGGTTTGGATAGTCCCATCGATGGCGAATCGTCTTGGATGGTGGCGCGGGCATTCCGGCGAGGTGTTTCGCGAGCGCTGCGAAACCGCGCGAAGGATGTTCTGCGGCGCACACAGGCCGCACCGGGCGGCCGCGGCGCGCGATTTCCATCGCTGGCCTAGAAGCACTACCGCGGAATCACCAGGGGTGAGCCAGTGCGGAGTGCGCCTCGTGCAGACTCGTCTTCAGGGCTTCATCCGGCAGGCAACCGGAAACAGCCATGGAAGCCAGAATGGCGGCCAGATCCATGGCTCTCGGCCGAGAGTTCGGATTGACCTGGGACTCCCTTACCGCCAGATGGTAGAGCCCCAAGGCCGTCTCCATTCGCCCCAGATGGGCGTGCGTTTCGGCCAGCGCCCTGACTGCATTGGCCCTATAGATGTCAACGATACTGTCCCGGCGCTCATCGTAGAAAGCCACGGCCGCGTCCAACTCGACCAAGGCGACCTCCACGTCTCCGGCTGCGTGGCGCTTTTCGGCAAGGCGGGCGAGCACGACCAGTCGATCCTCGGCCAGCCACAGCTCCGGCTGCATCCAAACGCGGGTCGCGTTCAACATGCGCAGGGCCTCGCGGCGATCGCCCTTGCTCACGGCCATGTCGGAGAGCCGCTCCAGGGTGTCCACCCGGATCTGGATGGGCAACTTGGACCAGTAGTGCTGAAGACGCTCGAAGACCACCTCGCGCTGCTCGGAGTCCGCGAAGACCTGTCCGTACAACTCGACCCCGATGGCGAGTAGGTTGAGGAGCTGATCGAAACTCGCGACCTTCGCCAATTCATCCAAGTCCGAGATCTGTTGCTCGAAGGCTTCGTGATCGAGAAAGCGCACGCGGGCAGATGCGACGGGGCGTAGCTCCGGCTCCGATACGAACTGCTCGAGACGCTGGGCCTCGAGGTGATTCTCGAGCAACAAATTGGCTCGTGCGACCTTCGCCAGCACGCGGTGACGCCGCCAGTCCTGTTGCCGAGCTTCTTCCGAGCGAAGAGCGGCCTCTTCGGCGAGTCCCAACAACAAATCAACGGCTTCCCCTCGGCCATGCTCGATACGGTGTAGGGCGACAGCGGCCAGGGCCATGCCCCGGCGCCACTCGTCGA
Source organism: Planctomycetaceae bacterium (assembly GCA_050480685.1). Taxonomy (GTDB): domain Bacteria; phylum Planctomycetota; class UBA1135; order UBA1135; genus JBJHAV01. Next base: position 4,946 of record JBJHAV010000026.1, on the reverse strand, counting down.
TCTCGAGCGCAAAACGCAATGCCGTTCGGTCTTGGTCGATCCGCAGTGCGGCCCGCACCAGATCCTCTTGGATGCGTGATTTGGTTTTGTGGTGCGGATTGTCGGGGATGGCCGAAGCCGTCTCGAAGGCCAGTTCCAAGAGGGCTCTGCGGTCCTCCACCAGGGGAGCGTCTACGACGGCGGCGAAGGGATCGACGGACTTGGATTCGCCGTCTCTCAGACTCGGTGCCTGACCTGTCTCGCCGGTCGTGCCGTCCGGGCAAAGCAGCCCGGTCAGAACGAAGAGCAGATGCGGAAGGAGTTGGTTCATGTGGGGGTGGCTGAAGGGCGCGCCGAGGCCGCGCGCGAACTAGGGGGGGGCGGGGTGGCTGGAGCGGTCCAGAGCGGGACCGCAAGGAGGGGGCCCCGCGCAGCTCTTCGCGGGGCCCGGAGAGCACGCGGACCGGGTGGGCGGCCACCCCGACACACCCTTCGGACCGCATGTCCCTTGCAGGCGGGTCCGCGGCGCAGTGCGCCGCGGACCCCGAATGGCAGCTACTTCGAGCCGCCTACCCGGATCAGGTGCCGACCGTCAGGACGACGCCGTCGGCGAGACGGAAGCTCGCCAAGTCGGGCAGCAGGAAGGCCCCCTGGGCGCCGATCTGGCCGCCGATGAGGGACGGCAGATCGGGGATCGGCAGCGGGAAGCTGACCGGAGCGCCGAGGTAGGGCTTGAAGGCGAAGGGCACCGGGTTGACCAGGGGGAAGAGCAGCAGCTCCCCGAAGCCGCCCGAGCAGCCGTAGCCGAAGAGCGGGATCGGGAAGGCCGAGGGGGTGCCGATCACGAGGAGTCCCAGCGAACCGGGAACCACACCGCAGCTCGAGGTCGGGTTGTCGAGCAGCAGCGCGAAGGAGCTGTTGCCGAGGCTGGGCTCGCCGTTGGCGCTGAAGCTGTTCGGCACGTTGAGCGCGCTGGTCAGCGGGGTGACCGCGGCCGGCTCGCTAAAGAAGCCGTAGGCATCGGCAGCAGTCCAGCCAAGCGCCCAGTTTTCACCGGGAGCGAAGGCCCCGCGGTAGAAGGCCGGGGTGAAGAAGCCGTCGTTCGGGGCAGCCGAAACGCTGGTCAGCGCCTCGTTGGCCGGCCGCGGGTCGAGCTTCTCGACGAATAGCATGGTGCGCCCGCCCTTGACGACGGGGGCCGCGCGCTGGATGTAGCGGATCGGAGCGTCCTTCGGGTCCGATCCGGGCACGAGCACGTTGTTGTTCGCCGGGTTGAACACACCGACGTTGTTGGCCTCGTTGTAGGCGGTCGGGAACAGGTTGCGGAAGAAGACCGTGTCGCTGATCTCCGACAGGAAGCCGGAGGTCTGGGCCGGATAACCCGCCCAGCCCGGGAGACCCGGAGCCGGATCGTTCGGGTGCGCCGGCACCGCGTTGAAGGGGGTCGCCCAGGTCTGCAACCAGGTCAGGGTGCCGTTGTGGCCGTAGCCCTGGCCGCCGTCACCGTCCACGTTGTCGAGGTTCACGACGTTGCGGCCGGTGTCCATGATGATGGAGTTGCGAATCTGCATGCGCGCGTTGTCGCGCCAGGCAGTGGCGTGATCGCCGCCGATCGGCTGGCCGATCAGAGTCATGTTGTAGAGCGAAACGGTCGAGACCGGCTGGTAGTCGGAGTTCTCCGCGCCGTCGATCTCGATGCTGTTGTCGGCCACGCCCGAGCCCGAGGGGGCGTCGAGGCTATAGCCTTGCACGATCAGGCCGAACTGGGCTTTACCGCGCCAGCCCTGGTCCAGGTCGAAGCTGTCGTCACCGATGTTCCAGATGGCGAAGTTCTTGATGTTGACCGTGCCGCCCCAGATTTCGATGCCGTCATCGACGTTGTTCATGATCTCGATGAAGCTCAGGTCCGTACCCCGGCCGATGCCGCCCAGGGAGAGGCCGTTGAGCTCGTCGTTCAGGCCGATCACGTCGCCGCCGTAGCGGATCGACAGGTAGCTGATCGAGCCGCTGTCGTCGTCGTCGTCACCGCCGCCGTAGCGCACCTTCTCGGCCGCCAGCGGGTCGGCGGGGCTGACCAGCAGACCTTCCATGATCGCGAAGTTGGTCGCGCTCGGGAATGGCGTGTTGGTCGGGATCGCGTTCTCGGAGACGAAACCGCGACCCATGATCGTCAGGTTGCCCCACTCGTTGGCCGCTTCGCGCCAGAAGCCGGTCTTGGGGTCGCCATTGGTCCAGGTCAGGGTGTCTGCCTTCGAGGTCATGATGACCGGCTCGTCGGCGGTGCCCTGTACGAAGATCTGGGCGCCGCGCATGACTGCGAGGCTGCCCTCTTCGCTCGCCAGGATGGTGCCCGCTTCGATGGTCAAGCTGGCGCCCGGCAGGACGAAGATCTGGTTCTTGAGGTTGTAGACGTTGTTTTTCGTCCACGTGGTGGAGACCGCGATGTCGTCGGTGACGATCACCTCGGGGGGAAGTTGGGCGTTCGCGACACCGGTCACGGCGCAAGCGGCCGTGGTCAGCAGCGCAGCGCGCCAGGGGGAGAGAACTTTCACGGATCAGACTCCTCGGAGAGGTTCGGGACTCGCTCGGGAGCTCGCCGGAGACGTTCCAGCACGCTCTGTTCCCGAGCGGCGCGAACGATAGGGACGCTGCGTTGCCAGGCTGCGAAGGCCCTCTCAAGCGTTCTGCAAGCTCTCACAAAGAACATCGGCGAATAGCAGAGAGTCGCGATTCCGCGAACTAATCCCCCAAAACCACCCCTTTCCGCGCCCACCTGAAGGGTGGATAGCGGCGCACGAAGGCAACGCTCTTGCGATGTCACCCGCGAGGAAGTTGAAAGTCACTTCTTGGGAACTCGGATCGCCTTTGATTCAACGATGGCGATCGATGCACCCACTTGCGCCGGCTCTTTATGTTCCTGGCTGGGAAGGCCCCGGGTGCGCTCCCAAGCGGGCGATGTCGGCCGCGGAGAGGTTCGCGTCCATGCGCGGGTCGCGCACGTGCAGGCCATCGGTGCCCGGCAGGGGCACCCCGGCGCGGTCCAAGGCGGTGTAGAGCGCCAGACAAGCGGCGGCGGCGAGGTTCAACGAGCGCACCTCGCGTCGAATGGGGATTCCTACCCTGCGGTCCCCGTGGGCTTCCAAGAGTGTCCTTGGCAGCCCAACCGATTCACAGCCGAACACGAGCACATCGTCGGCGGCGAAGGGCGTTGTGAATAGCGAACGCCCGCCGCGGGCGCTGAAGAGCCACAGGCGCTCGGCCAGCGGCCGGCGGCCGGCTTCTTCGAGGGCCGCCGCCGCGCTGGACCAATCGCGGTGCACCACAAGATCCACCAGCGGCCAATAGTCGAGACCGGCGCGTTTGAGATACCGGTCCTCCAGGGAATACCCCAGGGGCTCCACCAAGTGCAGGCGCACCTCGGTCGCGGCCGCCGTGCGCGCGATACAGCCCGTGTTGTGGGGGATTTCCGGATTCACGAGCACCAGATCCATCTTCTCATCCATCCCCGACCGCGCCGGGGCCCTCAAGTTCAATCGTCGCCCAGATACCCAAGGTCGCGCAGGCTGGCGCGATCGCCCACATGACGTCCCGGTGTGGCGTGCGCGCGCCCGAAGGCCTGATCGGCTTCCAGCATTGCTTCCAACTCGGCGCGCATGCGCTCTACCCGCGCAAGGTGCTCGAGCGTGCGATCGACTCGCTCCAGGGGATCCTCGAAGCGATCATAGAGCGCCACCCCTCCGCTGGCCGGCTGCATCACCAGGGTCCAGCGCTCTTCGCGCAGAGCCCAAAGGGGCCGAAAGCCCTGGGAACGGGACAGTGCCGGCTCACCGCGGCTCTCGCCCGAGCGAATCGCCCCCACCAGGGAAGTGCCGCCCGCCTCCACCGGCCAGCCCACATCCGCCAGTTCGGCCACGGTCGCCGCCAGATCGCGCAACGACACCGGTCCGCGCACCACCCCGGGCTCCAGATCCGGCCAGCGCACGATCCAGGGCACTTGGGTCATCTCCGCGTTCGGATTGGCCCCGTGCAGGATGTCGCCGCGTTCGCCAAACCCCTCACCGTGGTCCGAAATCAACTGCACGACGGCGGATTCCCGCGCGCCGCGCGCATCCAACTCCGCGATCAGCCGGCCGAACCAATCGTCCGCGTGGGCCAACCCAGCGTCATAGCGCGCGCGCATGCGCTCCAATCGCTCGGGGTCCTCGCCCCCCAGGCCGGCCTGCTGCAAGGCGACCAGGTAGTCGGTCATGCCCTCCTGCCGCGGTGTTTGGTCCGCTCCATAACGCGTGTGAAACGGCGGAGGCGCGTCGTAGGGCTGGTGCGGAGGCAACACGTGCACGTAGAGGAACCGGCGCGTTCCCCCGTGGGCATCCCACCAGCCGAGCACCCGATCGAGTAGGCGCTCGGGAATGGCGTGCACGTCGAAACGATCGCGGGGGTGATATTCGAAGGTGTCGAATCCGCGGGCGAATCCGCCGGGGGGAATGATGTGCGGATTGGAGCTGAAAGCCGCGGTCGCGAAGCCCGCCGCCTGCAACCTCTCGGGCAACACGGTCAACTCCGCCGAAAGCACGTTGCTTTCCAGGCCCAGCACCCGGTGAGCCGCGGGACGCAACCCTGTGAACAGGGAAGCCACGGAGGTGAGTGTGTAGGAGGCCGGGCTGTAGGCCTCCTCGAAACGTCTGCCCTCGGCGGCGAAGGCATCGATGCGGTCGCTCGTGTCGCGCCGGTACCCGTAGCAGGCCAAGGCGTCCGCGCGCAGGGTGTCCAGGAGAATCACCACCTGATCCCAGCCCGCCGATCCGGCCGGGGCATCACTCCCGCCGCGCGCGCACCCGCCGGCGAGCGCCAGCACCGCCGCCGCCCCCCACAGCCACTTCCTCCGGCCTCCCATCACCCGCAGGATACCCGCCGCAGCCCCCGCAATCGGGCCTGGAGCGTGGGTGGGGACGGTGCCAGGCTCCAAC
>JBJHAV010000025.1:0-23756 GCA_050480685.1 Planctomycetaceae bacterium | reverse complement strand
GGTTCCAGGGCCCGCGGCCTGGGCGAAGAAGCCCGCACCACATCCAACACGGCGGCCAGGCGCGCGCGCTCCGCCTCCAGCTCCGGATCCCGGGCCAACGCGCGCTCCACGCGTTCCGCCAGCTCCGAAGACGCCTCGCCGAGCATCCAAGCGACCAGTTCCTCGCGCTTCACGGTTTGCCCCATGTCACCCGCGCCTCCTGCGCCGTTTCCGGAGCCACCACGGGCCCCAACTCTTCCGCCAGGCGAGCCAGCCCTTCGCTGATCAGCCAACCCACCGTGCCGACCTTCTTGCCGGTGATCTCGGCGATTTCGCGGTAGCTGCGCTCGCCGAACAGGCGCAGGACCAACACCTCGCGCTGGGCCTCGGGCAGCCGCTCCATGCCGCGCTCCACCACCTCCCGCAGTTCGCCCTGTTCCACGCCTTCTTGACCTCCCGCGACCGCCTCCGCGGCGGCCGCTTCCCGTTCCCGCCGGCGCCGCCGGCGCTCCGCGCGCAACTGATCCAGGCACACCCGGCGCAGCACCCGGTGCAGCCAAGCGGCCAAAACCGCGCGCTCGCCCTCGCCGTCCCCGCGCACCTGGGTAGGCAGGGCCGGCGGCCGATGGGCCAGGCGCACCAGGGTTTCCTGGACGGCGTCCTGGGCCCCGGAGGCGCCCACCAGGGACTCCGCGTGGGCGATCAGCGCCCGCTCGTGCCGCCCGACCAACCCGTCGAACGCCGCCGGATCCCCGCGACGCCACGCGTCGAGCAGGGTGCCGTCGGAAGGACCTTCGCCGGAGCCTCGCATGGCCTGATTCGCCCCACCAACGCCGCCGCCGGCCCGCTTCTTGGGCCGCCCCGGGCGTCGCCGGCCTTTCCCCTCTTACCATGCTCGGCCCAAGCGCCATGACGACCCCCCAAAACGATGGCGCCGCCTCCGAGGGTTTCGACCCCGGCGCGGCGGCAGACCCCGACAGCGGCCTCTACGGGCTCGATGTGCCGGTGGAGCGCGCCGGCGTGAGGGTGCTGGGGGTGCCCTTCGACGCGACCACCTCCTATCGGCCGGGCACGTCCCAGGGGCCGGCGGCGGTGTTGCGAGCAAGCCACCAGGTGGACCTCTACGACCGGCTCTTCGGGCGCATCTACGAGGCGGGCATCGCGCTGTTGCCCGAGGACCCGCGCCTGATCGCCCTGCAAGAGCGCGCCTTCGACCCGGCGCGGCGGGTGGTGGCGGTGGGCGGTCGCATCGGCGCGGACGCGGGCTTGGCCGCCGACTTGGCCGCGGTGAACGCCGCGGGCGCGGAGCTCAACCGCATCGTGGCCGAGCACACCCGCCAAAGCCTCGCGGACGGCGCCCTGCCGGTGGTGCTGGGCGGCGACCACGCGGTGCCCTTCGGCGCGATCGAAGCCTGCGCGGCGGCCCATCCGGGTTTGGGTGTGCTGCACTTCGACGCCCACGCGGACCTGCGGCCGGCCTACGAGGGTTTCCAGTGGTCCCACGCGTCGATTTTGCGCAACGTGCTGGAGCGCATCGACGGAGTCGCCCGCCTGGTGCAGGTCGGGCTACGCGACGTGTCGGAGGAAGAGGTCGACTTCCAGCGCGCGGCGGGGGAGCGCGTGGCGGCGCTCTACGACGACACCTGGGCCGAAGCGCGCCTCGAAGGCGCCCTGGGCGCGGCGATCCGGCGGCACGTGGCGCTTTTGCCCCAGGAGGTCTACGTGACCTTCGACGTGGATGGGCTCAGCCCCGACCTGTGCCCGAACACGGGCACGCCGGTGCCCGGCGGTTTGACCTGGGACGAGGCCATGGCGTGGCTGAAGGAGCTGGCGCGGAGCGGCCGCCGCGTGGTGGGCCTCGATCTAGTCGAGGTTTCGCCCGGCCCCGACGGAATCGGCGAGCTCGATTCCTTCGACGCGAATGTCGGCGCGCGGCTGCTCTACCGGCTGATCGGCTGCGCCCTGGCCACGCGGCGCTGATCCGCCGCCGATTTTTGCCCGGCGGGATGGGCCGCGCTGCGTGGATTGCGCGCAAGGGCGCGGGTGCCTTTCCCAAGGAGTCGGCGTCGCCCGTCCCTACAGCCCCACCCCGCCGTGTCCCACACCGCCGTGCCCCAACCCGAAGGGCCTGACTTCGCCGCCCCGCCCCAGAGCCGCGAGCCCGTGCAACTGCTCGGACAGAGTTGGAGCTTTTGGGCCCACATGGCCGGCCTCGCCGCCTACGTGCCGGTGCTGCCGGGCCTCGGCGGTGTACTCGCCGTGCTCTGCATCTGGCTGACCGTCGGCAAACGCGATCCTGAAGTGGAAGCCCACGCGCGCGCTTCGCTCAACTTCCAGATCACCGTTTTGGTGGCCTACCTGGTCTGCACGGTGCTCACCCTGGTGTTCATCGGCATCGTGCTCGCGATCCTGGTCACGGTCGCCCACATCGCCCTGACGATCGTGGCATCCGTGCGCGCCTCGCGCGGCGAACTGTGGAACAACCCCTTCCACCTGCCCTGGGTACGCGGCTCCCTCGGCTCCAACGGCCTCGGCCTGTGAAGCTCCCCGTCGAGGGGCGACCGTGAGGCGCAGGCCAGGGCGTCGCTGGGGCGATTAGGATCCGGGGCCCATGGCAGCACCCTCGGATTCGGTCGAGCGGGCGATCGATGCCCTGGTCGAGGAATGCCGGGATCGCTGTTTGTGGTTCCTGCGCGCGGACTACCTGCCGGAGAGCGACCCCGAGCGGATGCGGCTTCTGCTTTTGATCCAACAACACGGCACCCGCGACGACTGGCTGGCGGCGGAAAGGTTGAAACGATGGCTCTCACAGCGCTCCAGCGAACCCTCCTGAGCCTTTTGGCCGGCAGGCGTGTCGCTCGTGGCAACGGTGATCTCCTCGAAGGCGTAGCCCCCGGGGAAACGTTGGGATCCACTCGCCTATCGCGCGATGTCGACACGTTCAGCGACACCGCAGAGGCCGTCGCCGCGAGTTTCCACGGCGATCGGCGTCTGCTCGAGGAAGCGGGCTGCAAGGTAACCCTGCTGCGCGAGTTGCCCGGTCTCGTGGAGGCGCGTGTCGAGTTGCAAGGGGACACCGCTGTGTTCGAGTGGGCGCGCGACAGTGCCTACCGCTTCTTCCCGCTGGTCGAGCACCCCCTGCTGGGTTTGACCCTGCACCCCTTGGATCTGGCGACCAACAAGGTGCTCGCCCTGGTGGGCCGACTGGAGGTGCGCGACTGGATCGATGTGCTCGAATCCCATCGGACACTGCAGCCCCTGGGTTACCTGACGTGGGCAGCCTGTGGGAAGGACCCCGGTTTCGGGCCCGACGGCATCCTCGCCCACGCCCGGCGCACCGGACGCTACACCCCGGTCGAGGTCGATTCCCTGGACTTCGCCGGCCGCAAACCCGATGCGAAACGCTTGGCCGAGGAGTGGCACAGCGCTCTCGACGACGCCGAGAGGTTGGTGCGGCGCTCGCCACCCGAGCAGCTCGGGACCTGTGTGCTGCGAGCACAGGACGAAGCGCCGCTTCGCGTTCCCGAACAGGAGCTGGAGCTCGCCCTGAGCCGGGGAGAGGTGCTGTTCCACGCGGGGCGCATCGGCGGCGCGTGGCCGCGACCCAGGCAATAGCGGCTCCGGCGAAAAAGCTAACGACCGTCCTGATCGGGCTCGCCTCCTTGGCTTTGCTCGCCGCTCCGGCGTCGGCCCCGACGCGCGTACCACTGGCGCGAAACCTGGTTAGGCGCTCTGGGGGACTGCACCTGAGGGCTTCGCCGCCTGCGGGCCCACCCCCTTGCGAAATGCCGGGAAGTGCCCTTGACGGGGGGGGGGGCAGCGAATAATGTTAGATCGACGCCAAGGATTCCTTGGACAAAACCATCAACTACGGAGAGAACATGAAACTCAGCTTCCTTGCCTTCGCCGGTTCCTTGACGATTGCTCTCGGCACGTCTGCGGCACTCGTCGCACTGCCGCGCGACCGAGCGGACGGTCCCGCGCAAGACGCATCGGCAGCGCTCACCAATTACCTGGATTGGGGCAAGAAGGACGTCACGTCAGGGGCTTCGACCACGTTCGGCGCTGGCGCCGTGAGCGCAACGCCCACAGTCAAAGGGACGGCGACTCACCTGCAACGGGGGGGTCTGCCGATGACCGACCTCACGTTGGAAGTCAAGCGTCAAGGACCCGGAACGGGCAAGGTGACCTTCACCGGCGTCAAGGTCGGTGGCGTCTCCCACGAAGGGCGGCCCCAGGACACACGCGGAGGACTTGGACAGCGCATCTCGCTAGGGGGCCTATCGATGGCCCAAGGCAATCCGGGCGCGGACTTCGAGATCTTCGGAATCGATCCGACCGGAGCCGAGAACGTCGAAGTTCGTTTGACTGCCTCGTATTCGGGCTTGATCGAGGATGTGCTGCGCGAAGCAAATCAACTTCCGGACTTCGAACTGACGCGCACCGCTGACTACCTCCGCCTCGGGCTGGCCTCCGCTTGGCACGACACCATGTTTGTGCACGTCGGCAACGGAGACACGGTGGCCCTGATCGGCCTCAGCGGTCAGGTTCATCCGCCTGCGGGATCATCGGCTCAGTTGTTGAGTGTGCACCTGATGACCGTGAGTGGAGGCAACCTGGTCCCCGTGCCCGGAGCCACCGGCTCGGTTGATGCAGTGGACATGACCTTCTCGATCGCCTCGTTCCCGCCCATTCCCTCCGACGAGGATCGCCTGCTCGTGTTTGTCTTCGACGAGCCCATCGGCGGTCGACTTCTGCGCATCGGGATCGAAGCCGAGTTCGACGAAGAGTCTTGACCCAGCAGTAGCGTCAACCGAGTCCGACCTACTTGCCAGCGAGGCTTTGCGGCCGCAAGCACCCAAAGGCAACTTCCGAAGATCGCCCGAGGGTGCTCGCGGTCGCGATGCTCGTCCGGAAAAAAGGGCTGTCGGAGGCTGGCGCTCGCGATGCCTCGCCGTGCACGGAGAAAGCGCCGAAACTAAAACAGGCTCCAGCAGTAGGCGGCATAGGCGGTGAGCAGCGCGGCGCCCTTGAGGCGGCCGAAGCGGGCGCCGCCGAGGAAGGGCAAGAGGGCGGCGGCGGCGCTGAAGGCCAGGACGTGGGGCAGGTCGTGGCCGAGGGCGCCTTCGAAGGCGGCGGCGAGTTCGATTTCGGCTTCGGGGGTCGGCATGGTGCCGGGTTGCAAGGGCTGCACCAGGGCGACGAGGCCGAAGACGGCCAGGACGTTGAAGACGTTGCTGCCGAGCACGTTGCCCAGGCTGATGTCGCTTTCGCCCTTGAAGGCTCCGCCCAGGCCGGCGGCCAGTTCGGGCAGGCTGGTGCCGATCGCGACCACGGTCAGGCCCACCACGCGCTGGTCCACGCCCAGGCGCAGGGCGCCGCCTTCGGCGCCCATCACGATCAACTTCGCGCCGAGGGCCACGCCGACCAGACCCAGGAGCGTCATGCGCCAGGGCGGTTTGCCGCCGTGGGAAGCCGCGCGCGGGTCCGGGACACCGAGGGCCGCGGCGGCCTCGGCCGCGGCGCGGCCCTCGCGGCGAGCATCGCGCCACAGCCAGAGGTTGTAGATCCCGAAGAGCCCCAGCAGCAGCAGCGCGTTGCCGCGCGAAAAACCCCCGTCCAAACAGACCCACCAAAAGGCGCCCACGGAGGCGAACAGCCAAAAGAGGTCGCGGGATGCGATGCGCGCCTCCAGCACACGCGGCAACACCAGGGCGCAGGCCCCGAGCACCAGGCCGATGTTGGCGATGTTCGAGCCCAGCACGTTGCCGATCCCGATGGCCGGGTGGCCCTCATACGCGGCCATGCCGGTCACGACCACCTCCGGCGCCGAGGTGCCCCAGGCCACCACGGTCAGGCCGATCGCCAGGGTGCTGACCCCCATGCGGCGCGCCATGCGGGCGCTGCCGTCCACCAGCCAATCGGCGCCCTTGGCGAGCAACAAACTGCCCGAGGCGAGGTAGAGCAGCAAAAGCAGCCAGGGAGGGTCGGCGGGCACGGCGATGGAAATGTGGGCGGGTGGACGTGGTGGAGCGGAAAAACGGGCGGCCGGGCTCCCGCCGGTGCACGGGGGAGCGCCGAGGCTCCCCTCGATCGCGGCGGTGGACTAGTAGAATCGCGGCGTGAGCTACGACCAACGACCCTGCATCGGGATCAACGGCAATCTGCTGGAGCGCTCCGGGTGGCGGCTCGACCTGCCCCTGCGCTACGCCCAGGCCGTTTTGGCCGCGGGCGGCCTGCCGGTCGGCATCTACCCGGCCGGCGGCCCGAGAGACGTGGAAGCCCTGGTGGAGCGCCTGGACGGCCTGGTGCTCTCCGGGGGCGACGATTTCGACATGCAGCGCCTGGGGCTCGGGCCGACCCACCCGGCGGCCGTGCCCGTCCCGGCCGCCAAGCAAGATTTCGACGTGGAGCTCGCCCGCGCCGCCCTGGAGCGCGGTGTGCCGGTGCTGGGCATCTGCTACGGCATGCAGCTCATGGCCCTCGTGGAGGGCGGCGATCTCCACCAGCACCTGCCCGAGGACCTGCCCGGCAGCGCGGATCACCGCGACACGCGCCACCGGGTCCGGCTGACCCCCGGCTCCCGACTGGCCGAGTTGGCCGAGTGTGAACACCTGGAAGTGGTCTCGCGCCACCACCAGGCGGTCGCGCGCGCCGGCGACGGCTGGCGCGTGGCCGCCCGGGACGACCAGGGCCTGATCGAGGCCCTGGAACGACCCGACCATCCTTTCGCCCTGGGTGTGCAATGGCACCCGGAGCTGTCCGCCGACGGCCACCCCGACGGCCGTTTGTTCCGCGGCCTGGTGCACGCGGCCGGCCTGCGGGCCACCCGCCGCGCGCTCGCCGCGACCTGATCCCCTTTGTTTCCCGCGGGTTTCGCCCGCAACCGATGGAAGCGCCGTCCGGGCGCCAGGAGACCACCCCATGCGATCCTTCGAAGGAGCCCGCGGCCCGTCCGCGATGACCGGCCAGGAGCGCGCCAAGCTCGTGGCCTTGGGCCTGGGTGCCCTGGGGATCCTGATCGCGATCGTGGTCACCCAGTGGCAGTGGTCCGGGCGCGGCGAGCCCGAGGCCGCGCACCTGCCGGCCGAGGCCCCCCTGGAGCTGCCCGAGTTGCCGGTGGAGGCCGTCGCGCAGATCGTGGAGGACGGCACCCCCGAAACCCGGGTGCGCCTGGAGCGGGCCGCCGTGGACACCCTCCTGGAGTCGGTCCGGCGGCTGACCCCGCGCCACTACGAAGCCCTGGAGACCCCCAGCGCCGACGGGCCGCTCTTGGAAGCGATCGCCGCCGACCCGGCCGCCTGGCGGGCCCGGCCCCTGTCCGTGCGCGGGGAGGTGCTGCACGCCCGCACCCGCCGGCCGGCCATTGACCGGGACGAGGAATTCCGGCTGGTGATCGCCACCGAGGACGGCGCCCGGGTCCACGCCCTGGCCACGCGCTTGCCCGGTCTGGTGCAACCCGGGGATTGGCTGCGCCTGGACGGACTGGTGCTCAAGCGCTTCAGCGACGAGCTGCCGGTCGGGCCGGAGGGGGCCCCCGAGTGGGTCGACGCGCCCCTGGTGGTCGGTTGGGCCGCCACGCCCTCCTCGCCGCCCCTGGGTCCCCAGCTCTCCCTGGCACCCGGCGCCCTGGCCGGGGTGCGCGACGACACCCTGGATGCGCCCGGGGATCTGACCCTGCCCGAACGGCACCTGCTGATGGCCTTCGCCCGCGACATGGCCCCGGGCAGCATCGACTGGGACTCCGCCCCCGAGCTGGACGCGACCCTGCTGGCGGAAATCCTGGGCGATCCGGACGTCCACCGCGGTCAGCCCTTCCGGCTGCCGGTCAGCCAACTCCAGGCCCTGCGGCGGGCCGTGCCGGGCGAAAACCCGGCGCGGATCGAGAGGATCAGCGAGTTTTGGATCGGCAACGCCAACTGGGACCAGCGCGTGCGGCTCATCCACGCCCACGCGCCCTTCGCCGTGGAGGACCTGGCGCGGGGTGACCTGGTCGAAGCCCGCCTGCTGTTCCTCAAGAACTTCGCCTACGAGTCCGCGCAGGGCGCGCGCCACGTGGCGCCCTTCTTCGTGGTCGTCGAAGCCCACCGATTCGTGGCGCCGGAACCCTTCGGAATGCGCATCCTTTTGGCCGCGGTCGCTTCCACGACCCTGCTGCTGGTGGCGCTCTTGATCTGGCTCGTGCGCCGGGATCGACGCCGCTCGGAGGAATTCGTGCGCCAGCGGATCGAACAACGCCGCCAGCGCGCCCTGGGCGCGCGTTCGGGCGCTTGACGGCGATCGAGGTGGCCGTGGGCGCAGGACGCCCCTACGCCGTGCGCATCGGCGAAGGGGTGCTTGGGGAGCTTGCGGCCCTGCTCGAAGGCCGCCGGGCCAGGTTGGTGGCGGACCGGCGGGTGCTCGAAGCGCTCCGTCCGCGGTTGCCCGCGGCCCTGGCGGAATCGGCCGTTGCCCTGCCCGCCGGGGAGGCGGCCAAGGCCTGGCCGGTGCTCGGCGAGGTGCTCGAGGACCTGGCCGATCCGGACCCGGCCAGGCGACTGGACCGGGGCGACCTGGTGGTGGCCTTGGGGGGCGGGGCGGCCTTGGACCTGGCGGGTCTGGCGGCGGCCCTCTACCTGCGCGGGGTGGATTGGGTGGCCTGCCCGACGACACTCTTGGCCATGGTCGACGCCTCGGTGGGCGGCAAAACGGCGGTGGACCTGGCGCGCGGCAAGAACCTGGCCGGGGCCTTCCACCCGCCGGTAAGGGTGCTCGCGGACCTTTCGGCCCTGGGCGAGCTGCCCGCGCTGGAGTGGCAGTCGGGCCTGGGGGAGGTGCTCAAAACGGCCCTGGTGGGCGCGCCGGAGCTGCTCGAAGACTTGGCCGAGCGCGGTGGACGGAGGGAGCCCCAGGCCTGGGCCGGCATGGTGGCGCGCTGCGTGGCCGTCAAGGCCGAGGTGGTCGCCGCCGACGAGCGCGAGGCCGGCCCCAGGGAGGTGCTCAACCTGGGGCACACCTTCGCCCACGGCATCGAAACCACCGCCGGGCACGGGCGGGTGCCCCACGGGTTGGCGGTGGCGGTGGGGGTGCACCTGGCGGTCGAGCTATCCCGGGAGACGGGGCTCCTGGAGGAGCCCGAGTTGCCCGAGCGGGTGCGCGCGGCCTCCCGCGGCGCGGGACTGCCGGTGGGTTTGGGCGAGCTGGAGGCGCGCTTCGGCGTCGAGCTCCCGGCGGAGCGGGTTTTGGCCGCCATGGGACGCGACAAAAAGGCCCGGGCCGGTCGGGCGAGGTACGTTCTCCTGCGGGGAGCCGGGCGGCCGGCCCCCGGCCGGAGCGTGGAGGACGGGCCCGTGGCGGCGCTGCTCGCGCGGCGCTGAGCCGGCGGGCCCTTCGCCGCACCGCTCCGGCTCCATCGACAAGCCTCTCCCCCTGTGAAACAATCGCCCGGGCGCTTTGCGGTCGGCGTGCGCCCCGGCCCTGGCCCGGTCGCCCCGCCGCCCCGAGGTTCCCTCGCGGCCGGCTCCGCCCTCCCCCCCACCACGCACCCGCGGCTCCCCGCGGCCATCCCCGGCCCACGCCGCGAACGCGGCGCCGCCCGACGCGAATGCCCAAGCGCGACGACATCCGCTCGATCCTGATTCTCGGCAGCGGCCCGATCGTCATCGGGCAGGCCTGCGAGTTCGACTACTCGGGCACCCAAGCCTGCAAAGCCCTGCGCGAGGAAGGCTACCGGGTGCTGCTGGTCAACTCGAACCCGGCCACGATCATGACCGACCCGGAGACGGCCGATGTGACCTACATCGAGCCGATCCTGCCCGAGGTCGTGGCCAAGATCATCGCGCGCGAGCGCCCCGACGCGTTGCTGCCGACCCTGGGCGGGCAGACAGGCCTGAACACGGCCCTGGCGCTTTACGACCAGGGTGTGCTGGAGGAGTACGGCGTCGAGATGATCGGCGCGGACGCGCATGTGATCCGCAAGGCCGAGGACCGCGACCTGTTCCGCTCGGCGATGGCGAACTGCGGGCTGGAGTGTGCCCGCTCCGGCGTGGCGCACACCATGGAGGACGCGCGCCGGGTGCTGGCGGACATCGGGCTGCCCTGTGTCATTCGCCCCGGCTTCACCCTGGGCGGCACCGGCGGCGGCATCGCCTACAACGTCGAGGAGTTCGAGGAAATCGCCGCGCGCGGGCTCTCGCTCTCGATGAACTCCGAGATCCTGGTCGAGGAGAGTCTGGTCGGTTGGAAGGAATACGAGATGGAGGTGATGCGTGACCGCGCCGACAACGTGGTCATCATCTGCTCGATCGAAAACCTCGACCCGATGGGCGTGCACACCGGCGACTCGATCACGGTGGCGCCGGCCCAGACTTTGACCGACCGCGAGTACCAGAACATGCGCAACGCCTCGATCGCGATCATGCGCGAGATCGGGGTGGAATGCGGCGGCTCGAACTGCCAGTTCGCGATCGATCCGGCGACCGGGCGCATGATCGTGATCGAGATGAATCCGCGCGTTTCGCGCTCCTCGGCACTGGCCTCCAAGGCCACCGGATTCCCGATCGCCAAGTTCGCCGCCAAGCTGGCGGTGGGTTACACCCTGGACGAGATCAACAACGACATCACGCGTGTCACGCCGGCGAGCTTCGAGCCCACGATCGATTACTGCGTGGTCAAGATCCCGCGCTTCACCTTCGAGAAGTTCCCGGGCGCCGACACCACCCTGACCACGCAGATGAAGAGCGTGGGCGAGGTGATGAGCATCGGGCGCACCTTCAAGGAAGCCGTTCAGAAAGCCCTGCGCGGCTTGGAGACCGGCCTGAAGGGTTTCGGCCTGGACGAGCCGGGCGGCATCACACCCTTGGCCTACGACCAAGAAGCCCTCGGCCGGTTGCTGCGCGTGCCCAACGACCGCCGTTTGCCGGCGATCGCAACCGCCTTGCGTGCGGGTTGGGACGTGGCGGAGATCCACGAAGCCAGCAAGATCGATCCCTGGTTCCTGGAGAACCTGCGCGAGCTGGTCGACTTCGAATCCGAATTGCGCGGCGCCAAGCTCCACCCGGAACTTTTGCGCGCGGCCAAGCGCCTGGGCTACTCGGACCGCCAGATCGCCAACGCCACCGGCCTAGCGCCGAAGGAAGTCAGCGATCTGCGCGACCAGTGGGGCTTGGCGCCGGTCTACAAGTTGGTCGACACCTGCGCCGCCGAGTTCGAAGCCGTCACGCCCTACTACTACTCCACCTGGGAACCTGAAGAGACCGAAACGCGCGAGGGCCAGGCCGAGAAGATCATGATCCTGGGCGGAGGTCCGAACCGCATCGGCCAGGGCATCGAGTTCGACTACTGCTGCGTGCACGCCGCTTTCGCGGCGCGCGAACTCGGCTATGAGTCCGTCATGGTCAACTCGAACCCCGAGACGGTCTCGACCGACTTCGACACCTCGGACCATCTGTTCTTCGAGCCGCTCACCCACGAAGACGTGCTGCACATCGTGCGCGCCGTGAAGCCCAAGGGCATCATCGTGCAGTTCGGCGGGCAAACGCCCCTGAACCTCGCCAAGGGGTTGGAGGACGCCGGTGCGCCCCTGATCGGCACCTCCGTGGCCTCCATCGACCGGGCCGAGGATCGCGAGCACTTCACCGAGTTCCTGAACAAACTCGGCCTGCGCCAACCCGAGAACGGCATCGCCACGAACGCCGCCCAAGCCTTCGAGATCGCGCGCCGCATCGGTTATCCGGTGATCGTGCGTCCCTCCTACGTGCTCGGCGGTCGCGCCATGGAGATCGTCCACGACGACGCCACGCTGGATCGCTTCATGACCCACGCGGTGCACGCCTCGCCGGACCACCCGGTGCTCGTGGACAAGTTCCTGGAGGACGCCATCGAGGTCGACGTGGACGCCATCGCCGATGGCCGCCAAGTGGTAATCGGCGGCATCATGGAGCACATCGAGGAGGCCGGGGTGCACTCGGGCGATTCGACCTGTGTGCTGCCGCCCCACACCCTCGACGGGCGTCTGGTCGAAGAGATCACCCAGGCCACCAAGGCCATGGCCCTCGAACTGGGCGTGATCGGCTTGATGAACGTGCAGTTCGCGGTGAAGGGTGACACGGTCTACGTGCTGGAGGTGAATCCGCGCGCTTCGCGCACGGCGCCCTTCGTCAGCAAGGCGATCGGTGTGCCCCTGGCGAAGCTGGCCGCCAAGCTGATGTGCGGCGCGACCCTGGAGGAGCTCGGCTTCACGGCCGAGATCGTGCCGCCCTACTTCTCGGTCAAGGCGCCGGTGTTCCCCCACAACCGCTTCCCGAACACCGACTTCCGCCTGAGCCCGGAGATGCGCTCGACCGGCGAGGTGATGGGCATCGACCAGGACCTGGGCTCGGCTTTCCTGAAGGCCTACCTGGGAGCCGGGATGAAGCTGCCCCGCACCGGGCGTGTGCTGCTGACCGTCAAGGCGGCCGACAAACGCGCGCTGGTGCCCGAAGCCAGGCAGTTGCAGGCCCTGGGCTATGAACTCGTGGCCACCGAAGGCACCTACCGCACCCTGGTCGCCAACGGCATCCGCGTGCAACGGGTCAACAAGGTCCACGAAGGCCGGCCGCACATCGTCGACCTGATCAAGAACCGCGAGATCCAACTGGTGCTCAACACCCCCGCCGGCCGGCAACAGCGCGAGGACGACAGCGCCATCCGCGCCGCGGCGATTTCGGCCGGGATCCCGGTGGTGACCACCTCCGCGGGCATCAGCGCGGTGGTCATGGCCCTCGACGCCCTCCATCGCCGGGCGCTCGAAGTCGAGCCCCTCCAGGACCATCACAGCCGCGTCGACCGTCCCGCGCTTCTGGTCTCGCGCCGCAGCTAACGGCGCGCGGGTGCCTGCGGCGTTCCCCCCGCAGGCAACGCAGACGAGAGCGGCGATCCGCTAAAGTGGACGGCTCGCAGTTTTCGGCGGGAACCCCCTGCGGAGGCCGCGGATCGAAGGTTTGGGGTCCCTACCCCCCTTATGGAATCCGCTGCACCGTGGTACCTCTACGGCATGAAACTGCTCGTGCTCGGCGGGACCCGGTTCGTGGGTCGACACCTGGTGGAGGAAGCCCTTGGGCGAGGTCACGAGGTCACGCTTTTCCACCGCGGCCGCAGCGGCGCGGAGCTCTTTCCCGACGTCGAACGACGAACGGGCGATCGCCGCGGCGATCTGACGGCCTTGGGCGTTGGGGAGTGGGATGCTTGCATCGACACGTCCGGGTACTTGCCCAGCGAAGTGGCCGCCTCGGCCGAGTGGTTACGCGAGCGGGTGGCCTGCTACCTATTCGTCTCGACCATCTCGGTGCTCGGCGATCCGGCCCGTTTGGGTCAAGACGAACACGCGCCCCTGGCCGCGTTACCCGCCGGTCCCGAGCCCGCGCTGGCACCCGACACCTACGGCGCCCTCAAGGCCGCGGCGGAAGGCGAAGTGGGCGCGCGCTTTGGCGAACGCGCCCTGATTCTGCGGCCCGGGCTGGTGGTCGGACCCCACGACCCGACCGATCGTTTCAGTTACTGGGTGCGCAGGCTGTCCCGTGGCGGCGTGGTGCTCGCGCCTTCGCCGGCCGGCGCCCAGGTGCAGTGGATCGACGGGCGCGACCTGGCGCGTTTTGCCCTAGACCTGCTTGAGCGGCGCCAAACGGGCATCTACCAGGTCGCGGGCCCCACTCACCGCACTTCCATGGGCGAGCTGCTCGAAGCCGGCCTGGCGCTGGCGGGCGGCGACGGCCAAATCGAGTGGGTCGATCCCTCGTTCCTGCTCGAACGCGGGCTCGTGGCCTTCGCCGATCTGCCCCTTTGGATCCCCGAGGAGGGGCCCCGCGGCTTGATGGCCGTGGACAACGGACGCGCCCTCGCCGCCGGGCTGGCCCCACGCCCTTTGGAGTCGACCTTCGGGGACACCCTAGCTTGGCTCGCCGGCCTGGGGCTCGACCGACCGCTGGCGGCGGGACTGACGCCCGATCGGGAGCGCAGCCTGCTCGCCGAGTGGTCCCGCGAACGCCAGGGCGCACCGGTCCACGCCTGGCTCGCCGGCCACGAGATCTGATCCCCGGCCCTGGGGAGTCGTGCGGGAAGCCAGTGCGGGAAGACGGTGCCTGGCTCCAACTTCCCGCACCGGCGACCGAGGGGAGAGGGCACCGTCAGGGATCGAAGCGTCGCGCTAGGTCCGGCGGCAGGAGCGGGCAGGCTCCGTCGGGCGGCGCCGCGAGTCGCCGGCGGCGGCGTGCAACCGCGTCATACAGGCGATCCCCGAGCCACGTGGGAATCAGCCGCGCGAGCCAAGCCAGCGGCGCAAACCGCCCGCCCAAACGGGTGAGCAGACGCCGCTGGGCTCCCATGCGGCTGAGCACCCGCCCCTCCGGCGTCACCACGAGCACGCTGTCCGGCTGCGGGCCGGCGTGTTCGAGCAGCCGCGTGGCGGTTTCGCCCCCGAGCGGCGCAAATCGAAAGCGCGACCCGTCCCGATCCCAGCGCACCAAGCGTTTGACCGCACCGTGGCACAGCCCGCAGGTGCCGTCGTAGAGCACGTGATCCCTCCCCTCCGGACCACCCCGCGCGGCCGAACTCAATCGAGCTTCTCGCGGGTCGTAATCTCGAACTCGAAGTCCCAGCGGTCGCTGGCCACCTCGTGGGGCCGGGGCGCGCGCCCGTGGGGCGAAATGCGGATGCGCGTCACCCTCACGCGCCGGCTGTCGGCTTCCAATCGGTAGAGGAAGTTGCCCAAGCTGTCGCGCCGGAAGGACCGGTCTTGTCCCCTGGGAGGGGTGATCGAGTAGCGCCGATCGCGGATACCCGCGGCGGGGAAAAGGTCCGGGGCCGGGTTCACGTTCACCTGTCCGACCTGCACGTCCTCGTGGGAAGCGATTTGGCGGATGTAGGTTTCTGCGTGGTCCTCGCCCTTGAACTGCTCCCGGCTGGCCTGGCGCTGGAGCTCGGCCAACTGGACGCCCTTGGTTTGCACCGTGCGCCCGAGCACGAGCACCTCGTTTTCGAGCTGCCGATCGAGCTGGGCCATCAACGGCCGTTGGTGGAAAAAAACCAGTCCCCCCATGACCAGGGCCCCCAAAAAGGAACCGAGGATCATCAGGCGTGTGGCATCCAGGGATTTCGTCAGCGACTTCACAGGCGGGCTCCCGGGCCGTCCTTCTGGATCATGCGGTTGTCGACGTGGATCTGCAGGCCGTCCACGAAAAGGCCGGTGCCTTGCTCCAGGTTGGTGGTGGGCCTGCGGGGGACTTCGAGCACCCACGGCTGGGCCTCGAAGGCGCTGACCAGGTTGTTGTAGGCCCGCGAAGCGATCACGTCGGTATCCGCCCAGAAGGTCAGGTTCAAGGTCACGAGCACACGCTCCGCCCCGCTCGCACCGGCCGTGCCGACGCGGTAGTCCGCGCGCAGATCGCGGATGGCGAAGCGCCCGATCTCTCCCTGCATGCGGTCGATCAGGTCCAGCACGGCACTCGCGGCCTCCAGGGCCGACATGGGCGGCTGGATGTCCTGCAGGGTGCCGAGCTCCCGTTGCAGGCGCCGGACCTCGTCCTCCAACAGACGGTCCACGTGGCGCAGGCGCTCGAAATGCGTGCGATCCGGATCCCCCGGGCCGCGCGGGTCGATGCGCCGCGCATAACTGCGCAACATGTCGGGCGGATCGACCACCCGACCGGGTTCGCCGTGGTCCGGGCGCCCGAGCAGGTAGTGCATGTTGGCTTCGACCCACACGCCCATGTCGCGGTTGCGCGATTGGATCAGGCTCGCGTTGACGATGTACATGGCCGAGGCGAAGGTCAGCAGCAGCAAGCCGAGCACGCCGAGCGGCACTTCGAGGCGCTCAAAGGTGCCCGCGAAGCGCAGCTCTTCCCGGCGCAGGTGGGGCTGGAGCAGGCCGCCGCCCGACTGGTGCAGCGCCGCGCCGAACGCGATCACGAACAGGCTGCGTTCCTCGGGCGCCAGGGCCGCATCGTCGCCGAAGGGATCGAGGGCCTGGAGCGGCACGCCCGCGACCTGGGGACCGAGGTGCTCCAAAAGCGGCAAGCCGCAGAGATAAATGCCTGTCAGGGGCAAATCCCGCTGGCTGGCCGTGGCCGTGCGCTGCAGTTCCTTGCTCAAGCGGTCGAGGGCCAGGCGCAGGCGCTCGGGATCGGGAGCAAAAATCGGCGCCGCATCGGCGGCCAGGACCGCGGCGGGAGCGCCTTCGGTTTCGCCCTCGCTTGTCTCGGCGAAGGCCGGCTCGGCGGGCGCGGCGGCTTCGGCCTGGTCGCCGCCCTCCGGCACGCGTGGCGCAAGATCCAGGTGCAAGGCGCGCATGGAACGCAGTTGCCCGGCTTCGACCGCGACTAGGGTCGTGGAGCGCTCACCCACGTGCACGAGCAGTTGCACCCCGCCTTCGGCGAGCACCCCCGCGTGGCGCGCCGCGTCGAACAGGGCCGTCGCTTCGAGCTCCACGTCGGTCGGCTCGAAGCCGATGCGCGACACGACTTCGATGCGCTCCGCCAGATCCGCCTTGGGCACGGCGGTCACGAGCAGATCGGATTCCACCGGCGACGACTTGCGGATCTGAAAGTCGACCACCACGTCGTCCACGTCCAGGTGGGGCAAGGAGCTCTCCACCTCGAACTTGAGCACCTCCTCGATCTTGGAGCGCTCCGCCATCGGCAGGGTGAGTTGGCGGAAAGCCGCCAGCCCCGACTCCACCGCCAGCCCGATGGTGGCGTCGCCGAGCTTGAGCTTCGACGCCTTGGCGGCGGCCTTGAGGGCTTCGCCGACCTGACCTTGGGGATCGTCCGCGCCCACGGGGGCGACGGCCAATAGGTTGGCGCGCACCTTCGGGCGTTTAGCGCTGCCGTCGAGCACCAGAAGGGCTGCGTGCCGATGACCGAGGTGGATGCCGCAGGAACGGGCCATGGATGGGTGTGCGGGGAGTCGGGAGGAAAACGGGCGAAGCGGGATGCCGTGGCGGGCGGAGCGAGCTTCAGCCGCCCGGGGTGGGCGGCCAGGGCTCGGCGGCGGCCAGGGCGTCGAAGCGGGCGCGCTGGGCCTCGGGCAGCACGAAGTCGCGGATCAGATCGCGGTACTGTAGGCCCAGGCGGCGCAATTCCGGCTCGATCGCGGCGGCCTGGCGCCCCTGCAACACCTCCAGCTCCCGCTGGTAGCGCTCCAGGATCGCCGCCAGCCCGCGCCGGCGCTCGGGCGAGAGGTCAAACTCGGCCGCCAGCAGCTCGCGGTACTCCGCGAAGGGCCCCTGGGGCGGCTCGGCCGGGCGGGTGGAAATCCCCAGCAGCATCCCGGAGGCCAGGCCCGCCAGGAACGCCATGCCCGCCAGGAGCAGGATCCAGCCGCGCAGGGCGCCCATCAGCGATCCGCGGGCTCACCTCGCCCGGCCGGGCGGACCGCCTCGTCGGCGGCGGCCTCCAGGGCGCGCCGGTTGAGTTGGTCGAGGCGCTCGAGCACCTCCGGCAGGGGGTCGGCGAACAGTTGGGCCGGGGCGGCCGGGCGGGCGCTCAGGGCCAGGACCAGGGAGAGTCCCAACAGCGCCAGGGCCGCCAGCGCGACCAACCGCACGGTGAACTCAAGCAGGGCGCCGGCCTGGGGATCCTCCGGAAGGGCCGCCTGGAACGCCGTGGGCAGATCCCGCGGGCGAGCTTCGCTCTCGACCCCAAGGGCCGCCAGGGCCGCCACCCGGGCCGCGAACCCGCCGGGCACGACCGGCGGCGGCTGGGCTTCGAACCAGCGGCGCGCGTCGCGCTCGGCCTGCAAGGCGCCGCGGCAGTCCCGGCAGGCGAGCAGGTGCCCACGCAGACCGCTGGCGAGCCGGTCGGCCAATTCCCCATCCAGGTAGCGCGGCAGCAGTTTCGCCGCGCCCCCACAATCCAAACCGCCCGCGCTCACGGCAGACCCCCTTCCCCGTCGGGATCCTCGGCGTACTCGGGGAACCGCTCCAGCAGCCCCCGCTTAAAACGCGCCCGCGCCCGGAACAACCGGGACTCCACCGTCCCGATCGAAACCCCCACCAGGTCGGCGATCTCCTGGTAGCTGTGCCCTTCGAACTCGCGCAGCACAAGCACCGTGCGGAAGATCTCCGGCAGGTCCTCCAGCACCAGATGCGTGACCCGCGCGATCTCCTCGCGCTCCAGCCGCGCATGGGGCGCGGACACCCGCACCGGCGCCGACTGCCCCACCGCCTCCGGGTCCTCCACCGCCGCCACCGGACTGCGCCCCTTGCGCTTCAGGAAGTCCAGGCAGGTGTTGACCGCGATGCGGTGCAGCCAGGTGGAGAACGAGGCCTGCCCCTGGAAGCTGTCCAGCCGCCGGAACGCCTTCAAAAACGTCTCCTGGGCCAGGTCCTCGGCCTCCGCCGGGTGCCGCGTGTAGTGCCGCACCAGGGAGAAAACCCGCTCCTGGTGGCGCTCCACCAGCACCTGGAAGGCCTCCGCCTCGCCCTTGACGGCCCGGGCCACCAGGGCAGACTCCTGGCTCTCCAGCGGCTCCTCCCCCAGCGGCTCCATCGGCGAAGTCATCAAACGCAGGCCCATACGAGCGGGGTAGACGCCGGGGCTAGGACCCTATTCCCGCGGAACCGGACCGCCCGGCCGAACTTCTCGCCCGGCTTCCCCTCGATTGTAAGTCAACCTATCGGCCTCTCTGCCCTACCTGACCCTGCGCCTCCCTCCCATACCTGCACCTTACGAAGCTGGACCGATTTTCGCCTCTCCTCGGCTGGGCCAGAGCTGAATCGGATGGGAGGCGCCAGCCGTCCGGTATGGGAAATCTAGCGACGGAGGAGAAGCCGTGAACTCTCGATCGAGGCTGAGGACCAAGGAGAACCCCGACTCGCTGAAGCTCGGCCTCTTGGCGGTGGTTTGCATCGCCGTGGTCGCGCCTCTCTTCGGCCTGTTGCGGCCTAAGGATCCTCGGGAGCGAGCCGAGCCGCCGAGCCTTCCGGCATCCGAGATCGAGCGCAACCAGGGCCCCACGCTCGTGACGGATCCCCGGGCGGGAGTGCGCGGTGAGTTGCCCTCGGCCGGGCCACAGCAGGAATCAGAGTCCCAGGAAGATGGCCAGGAACCTTTCCCGGAGGCAGACGCGGATCACCTACTGCGCGTGGACCTCGACTTCTTCAATCGACCCGGGACTCTGCCGGTCGAAGTTTCGATGCACTGGTACGGGCGCGATTACTCGGAGGAACGCGCGACGATCCAGCTCTCCGGCGCCCAGAGATTCGAGAGTGTCCTCACTGTGAAGCCCGGGGCAAAGAGCTCCGATCCAGAGAACGATGGCCCCTCGTCGCTTGTCCTCGAAGTCAACGCGGTTGGGTTCGAGAGCTTCACGTACTTTCTGAGGCCCACCGCCGAGCCTTCCCCGCTCTACGCGGTCGAGATCCAGCTTCGAGTCGGCCTGGACCTGACGCTGCTCGGCTTCGTCGGCAGTTCCCAAGATCCGGCGGGATTTTTCGAAGCGACGGCGAATCTTCGGGAGGCCTTCGACGGTGAGCTCTTCCCAGGGCGGCGCGAATGGGTCAACGCGTACGCCGATCCGTCCGGACGGCTCGTCTTCCCAGGCCTCACGCCGGGCCGCTGGCGCGTTCGCATCGAAGACCACCTGCGTTATGTGGGCGGAGAAGAGTACGAGTTCACCGTCCAACAGGACGATCCGAGTCTCCGCCCCGTATCGATCGCCACGCTACCGGACAGCGAGCTGGCCTACGGAACAATCGACTTCGACCGGTTGCCCCCCACTGTATTCCAAGACCACCGACACCGCTCGCTCGCCCTGGTGGCTTATCGGAGCTCCGGTTCCCACCGGATGCTGCGTGCGGGCAATACCCCCGTGGCGCCGGACGGGAGCTTCTGGATCCGAATCCGTGAAGGCCAACCGCTGACCTGGTACCTAAACGACGTCCATCTAGGTCACTTGTCCGAGGGATTTTCGCCCTTGCCCGGCCAGCGCATCGAACTCCGCTACATCGAGCCCGAACCGCGCTGAACACCGAAACCGGCCGGTCTCGGTACTCAGCGGCTTTCGAGGAAGACGCGGAGAACTCCTTCGTCGGGTTCCGACGCGAGTTCGAACCACCTCGGTTCGGTCCCCGGCTCGTCGGGGGCAAGGCTCAAACGCACCGCGCCTGCCGGGACCAAGAAAGTGCCCTCGGAAGCGCTGGACACGGACCCGCCCTGTGCTCCCCAGCGGGTCAGCACGATCTCCGGTCCGGGGACTCTTGCAGGCTCAACCAAGGTGGGCCAGGCCGGACGCCGCGTGCCGTCCGCGAAATGGAAGCTCCAGCTCGAGTACCACCAATACTCCGGGCGCAGGGCCGGGCCCTGGGAGTCCGCCGCGCTGACCCGGAGCCGTTGAGCCCGCTCGGGTAGCAGCAGATCGATCGCCGGGCCGGCCTCCACGCCGCCCACGTGGCGAGCCCCCATGCCATCCACCTCCAGCGAGAACTCGATCGTTCCGCGTGTGGGCAAAAGCAGGGTCCCCGGAATCTCGACCGGCTTCGCCAGCCTGGGCCTCAAGGACGCGAACATGTCGGGCAACGCGCTGTCGCCCAGCCGGGCGCGCCAGCCCACAACCCGAACCGGATAAGTCGCCGCAGCATCCTGCGGATGAACCTGGACCGTCGTGGGGTGCAGAGCGGGCACTTCCAACATCATCTCTTGGGCGTGCGGCTCTTCCTCGACCCGAAACGCCCACCGCAGGTTCGTACCCTCCAGGACCGCCATGTAGCTCCCCGGTGGCATCGGCCGCGGCGCGACGTATGTCGGGATCCGCCCATCCTGGGGCGAAACCCAACGACGGCCGCTCTTCCACTCACGGCCCGCGTGCGCGTCGGTTCCGAAAATCAGTACACCCACGACACGTTCCGGATCCGCCGGATCCTCGAATTCGAAATGGAACGCGACATCAACGGTTGCATGCGACGGAAAGAGGACTCCAACGGGAACGATCTCCCCTTGGAGCACCTCCACCGAGCCCTCTCGAAGTCGGCTCCCCGACTCCCCTTCCAGGTGAGCGATGTAGTCGAAGCCGCCTGCTTCCAGGCCGGGCAAGTGGATCTGGAACCGATTTGTGGCGCCTTCGTCTCCCAGATCGAATCCGAAGGCATAGGCCGGATACATCCAAAGCCGCGTCGAGTCCGTGCGCAAGAGCAGCTCGATCCGCCGGGCGGGGGCTCCGCCCCACTCGAAGTCGAATTGCAACGCTCCTGCGCGGCGCAGCTCCAACGTGCCGCCATGCTCGGCCAACAGTGGGCCCACCGGTCGCCAGCAATACCCCTCGACGGCAAGGATCGAATCACCACCCGCCGGTAGGTGTGCGACCGGCAGCGGAGAGAGTCCGAGCGACTGAACGGCTTCGAAGGTCGGGTGGCCTGGCGTCGGCCATCTGGGGCGCGCACCGGGAACTTGGTCCGTCCTCGCCGCACCAAGAACTTCACCGAGCTCTTCCCCTGTCTCGGCGTCCCGCAGGGAGAGGACCGGAGCGCTCGCGACCCTCAAACGCACCTCACGCGCTGCGGATCCAACCCGCACGCGGGTGTCCACAAGATGTAGCGTGGCGCCGCCGTGCTTGAGCTGGGCTGTTGCCACCTGGAGGCGCTCCTCGAAGCCCCTCTCGAGCTCGACCTGAAACCTGCCTTCCGACACCGACACCGCGCGCACCTCGGGCACATGGGCGCTCCCCGCCCGCACGAGGTGAACCATCAAACGACCGTCGGCCGGAACGAGCACCTCTCCATCGGGACTCGCCCGCACCATCCATCCGTCCAGAAGGACCACATCGCCCTCGTTTTTCGGGCTCCCCACTGGATTCCGTCCAGACGAGCTCGCGAGCGTTCGGCGGTCGACCACGTCCCTCGATTCGGAGGCCGGAACCACCCTTGGGCGTTGCAGCTCGCCCTCAAGGGCCTGACCTTCCTGCGCCGGGGGCGTCGCCACCTCGGGCAAGCGCCGCTCGCCCCGGTCCCAAAGCAGAAAACCGAGCAGGGCCCCCACGGGGACGAGCAACAGAAAAACGCGACTCCACCTCATCTCGAACCAGTCCGGATTTTCCGCGCAATCGCCCGCAAGGCTCCACGAAAGCACCGCGCAACGAGTGCACTGCGTTCTAGTCCGAATGATTCACCAGGTCTCGGTACCGCTCCCCTTAGCCGCGGTGGGTGGAGGGGTCGTCGAGCAGGTGGCCGAGTTTGGTGCGTTTGGTGGCCAGGTAGCGCTCGTTGGCGGGGTTGGGCGGGGTTTGGAGCGGGATCTGGGCTTCGAGGGTCAGGCCGTAGCCTTCGAGGCCGACGATCTTCTTGGGGTTGTTGGTCAAAAGGCGCATGCGGCGCACGCCCAGATAGGTCAGGATTTGGGCGCCTAGGCCGTATTCGCGCAGGTCGGGGGGGAAACCGAGGGCCTTGTTGGCTTCCACGGTGTCGAGGCCCTGGTCCTGCAGGCGGTAGGCCTTGAGTTTGTTGGCCAGGCCGATGCCGCGGCCCTCTTGGCGCATGTAGACCAGGCAGCCGAAGGGTTCCTTGGCGAGCACTTCGAGGGCTTGGGCGAGCTGCGGGCCGCAATCGCAGCGCAGGCTGCCGAAGACATCGCCCGTCAGGCATTCGGAGTGCACGCGCACGGTGACCACCCCGTCGACGGGTTCGCGCGGACCGTCGAGGCCGGGCCCGGGCATGGTTTCGCTGGTCAGGGCCACGTGCTCGCGGCCGTCGAGTTTGGAGCGGAAGAGGTGCGCCCGGAAGGTGCCGAAACGGGTCGGCATGGGCAGGTCCATTTCGAGCGGCTCGACCAGGCGCTCGGTCATGCGCCGATAGGCGATCAGGTCCGCGATCGTGACGATCTTGAGCCCGTGGCGCGCGGCGAAGCGCTCCAAATCGGGCATGCGCGCCATCGTTCCATCGTCGTTGATGATTTCGCAGATCACCCCGGCCGGTCGCCCTCCCGCCAGGCGCGCCAAATCGACGATGCCCTCGGTTTGGCCGCCGCGCACGAGCACACCCCCGTCCTTGGCGCGCAGGGGGAACACGTGGCCCGGGCGGGCCAGGTCCTGGGGGCCGGTCCCGGGATGCACGGCCGTCAGAATGGTGTGGGCCCGGTCGGCGGCGCTGATGCCGGTCGTGACCCCGTGGCGCGCTTCGATCGACACCGTGAAGCCGGTGCCCATGCGGCTTTGGTTTTCGCTGACCTGGGGCGGCAGGGCCAATTGGTCGCAAAGCTCCCCGCTCATGGGCATGCAGACCAGCCCGCGCGCCTCGCGGATCATGAAGTTGATCGCCTCGGGGGTGACCTTTTCGGCCAGCATGGCCAGGTCGCCCTCGTTTTCGCGGCCGGGGTCGTCGACCAGGATGATCATCTTGCCGGCTTCGAGGTCGGAGAGCGCGGCGGGGATCGTGTCGAGGGGCATGGCCTTGGGGGCTTTCGGGCGCGGGAGGGGGGGTCGCGGAGGGCGGAAAAGGGAACCCGGGGCGTTTCTTGGGGCCCGCGAGTCGTCCTTGAAAGGACCCGCCGGGGGACGGGCAAGCCGCCGGGGGCCTGGGGAACCTGGTCCGGGGGCCCCCGAACCTGACATGCTACCGCCCCGGCCTGGGGGCCCGACGTGCTCCCCGGCGGCCACGATGGCAGACCCCGCGCGTTTGATTCCCCCCCGCCGGCCCCGATCCGGCCCCTTCGGCCCGTGGATCCGCGCCCGGGCCGCAATGCCCCTGTGCCTGGGCCTGGCCGCGTGGCTCGCGCTGTTGCCTGTGGCCGGCTGCGGCGGCCCGCGGGTGCGCGGCTTCGGCAACAACAGCGCCGACG
>JBJHAV010000024.1:0-23790 GCA_050480685.1 Planctomycetaceae bacterium | reverse complement strand
CCCCGAAACGACCCGGCGGACGCCGGGTCGTTTCGGGGGGAGGGGGGGTGGAGTGGGAGCCAGGCACCGTCCCCACCTACCGGAGCGGCTAGAGGCGGGCGCGGACTTGGGCGAGGATCTCGGTTTCTTGGGCTTCGGCTTGGGCGCAGAGTTCCTTGGCCCGAGACAGGTACCCGGCGCGGCGATCCGGGTCCGTCAGGTCCTTCGCGTTGATCTCGACGTTCAAACCCGCGCCGAGCACGGCCGTGCGTGCGCACAGGGCCCCCACCCCGGCATCGGACACGGAACTTCCCATGCCGTGCTCCGCCATGGCGGCTAGCACCTGCATGGATTCGAGCGCCGTCTCCATCACCGCCAGCGGTGCTTCGATGGCACCGGCGGTGGCTTCTTGAATCGCGCGCTGACGCGCGGCGGTCTCTTCGGGTGTGCCCTTCGGCAATCCGAACGCGGACATCAAACCGTCGAAGGCGCGTGTGTCTTCGTCGACCAACCGCAAGAGCCGGTCGCACAGGGCCATGCCGCGCTCCGCATGCCGGCTGAACTCTTCCCAACGCTCGTCCCAGCCGCGTTTGTGGCTGGATAGATTCGCCACCATCGCGCCGAGGGCCGCACCCAGGGCTCCCACCGCCGCGGCCACGGAACCGCCGCCGGGAGCGGGCGATTCCGAAGCGGTTTCGTGCACAAAACCCTCCAGGGTGCGATCGACGAGCCGTTTGGGACTGCCCTTCGCGAGCACGTACTCGATCACGCGTTCCTGGGGATCGAAGGGGCCCAGCTCGTCGAGCCCCATGGACTTGACGGCGATCTTGATAAGCTCGGCATCGGGCACCCCCAAGGAGCGCTGTTGCTTCGCCAAGAAGTAGCGCCCGGCGTCGAGAAGCGTGCGCAGGGGCACCAGCCCGACCACCTCGGATCCGGTCACACGCACGCCACGTTCGGCTGCTTTGGCGCAAACCTCGTCAAAGGCCACGTGCAGGGGCGTGACCGAGATATCGGTCAGGTTCATGGAGATCTGCGCGACGCCGTACTCCTCGATGAACCAGCCGATGGCCTTGACCGCCTTGAGTGTGCCCGGCTCCCAAACGACCTGGCCGCGATCGTCGCGCACCAGTTCCCCGGTCAGCGGGTCGCCCTTGCGCTTTTGGCGGCCCTTCTCGCGCACGTCGAAGGCGATCGCGTTGGCGCGCCGGGTAGAGGTGGTGTTGAGGTTGACGTTGTAGGCGATCAGGAAGTCGCGCGCGCCGACCGCGGTGGCGCCGCTGCGCGGCTGGAACTTGGCGGGACCGAAGTCCGGCTGCCAGGCGGGATCGGCGAGGCGCTTTTCGAGCCCCTCGTACTCACCCCGGCGCACGTCGGCCAGGTTGCGGCGCTCGGGGCGCAGCGCGGCGCGCTCGTAACAAAACACCGTCAGGCCGACCTCTTCACCCAGGCGCTTCGCCAAGGTGCGGGCGTACTCGACGGTCTCTTCCATGCTGACGCCGGCGATCGGCACCAGCGGGCACACGTCGAGGGCCCCAAAACGCGGGTGCTCGCCCCGGTGGCGCGCCATATCGATCAGCTCGCTGCCCCGGCGCGCGGCGCGCACGGCCGCTTCGACCACGGCTTCGGGTTCGCCGGCGAAGGTGAAGACCGTGCGGTGGGTGGCCTTGCCGGGGTCGACACCGAGCAGGGTCACCCCGTCGACGGAGCTGACGGCTGCTTGGATCGCCTCCAGAACCTTGGGGTCACGGCCTTCGCTGAAGTTGGGGACACACTCGATCAGGCGTTGCATGGGAGAGCTGGGGAAGGGGTCTGGGCCGACACGATAGCCCCCGGGGCGCGCGGTCCTCGCCGCAACCACGGCCAAGGCCACCGTGGGAGAGCTCCGCGAGTTCTATTTCTGTAAACACGCCACCGCATCCCGTTCCGCTCAAGTTGCCCCCGCGAGCAGGGTCGATTCGGACGAGGGCGCTTCGAAGGCGCCGCGAACCCCATGCACGTGCCCACTCCCCTCCCCACACGCGCGCGGCTCGATCGCCTGGGCCATCCGGCGGTCGCCCGCTCCAGCGGCCTCTCCCTCGTCGAGCTGCTGATCGTGCTCGTTGTCCTGACCATCTCGGTCGGGATGCTCACCAGCACGGTCACATCCACCTCCCACGTGGCGCCCTTGCAGCGCGAGAACGCCCTGGCTTCGGAGGCCGCACGCACGGTCTTCGAGACCATGCGCACGCAGCCCTTCGAGCAGCTCTTCGCCCTCTACAACGAGGATCCGTCCGACGATCCCGACGGACCGGGCAGCGCCCCCGGCCCGTGGATCCAGGTCCAGGGCCTGATTCCCGCCGACGTGGCCGCCCCCGCGGTGGGACGCATTCGATTTCCGACCATCGACGGGCAACTGCGCCAGGACGTGGAAGACGTGCTTTTGGGCATGCCGCGCGATTTGACCGGGAACGGAGAGGTCAACGACCAAAACGTCGCGGACCGCTACATCATTCTGCCGGTTGAGATCGAGCTCGAATGGCAGAGCACGGTCGGACCTCGCTCCCTGCGACTGCACACCATGTTCATCGCCCCGTGAGGTTCCTCGCGGGGCTGACCCCCAGTCGCCGAGCCGGTGTCACGGTACTGGAGCTGGCCATCGCGGTCGGTTTGGTGGGGCTCGTGATGGTCAACATGACCATGTTGCTGCGCGCAACGTCCCGGTCCCACGACGTGACCACGGACCGCCTGAACTTGGAAGTACATGCTTCGCAGTTGCTCGACCGCATGGCGACGGCCTTGATCGGAGCGAACGCGGATAGCGTCATGCCGGGCAATCAGGCTCCGCTGCACGCGAGTGTGATCGACTACGAGATCTCCCTGGGCATCCAGGACGGTCAAGTCATTTGGGGCGACCCGGAGCGCATCTCGCTGCTCCCCCAGACCGGTGAAGTGGTCTGGATGCGCAGCCCGGACACGAGCGGCGAACGCCGCGTCGTGTGGGGCCGCTACGTCAGTGAGTTCATGGAGGGGGAATTGCTCGGCAACGGCATCGATGACAACGACAACGGGCTCGTGGACGAGATGGGACTCTCGTTCACTTTGGAGGGTGACAGCGTCGTGATCCGCCTGACGCTCGCCCGGCCGGACTCCACCGGCCGGCTGATCACCTTCCCCACGGAAACCCGGGTGGCATTCAGGAACTGATCTCATGATTCACCTCGATCCGAAACGCGGATGCGCCACAGGCCGGCGCGGCAGCGCGCTGGCCATCTCCCTGGCGATGGTGGGCGCCATCGCGCTACTCAGCGCGATGATGCTGCAGATCACATCCGCGCACTGGAAGCGCCAAGCTGCGGCCATCGATCAGAAGCGCGCCTTCTACCTAGCGGAAGCCGGGCTCTCCGAGGCGATCCTCTCGATCATGCTCGGGGGCAGCGGGAATGTAGGCAGCCTGAAGGCTCCGGCCCGCTTCGGCGACGGTTTGCTCTACACGGAAACCGTGCAGGACGAAGCCGGCATCCTGCGGGTGGATTCGACGGCCATGGCCGGACGGGGCCGCTACCGGCTCTCGGCGGCCTTGGAGATCGTCAGCAACAGCGCGCTTTCCCTGGGCGCCTTCGGCGATCGCAGCGTGGTGATCGGCGCGGGGGCTTTCATCGACTCCTATGACTCGACCGCGGGCCCCTACGTGGCGCCCGATCCCGACGGTGCTGCGCTGATCGGCACGGGGGGCGCGGGTGTCGGCAGCAACGGCATGATCACCGTGGAGGGAGCCCGTGGAGGCCGGGCCACGACGATCCTCGGCAACGTCACCCCCGGCCCGGGCGGTCACGTGACCATCGCGCCGGGCGCCTTGATCACGGGCACCACGACCCCGCGTCGCGAGTCCTTCGATCTGCCCGAGTTGGAAGTGCCCGCCTTGCCGTCCACGGGCAACTACCTGCTGCGCCCGGGGCGTGAAGCCATCCTGGGTCCGGGTGAACACTCCTTCGACAACTTCACGGTTGGCTCCAACGGCGTGCTTACCATCCATGGACCCGCGACCATCGTCACGGGAACGCTGTCGCTCGATTCCGCCGCAGGGCTTGTAATCAACGCGGAACACGGACCCGTGCGCATCTACGTGCGCGATGGCATGAGCACCAACCGCAGTTCGACCATCATCAACTTGCAGCAGGACCCGTCGCTTTTGACGCTCAACATCGGCGCCAGTTACGTGGATTTCGATCGTGACGAGTCGGATGGTTCCTTCGAGTTAGAGAGCCGGGGTGACTTCCACGGTGTGATTCTCGCGCCGACGGCTGCGATCGAAATTCCGGCCCACCTGGTGATCTATGGGGCCGTGGTCGCGCGGGACCTGACCCTTGCCCCCAGCGCGCAAGTTCACGTGGATCGCTCCCTGGGGGCGAGTGACCCGTCGGCCATGCCGAACCTGGATCAGATCTCCTGGCGCATCGTCGATTTGCCCAGGGAGCTGGCTACGGACCTGCGCTTCGACGCACTGCGCGAGGCCCAGCGGGACGGTGCGGAGCCCCTCTCGCCTTGGGCCTCCGTGCAGCCGATCGACTGGGGCATCCTCTTTGAAGGCCATGACGGACGGACCTACCTCTATCGGGGCACCGAAGAAGCCTTCGACTGGGAGACGGTCTCCCGGGTGCTGCGCCAGGCCGAGCGCACCGCCGCGCGCATCGAGGACGAGGTCGATCCCGTGGTCAGTCCGCCGCTCACCCGCGTCGTTCGGCGCATCCTCTAGGGCCAAGCGATGCCCCTCTATCCGCGCTCCGTTCGCACGCTGTTGCCCGGGCTGGCACTTTCAGTCCTGACCGTGGGCCCTGCCCTTGCTTGGACACCCTGCGCAGCCGGGGAGTTCGGCGCACTGCTGGCGATTGCCGATGAACCCGCGGCCGACCTCATGGCCGAACTGCGCGGCCTCGCTGCGGCGCTGGGTCCAAGGCGCGCCCCTCACTCCGAGGAGGAGCAGGACACCTGGCAGCGCCTTTCGGTCTTGCCGCGCCCATTGCTACGGGAACTCGTGACCACCTTGCTCGGCGAGGGCGCAAGCGATCCGGAACGGCGGGTGTCGCTCCAACTGCTCACCACTCCCGCGGACGCGGCGAGTCTCTCTCTGGCCTATGACCTGGCGCGGCCGCCGGAGGGTCGCACCTTCGTTACGCGGCCCGTCCACGATGCGCTCGAAGCGCTGCTCCTGGCGCTTCACGAAAGCGACGCCGGTGGGACCCGGGCGATCGCCGCGCGCTTCCCGGCCCTGGACCGCACCCTGCAGGAGGTCACCCTGCGGGCCGTCGTGCGCGGACCGCTCGATCGCTCCATCGGCTTCATGGAGGATTTCGTGGGCCTGGACCGCTACCTGGATGTGGCGCTGCTCGTGCCGCTTGCGCGTCTGTGGGCGCGCAGTCCAACGCCTCCCAGCCCACCCAGTCGGCAACTGGTGCGCCGGGGACTCGACAGCGGTGACCCTTGGACGCGGCGCGAAGCGGCCTTGGCCGTGGGCTGGATGGATTTGGATGAAGCGGTACCCGATCTGGTTTCCGCCCTGGAGGATCGCCAAGAATCCGTTCGGGATGCGGCGCTTTGGTCCCTGCGCCGCTTGAGCGGCATGCGCCTGCGAGCCGACGCGGCCCAGTGGCAACGCTGGTTGGAGCAGGAGCAACGTTGGTGGGAGCAGCGCGCCAGCCAGATCTTCACGCTCTTGCTGGGCGAAGAACTGACGCCCGCCGTTCACGCGATCAACGAAGTGGCGGGCCGGCGACTGCGACGGCGAGAGCTCGCGGCGGCCCTGGAACCGGTGCTGCTGCGACACGAACCCGTCCTCGTCGAGCTGGCCTGCACCGCACTCGGCCAGATCGGTGCACCCAGCGCGATCAGCGCCCTGACAGGGGTCCTGGAACACTCCGACGAGGGCGTGCGCGCCTCGGCCCAGCGAGCCCTGGAGGCCCTGCAGGCCAGAACAGTCCACGCAGGCGCGTCCAAGTAAGGCGCCAAGACGCCTCGCAGCCCACCCCCCAAGGCTGCGCCGCGCTTCTCTAAAGAACCCCCTCGAAGCCGCCCGAAGGACAGACGGGCCCCCACCCATGGATTCCCCCTCGGCACCCCCTCTCCGCCACAAACGGCGCATCAAGCTCATCCGGCCCAGGCTGCAACTGCGCCTGGTCGGGATCTTCGCCGGCATCGCCGTGCTGAGCCTGCTGCTGCAATGCCTGCTGTTCTACCAGGTGCTGGGGCGCTTGGCCGTCGGCCTGCCCAACGATGGGTTGATCGTCATCGACGCGGTGAATGCCTCGATCGCCGGCATCCTGATCACCAGCCTGTGCCTGCTCCTGCCGGCGATCTTCTGGATCGGAATCCAAGTCACCTTCCGCATCGCCGGCCCGGTCTACCGCCTGGAGACCTACCTGCGCCAGGTGGCCAACGGGGAACATCCCGCCGATTGCCGTCTGCGGCGCGGCGACGAACTGCAGGACCTTTGCCGCGCGGTCAACGACGCCACTAGGCCGCTGCGCGCCGTCGATACCGGATCGAACGAGGGCGCAGGCGAGTCCATCCTCGGCGAGCGCACGGCGGCCTGAATCCATGGGAACCAAGCGCGTATCCCTGGGCACGAAGCTGGTGCTCATCCTCCTGCCGGTGGTGGCGCTTTACGGCGCCGTGGATCACATGTTGCAGCGGGCCGTGCTCAAGCCCAGCTTCGATCAGTTGGAATTGGAGCACGCCCTGCGCGATCTCCAGCAGACGGAAGCGGCGATCCACAGCGAAGTGGAACTGCTCGCGCATCTCTCGCGGTCCCATGCGGTTCGGCCCGAACTGCGCACGGTGTGGGGCCGTTCCGAGGATCTGGCGCGGCACGGCGCCGGCTGGATGGAGCACGAGGGCCTGGATCTGGCCTTCCTATGCGATCCGAACGGCCATGTCCTGTTCGGAGACGCCCGCCGTCCGAATAGCGGCGAGCCCCTGCGCCTGCGAGAGTTCCCCCAAGAACAACTAGCCCCGACACACGTTCTGCTCAGTTCGGTTGCCCCGCGGCGAGCGATCCACGGCCTCCTGGACACCGAAGTCGGGCCGATGCTCGTGTCCTCACGCCCGATCCTGACCTCGGAGCCGGACGGCGAACTATTGGGGCGGGTCATCCTCGGCCGGATGCTCGACGATGACCGCATGGCGGCACTTTCCGAGCGGACTCGGGTCCCCTTTCGCACCTGGTCCCTGGACGGTTCGAACCTGCCCGAGGCCGAACACGAGGTCGTCGACGACGTCACCGCTTCCGCCGCGCCGATAGCCCGGGTTCGCTCCGCTTCGAAGCTGCAGCTCTACAGCACCCTGGACGATGTCCGTGCCCAGCCCACGATCCTGCTGCGTTTGGATCTGGATCGGAACATATCGGAGAGGGGCGCGTCAGCCATCCGATACGCGCTCTTGTCCACGGTTGCCGCCGGCATCTTGATGCTGCTCGTTCTCCAGCGCCTGATCCGGCACATCGTGCTGCAGCCCTTGGCCCAACTCACGGAGCACGCCGAGGAAATCGGTCGCCAAGACGACGCCGATCGGCGTCTGCGGCTCGAACGCAAGGACGAGATCGGGACACTGGCCAACGAATTCGACCGCATGCTGGCGAAGCTGGCGGAGTCGCGGGCCGCCGTGGTGTCGGCCGCCCGCCAAGCAGGCATGAGCGAAATCGCTACCGGGATCCTGCACAACGTGGGCAACGTGCTCAACAGCGTCTGCGTGTCTGCGGACGTCATGGAGGAGAAACTCGAAAATTCGCGTCTGAGCCACCTTGAGAAACTCTGCGCTCTCCTTGTCTCCCAGCGGGGGGACCTGGCCCGCTTTGTCGCCGAGGACCCCAAGGGTGCCCAGGTGGTGCCCTTCCTGGAAGCGCTCACACGTCAACTCCGAGACGAACACAGCGGCATGCGCGACGAGCTGCGACACCTCGAAGAAGCCGTGGAGCACATTCGCGAGCTGATCACCTCGCAGCAGGCCTTCGCCGGGCGCTCCACCTTGCTGGAGCCCACCTGCGTCGCAGAGCAAATCGAAGCCGCCCTGCGCCTGGTCGCCAAGGTGCACGGGGATCGGGACGGCATCCATGTTGATCGCCGGATCGAGGAGTTGCCTCGTCTGATACTCGACCGCCACAAGTTGGTTGAGATCCTGGTCAATCTAATTCAGAACGCTCGCCAAGCCGTGCACGAGGCGGCTCCCGAACAGCCCCGCATCCTGGTGCGCGCGCTCCAGCGCGAGGGATGGATGCGCATCGAGGTCGAGGACAACGGCTGCGGGATCCCTCCCGAAAACCTCAGCCGGATCTTCGGTCACGGGTTCACCACAAAGAAGACCGGACACGGGTTCGGACTGCACGCTTCGGCCAATGCCGCCGGTGAACTCGGCGGACGCCTGTTCGCCGAAAGCGAAGGCGCGGGCAAGGGCTCGCGTTTCGTGCTCGAGCTGCCGCTTCGGATCGCGAACGCCGCTTAAGACATGGTGCAAGAAATCAATCGCCGCATTCTGCTTGTGGACGACAATCCGCAGCTCCACGCCGACTACCGCAAGCTCCTCGGGAGCCAGGGCGACGGCACCGTGGAGTTGGATTCGCTGGCGGGCGCGCTGTTTGGTGAAGCGGTCGAGGCTCCCGTGGAGGAGGAGATCTACGAACTGGACTCCGCCTACCAGGGTGAAGAGGCCCTGGTGATGGTGCGTGAAGCGCGGCGGCAAGGGCGTCCCTACGCGATGGCCTTCGTCGACGTGCGCATGCCCCCCGGCTGGGATGGCATCGAGACGCTGGCGCGCTTGTGGGAAGTCGACCCGGACCTGCAGGCGGTCATCTGCACCGCCTTCTCGGACTACTCCTACGAACAGATGCTGGGCAAGCTGGGTCGTTCCCAAAACCTCCTGATCCTGAAGAAACCCTTCGATCGGGTCGAGGTTCAGCAGCTAGCCAGTGCTTTGACCCAGAAGTGGTCGGTGACGCTGTCGGAACGTCTGCACCTCGAGGAAGTGCGCGCCTACGCCGCCAGCTTGGAGACGGTCAATCGGGCCCTGGCCTCCGACAAGGCGATGGCCCAGGCCTTCCATGCTGACCATGCCCGTTTCGCGGCGAGAGCCGCCAAGAGACTGGAGGTGACCCTCGCGGAGCTCAACGCTTTGGTTGCGCCCCAATTCGGAGCTGTCGCCGAGGTGCGTCAGTGTGTTGAGGTCGCACGTCAAGTGGCCGAGTGCCTGCTGCTCGACGCCGGTGTTCGCGAAGAGAACGAACCCTGCCCGGTCCAAGAAGCGCTAGGGCGACTTTCCACGCAGCTCGCGGAGCGCGGCATCGGCTTTGAATGCTCCATGTCACCGGACTTTCCGATGCTGCTCGAAGGCAAGTCCGCCCAACTCGT
Organism: Planctomycetaceae bacterium; assembly: GCA_050480685.1. GTDB lineage: Bacteria > Planctomycetota > UBA1135 > UBA1135 > JBJHAV01. The sequence continues at coordinate 14,437 of JBJHAV010000024.1, read as the reverse complement.
CGACTGTCTCGCGGATCTCGGAGCGGCCGCCCGCGACGGAGGCGCGCAGCTCCTGCGCCTTTCTCTGCGGCCCGTGGCTGGGGCCCAGCGTTTGCAGTTGCAGGCGAGTCTGATCTTCGCCGGCGCCGAAGAGGCCGAATCCCTGGCCCTCGACGGCGAACCCTTTGACCCGGAACTCGACGGCCGCATCTGCCACCTGGTGCAGATGCGCTACCGCTGCCGCCACCTTGGCATGGACTGCCAATCCCAGGTGGATGGAAACCGGGTCGCGGTCCAGGTGATCGCGGACTCCTGCCGCTCCGTCGCCCCCGTGAACCGGGCCGCCTGAAACCTGCTTGGCGATCTGGGTCTCCCTCGGCCCAGACCGTTTCGGAAGCCTTACGGGACGATCCGGCGCGGACGCGGATCTGGGGACGGTCTGCCCCGTTCGGGAGCAGCCGTCCACCACCCCCAGGTCCCCATGCACCGCTCCACCACCACCCGGTTTTCACTGCTCCTTCCCCTGCTTGCCTTCCACGCTCTGCCGAATGAGGCGGCGAGCCAATGCACATGGGGTCCCCTCGGCACGGGAACCAACGGGCCGATCTACGCAACCCTCGAATTCGAGGACAGCCAGGGGAAGGGGCTGATCGCAGCGGGCAGTTTCTGGAGCGCGGGCGGCCAAAGCGCCAACAACATCGCGCGCTGGAATGGCACGACGTGGTCGGCGCTGCATTGGGGCGTCGACAGCTCGGCCCGCGCGCTGCTCCTCTACGACGACGGCACCGGCGAGCAGCTCTACGTGGGCGGGATGTTTTTTTCCGCCGGTGGCAACTCGGCGGCTAGGTCCCTAGCGCGCTGGAACGGAACGGCTTGGTCCGCTCTTCCGTCGACCGTGAACGGAGACGTCTACAGCCTGTGTGCCCACGACGACGGCAGCGGAACCGCCCTGTTCGTCAGTGGCGATTTCCTACAGGCCGGAGGTGCGAGCGCTTCGCGTATCGCGCGCTGGAACGGCTCCACCTGGGCGCCCTTGGGCGCGGGGCTGAACAGCCGCGCTTGGGCCATGGCCAGCTTCGACGAGGGCAGTGGATCGAACCTCTGGGTAGGCGGTGACTTCACCACGGCCGGGGGACAGCCCGCCAAGCTCGTCGCACGCTGGGACGGCGCGCAGTGGCATCCGATGGCCAACGACCTGGGAGGTTCCTCGGTCAATGCCCTCAAGGTGTTCAACGATGGGTCCGGACCGGCCCTCTACGCGGCCGGGTCGGTGAAGTTGGACCCCCAGGATGTGGTCAATCGCTACGTGCTGCGCCGGCGCAACCAGCAGTGGGAGACGGTCGGGGCAGCCTTCGACAACGTGATCTATGCGCTTGAGGTTTTCGAAGGACAGGGACCCGCGCGACTGCACGTGGCGGGAGCGTTTCTGAACATCGGTTCGGCTTCGATCCCGTGGGTGGCGCGGCTGGAGGGTTCCCAATGGACATCCCTCGGCCAAAGTTCGACGCAGCAGCTCTTCACGACCCCGTTTTCCCTCGGAACCTACCGCCCCAGCGGAGCCGCGACTCTGGTGCTCGGTGGAGCCTTCACGAGTTTCAACGGACAGCCGGCGAATCGCATCGTCGCGCTCAACTGCCCCTTGCCGGCGCCGGTGGAACCGATCCCCGGTTGTTTCGCAAACACTGCGAACTTGACACTCGCGAGCGGTACACCCCAGTTGGGTTCGGCTGTCACCGTGTCCGTGGCTTGCAGTTTCCCCCTCGGAGCGGCCGTGCTCTACCTCGGCGCGCCGCTGCTGGACGCCTCGGGCTGCGGAGTGTTTCTACCCGGCCTGGGTGAGTTGCTGCTGCAGCCAAACGCCATCGCACTGGGCACCAAGTACTTCCTGGGCACGGCGGTGAACTTCACCTTGGGGATCCCGGCGCAGCCCGGCCTCGCCGGCAGCTCGGCCTACCTTCAGTCCCTCTGCGTTTCGGGGCTCGCCCCCCACCCCGCCGAGTTGTCGAGCGGGCTGCGGCTGACCGTGCAGCCCTGAGAGGCGGACTGCGCCGTCCGGTGGCCCGAAGCCGCTGGACGGCCTGCGTTCTTCAGGCCGCGTCGCTCGACGGACGCTGGAAATCACCGGCGGTTTTGCCTGCCGGCGGGCGCACTTGGGCTTCGAGCAAGGCCTTGGCCCGCGGTTCGGGCACCGGCTGGCTGAAGAGGAATCCCTGGGCTTCGTCGCATTGCATCACGCGCAAGAAGGCCAGTTGGCTGCGTGTTTCGACCCCTTCGGCGATCACACGCAACTTGAGGCTACGGCCCATCAGGATGATCGAGGTCGAAATCGCCGCGTCGTCCGGGTTGGTGTTGATCTCGCGGATGAAGGAGCGGTCGATCTTCAAGCTGTCGATCGGGAAGCGCTTCAGATACGCCAAGGAGGAGTACCCGGTGCCGAAGTCGTCGATCGAAATGTGGATGCCCTCGGCCTTCAGTCTGCGCAAGATAGTCACGGCCGCTTCCACATCGTGCATCAGCATCGACTCGGTCAATTCGAGTTCGAGCCACTGGGGATCGAGTTCGGCTTCGGCCAAGGACTGCATCACCCACTCGAAGAGCTGCGGCTCGCGGAACTGGACCGAGGAGAGGTTGACCGCCATGCGGATCGGCGGCAGACCGGCGGTTTGCCAGGCCTTGGCGTCGCGGCAGGCCTGCTGCAGGACCCAGCGGCCGATCGGGATGATCATGCCGGTTTCTTCCGCCAGGGGAATGAACTGGGCCGGGGACACCATGCCGAGTTCCGGATGGCGCCAGCGGACCAGGGCTTCGTAGCCCACGATCCGTTCCGTCGCGATCTCCACCTTGGGCTGGTAGAAGAGCACCAGTTGGTTGCCGTCCACCGCGCCGCGCAAGGCGCTTTCGAGGCTCAGTTTCTCGAAGGCCGCGGTGTTCAGGTTGGTGCAGAAATACTGCAGCGACCCGGCCCCTTCCTCGCGGGCGGCTTCGGCCGCGGCCGAGGCGCGTTCGATCAGTTCCTCGGGCACCAACCCATCATCCGGGTGCAAGGCAATGCCGCCCGTCACGGCGTACGAAAACTCCGTGCCCGCGATCGGCATGGGGCGCGAGAGCACCTCCATCAAACGCCGACCGACGTTGGAAGAATCGTGGGTGCGCTGCAGTTCGAGCAGCAACAAGAAAGTGTTTTCGTCGGCGCTGGCGAGGCTGATGTCGCCGGGATCGCCCGCGATGCGCGCGAGGACGTCCTGGTCGCGCAGGGAGCGGCGCAGGCGTTCGCTGGCTTCCAGCAGCATGGCGCACTCTTGCGCTTCGCTCGGTGACCCTTGGGCCCCGGGCAAGGGCTCCAGGTGGAACACCAAAACCGCCAACCGATGCTTGCGGCGCGACGTGCGGATCAAACCACGCGCCACTTGATCGAGGAAGTGGTTGCGCGTCGGCAAGCCGGTCAGGGGATCGACGGCTTGCGAATTCGCCGCGCAGGCGTCGGTCAGCCAACGTTCGCTGACGTCTTGGACGAATCCCGCGGCCAACGCGCCGCTGCCCTGGCGCGTCCAGCGCAGCATACGGCGCGGCGCACCCGATCCACCCTGGCCGACCTCGATCGAGCGGCGCCCGTCGCCGCTTGACGCGCACCAAGCAGCAAAACGCTCGCGGTGCTCGGGATCGATGGATTCGAACAGGTCCGCCAGGGAAAGCCTCGCGCTGTCCAATCCCAAAACCTGCACGGCCTGGTCCGAGAGGGCGAACTCCGCGGACGGCCCCTGATAGGAGAAGCTGCCCACTTCCCCGAGGCGTTCCAACTCGGCGACCCACTCACCGGCGCCGCCCAGCAAACCCACGGTCGCGCTTCCCTGGGCCAGACAATTCGCTGCCTCGCTCGGCGAAAGCCCTTCGCGCAGCGCGAAGCCCGCGGCCTCCAGGGCGCGACGTTGTTCCGGCTGGAGGGAGGCTCCCTCTACGAGCAGGGCGAGGGGCCCCGGGAGGGCAGGTCGAGGATCGGTCACGGTCGATGGGGTCGAGGGGTCGAGGGGGCGAGCCGCCGGCACCATCGACCCCCCCTCCCGATCCCTTGAGTCCGCGGCGCCGGGCCCGAAGCCCCAGGCCCACGTGCGGCAAGACCACCGCCCGGGTCTGGACAAAAGCCCCTAGGGGCGCTGCTCAGCTCCCAAGAAGAGCCAAAGCGGCATCGGTCGGGCGCCCCACGGCCGCACGGCCGCCGCGCACCAGGATCGGCCGCTCCAGCAGCACCGGGTGGGCGAGCAGGGCGGCCTTGACGGCGGCCTTGGAAGCCTTAGGGCCGAGACCGCTTTCCTTGTAGGCAGCCTCCTTGGTGCGCAGCACCTCACCCAAGGGGCGCCCGAGCCGGCGCTCCAGGTCCTCGAGTTCCGGACCCGTCAGGGGCTGCTCCAGGTAGCGCCGCTCGGTGAAGGCCACACCCCGGGCCTCCAGGGCGGCCTTCAACTCGCGGCTCTTCGAGCAGCGCGGATTGTGGATCAGCAGGATGGAATCGTCCTTGGGGAGCGGCATGGGAGGTCTCCTGGGCAATTTGGGCCCAGCTTGCCGCCCGCCGGGCCGCCGCGCCACTTGCGCCCCGCCCGCGCGGGCGGTTCTGCTGCACCATGGTCCCGGACCTCGGCTCGCTCACGGGCTTCCAGCTCGCCCTGTTTTCGAGCCTGGCGGCGGGCCTGGCCACCGGCCTCGGGGCCCTGCCCGGCCTCTTGGTCGGAGGGCGCCCGAGCCCGCGCATGGAGAGCTGGCTGCTCGGTTCGGCCGCCGGCGTCATGCTGGCGGCCTGCTTCACTTCGCTTTTGGGGCCGTCCTTGGAACTGGTCACCGCCGCCGGGGGCGGCGCGGCCCGCGCGATCTGGGTCGTCGCCGGCGGAGCCCTGCTCGGCGCCCTGGCGGTGCAAGTCCTGCACCGCTGGACCCCCCACGAACACTTCCACAAGGGCCCCGAGGGCGCCGATCCGCGCGCCCTGGAGCGGCGCTGGCTGTTCGTGTTCGCCATCGCCCTGCACAACCTGCCCGAGGGTTTGGCGGTGGGCGTGGGCGCGGCCACGGGAGATCTCGGCGTCAGCCTGCCCCTGACCCTCGGCATCGGGCTGCAAAACCTGCCCGAGGGTTTCATCGTCGCCGCCACCCTGCGCAGCCTGGGCTACTCGCGCCGCACCGCCTTCGCCGTGGCCCTCGGCACCGGCCTCTTGGAGCCGGTGGGAGGGGTGCTCGGCTACGCCCTGGTGAGCGCGGCGGAGGTGTTTTTGCCCCTCGGGCTGGCCCTGGCGGCCGGGGCGATGCTGTGGGTCGTCGCGGGCGAAGTGATCCCCGAATCCCACGGCCTGGGACGGGCGGACCACGCCACCTGGGGCCTGGTGGTGGGTGCCGCCCTGATGGTTTTGCTCGACGGCGCGATCCAGTGAATCCAGTCCGGGAGCCCCGGGAACGGCGGGCCGTGGCGGCATTTCGGGCAGGTTCACCGGAGCACGCGCGCGGGCGTTACCCTCGTTCCCCCCATGCGCCCCCCGATCGTGCGAACCTTCTTCATCGGCGGCCCGGCGGGTCGGATTCTGGTCCCCTTGGCCCTGTTGGCCTGCGGCGCCGCGACGGGCTGCCGGAGCGCCCGGCCGCCCGCTCCCTGGACCCCGGCCGAACCCTACGGGTCCGTCGCCTGGCACGCGGGATCGCCCCTGAGCGGCGCCGGCGGGGAGCTGCGCGCCGCGCAGTTGGACCCGGACCCGGACGCGGCCTGGTCCGTGCGCCTGAGCATTTGGAGTTGGGACGGCGCCGGCCTGGATGCTTGGTTGCCCCTCGACCGGGCGGCCGAAATCGTCAGTGCGCCCGCCGACCCGCTGCGGCCCGCGGCGCGCCGCGCCGGTCGCGTGCGTGTGCGCGCGGGGGAAGAGAGCGATGCCGGACCGCGGCCGGAGCCCGCCGAAACGGCGCTGATCGCCGAACTGGTCTGCGCGCTCCCGGGTGGATCGACGGCGATCTTCCGCGCGCCGAGGGCCCTGGCGGAGAGCGCGGAGCGGGCCTTCGACCTGGCCCTCGAAGTGCACCGGCCGGCGGGGGAAGAAGCGGCTTGGATCGCGCTGTCGATCGAGGACCCTGACGCCCAGGGCTACGACGAACGACTGCTGCTCGCGCTGCGCCCCGGTCTACGGGAGCGCGTTTGGATGGCTTCCCCGGACGGCTCGGTGGCCGGCGCAGTGCGCCTGTTCGAGCTCGCGCTCGACGCCGCGCCCGACGCGAAAAGCGATCCCCAGGGTGCGGCGGCCCACCGGGCGCTGGCGGCGGCGGCGATCGAGTCGGCCCAGCGGGCCGGGCGGGCCGTGGACGGGCGCACCGAACCCCTCGGGCGCGACAGCCGGCGGGCGGCGAGGATCGCGGTGGCGCTGGCCGGCCTCGTGGATGGCAGCGACGCGCAGCGCGATCCGGAGGCGCTGCGGCGGAAGATCCTTTTCCTGGCGGAGGCGGCGGATGCGCCGCTGACCGCGGATCTGGCCCTCCTGTCCTCGGCGACGCGGCTCGAAGCGCTCGCTTCCCTCCTGATCGAACGCTTCGCGGCCGGCGCGCCCGCGGATCCCGACCGCGCGGGTTGGGATGTGGAGCGCACGGGTTGGCGGCTGCTCGCCGGTTCGGCCGCCCGCGAGGATTTGCCCCACGAGCTCAGCGCCCTGCTGCTGCGCCACGCGGGCGAGTTCGGGCGCTTCCCCAGCGCCATCGAGGAACTGGCGGGCTCCGGCGCGAGCCGATCGGTCTTCGCCCAGCGGCTGGCGGACGAAAATCGCGCCTTCCTGGAAGACCCGAGCCCAGGCGCGCGGGTGAGGGCGCTCGCGTGGTTGGAAGAACGCGGTGTGGCGCCCACCGGGTTCGATCCCTTGGCGGACGTGCGCGCGCGGCGCGCGGCATTGGAGGAGGCGCGCCTCGGGGCCGCCCAGGGAGACTTGCGGTGAAAGAATCCAACGTGCAAAACGCGGTCGAACAGGCTGGAGAAAGGGGTTCGTCCAAAAGCGCGGCTCCCCGGCGGCGGCGATGGTGGCGGCGTCTGTTGCTCGGGGCGCTCCTGTTGGCGCTGGTCGGTCGGGTGCTCCTGGGGCTGGGTTTGGAGCCCGGTTTGGCCGCCGGCGCGCGCGCGGCCGGAATCGACCTGGAGACCGAGTCGGTGCGTCTGCGCATGTTGGCGGGCGAAATCGAGCTGGTCGGTCTTTCGGCCGCCGTGCGCCCGGCCGATGGGCAAGCGGGCGCCGAACCGTTCTTGACCCTCGAATACGCGCGCGTCGATCTGGACACCCGCGCGCTTCTGCGCGGGCGGGTGCGCGTCGCGCGGATCGATGTGGATGGGCTGCAGGTGGAGCTCGAGCGCGGGCCGAAGGGCACGCTCACCCTGCTCGAGGAGTTGGGGCTGGGCGGCGACGGCGAGCAGCGGCCGGAGCGGGAGCCGTCCGACGATGCCGGGCGACTCTCCTTGGCTTCGCCGGTCGAACTCGGGGCACTGCGCGTGCAGCGTTTCGGCCTGGGTCTGACCGATCGCACGGTCGAACCCGCCGTGCGCGTGCGGCTGGAGGCGGCCCTGGGTTTGAGCGGCGTCGGTGCGGATCAGGAGCGCGGTCCGGCGCGGCTCGAGCTGTGGGCCGCGGCCGAGGCCGGCCCGGAGGGCGGCGAAGCGGCGACGTTGATCGACCGATTGGAGCTGAACGGGACCCTGGAGCTTGCGCCCGAGCGTGCTGTCCTAGCCCTCGCCGGCCACCTGGGCGGCCTGCGACCCGGACCTGTCGCGGCGCTGCTTGCCGGATTGGGCCTGGCGCCGCTCGTGGACGAGTTCGACGGCAGCTTCGCCCTCGACGCGCACCTGGACGTGATCGACGCGGCGACCGGCGAACTCGCCGCCGGCCTGGCGCTCAGGGACCTGACCCTGAGCGGCGACGGTCGCTTGCTCGCCGGTCTCGCCGAAGTGTCTGTGGAACTCGCTTCGCTCTCCCCCGAGCGCATCGACCTGGCCCGGATCCAGGTCCAAGGCGGCCGGCTCGGCGCGTCCCTCGAACCCGGTTCCCACCCCGCCGCACTCGGCTTCGCTTGGATCGGCCCCCAGCACGGCGTCGAGCGCGCTCCCGCCGAGGCGGGCGGAGGGCGGCCGGCGAGCGCCGCTGGCGCCGCGGAGACCGCGCCGAGTCTGCCTGCGCTGCGGCTGGCAAAGCTGATTTTCTCCGACCTGGCGCTCGAGTTCGTCGACGCTTCCTTGGCCGAGCCGGTGCATGCGGGGTTGGCCCTGACGCGCCTGGAGCTGACGGATTTGGAGCTGGGCCGCGACGGAAGCGGGCCGGCGCGCCTGGAGCTGGAGGCCGAAGCGCCCGGTTTGGCGCGCACCTTGAGCCTGGCGGGCGAACTCGCTTTCGGCGAACGCACCGGGCGCATCGACCTCGTGTCCGGTGCACGCGAGGTGTCCCTCGTTTCCCTCGCCCCCTACCTGGCCGCCGCCGGTTTTGACGCGGCGCCCGAGCCCGGCTCCTTCGAAGCGCGGCTCTCGGCCGGATTCGAACTGCGCGCCGGCGGCGGGCTCGCCGCCGACGCCAAACTCGCCGACCTGCGTTTGCAAGCGGAGGACGGCGGCGATGCCGATGCCTTCGAGCGCTGGCGCATCGAGCGCATCGAATGCGTGGGACTCGAAGTTTCCTCAAGTGAAGTCGCGCTCGGCGCATTGGAAGTCGAAGGGGCTCGGATCGGCCTGCGGCGCGACGAGCGCGGGCTGTGGCACGTGCTCGGCCTGGTCCAGCGCCCCGGCGGTGCGATCGATCCCCCGCGCGCGGCGCTGGCCCCCTGGTCCCCGCTCGCCGCCGGCGCGGACCGCGCCCCGGGCGCGAGCCCGGCGCGGAGCAACCACGCCACCCCCGATGCGCCCGGCTACCCTGCCGATGCGCCCGGACCGGCACCGCGCATCCGCCTCGACCGCCTGGCGCTGATCGGCGTGGGCCTGGACCTTCTCGACGAACACGTCGTTGCAGAGGAATCGGGCGCACGGGCCGAACCCCTGCGGCTCTCCTTGACCGATTCGCGCCTGGAGCTACTCGGCCTCGCCCTCGGCGGACCGGCCGATGGACCCGCGCCGCCCCCTGCGAAGATCGCGGGCACGTTCCGCGCGCCGGGCCTCGTGGAGCGGCTGGAGCTGAACGGCGAAATCGAAAGCCGGCCCGGCGACCTCGACCTGGAGCTCAGCCTGCGCGTCGAAGGCGATGGATTGGCACCTGCCGCCCTGGCCGATCTTTTGCCCGAGTCCGCGCCCCGTCCCCACATGCGCGCCGGCCACCTGGGTTTTCACCTGGCCGCCGCCCTCGAAAGTTCGGCGGACGGCCTCGCGGGCAGCTTCGCCCTCCGCGACCTCTCCCTGGAAGAACGCGGCGCGGGCGAAGTGCAGCCCCTGGCGCGCTTGGAAGCGCTCGAACTCGAACGCTTTTCCTTCGGCCCCGCCGGCACGGACCTCGGCCCCCTCTCCCTGCGCGGCCCCGAACTTTGGATCGAACGCGCCGCGGACGGCAGCCTGTCGGCCCTGGGCTGGAGCCTGGCCGCCGCCGCCCCCGCCGCCACCGCACCCGAAGAGATTGCCGACCCCACCGGAAACCAGCCCGCCGCCGAACCGGTCAGGGGGCGGCTGGGCGGGGGTGGTGGGTCCAGCGATCCCGAGCCCCCCCGCGCCGAGTCCCCGGCCTTCGCCGCCGGTCCGCTTCGACTCGAAGGGCTGGTCTTGCACCTGGCTGACTGGGCGAGCGCCGGGCACGACTCCGCCGCCGGTTCGCCCGGCGACGGTCGCGGGGGAGCACCGCACGGGAGCCGCGCCGCCGAAGCAGGCGCAGCGGCCGAGCCCGCGGAAGCAGCCGAGCCCGTGGAAGCAGCAGAAGCCTCGGAAGTAGCAGAAGCCTCGGAAGCACCAGAGCCCGCGGACACAGCTCCGCTCGCTCCGGCGGAACCGAATCGACTCCGCCTCGCGCTCGGCGCGGACCTCGGCCGGCTCGACCTGGGCCGGCCGGCGGCGGGCGTGCCCTTCGGCCTGCGCCTCGCCGTGACCGACGCCATCGGCGAGTTGGCGCTCGACGGCCAACTGCTTGCCGACCCGGCTTCGCCGCAGGTCCAGGGTGAACTGACGGGCCGAGAGATCACCTTCGCCGCCTTGGCGCCCTTCCTGCCCGCGGGAATGGAAGCGGCCTTGGCGGACGGGCGGCTCGACGGTCGTTTTGCCTTCGAAGCCTCGTTGCCCGCGGGCGAGCCGTTCGCGGTGGCCCTGGCCCTCTCGGACTTCGCCTTCCGCGACGGCGACGGCGAGCCCCTGGCCGCGTTGACGTCGCTGCGGTTGGTCGCGCCCAAACTCGATGCCGAAGGCGGGCATTTCCTGCTGGAAGAGCTGGCCGCCGAGGGCCTGCGATTGCACGCGGAGAGGCAAGCGGACGGGAGCCTCTTGGCTCTCGGACTGCGCATCGCTCCGCCGGCGACCACACCTCCCGCGACCGCGCCGCCTTCCACCGCGAATGGCACCGCGAACGGCACCGCGCGCGAGGGCAACGAAGAGGCGCCGGCGCCGGCGCTCGAAAGCGCTGCCGCAGCCGAACCGGACGCTTCCGTGGCGGCCCGGGACACAACCCCGCTCCCCTGGCCCAAGGTGGAACTCGGCCGCCTCGCCCTCGAAGTCGAGCGCCTGCGCTTCGTCGACCACTTCCGCCCGAACGCGCAGAACACAACGGACGGCGACGCCCCGGCTGCCGAGACCCGGCCCCTGGATCTGGCCCTCTCGCTTCAGGCCGGACCGCAAGTTCTGCTCGACGCGGAACCTGAGGCCCTCGCGCCGCTCTCCCTGCTGATCACCGGATCCATCGCGCCCTTTTGCCGCGACTTCGCGATCGATCTGGCCCTTGCCCCTTACGAGGACGAGCCCAGCTTCGCGATCGCCGGTCGCGCGGACGGGCTCGACGCCGCCGGCTTGGTCGAAGCGCTGCCCATGCTCGCGGCTTGGCTCGCGCCGGGCAACCTGGCGGACGGCCGCGCCTCGGGCCGCGCGCGCGGCGAGTTGACCTGGCGGCGCCGGGGTCCCTTGGACTTCGACCTCGCCTCCGGTTTTGGCGCCGAGCTTTGGCTCGAAGATTTAGAGCTGCTCGCCGGGCCCGAGGGCCCGCCCCTGCTCGGGCTCGGCGCGCTGCACGTGGAAGCCCAACGGGTGCAGCCCGCGAGCGGTGACGTGCACCTGGCGAGCGTCGAAATCGTGCGCCCCCTCTTGCGCGCGTCCCTCGAACCCGAGGGCCTGCGCATCGCAGGTTTTGTGCTCGATCTGAATGCGCTTGCGGGCGAACCCCAATCCGAAGCCTCCCCGGGAGGTGCCGCCGCTGATCCGCCGGCGCCTGCGCCCGAGCCGAACAGCACCGCGCGCGCTCCGGAGGTCCGCCTGGACTCGCTGGTGCTGCGCGACATCGACGTGCACGTGGCCGACCGCACCGCCACACCGCCCGTGGTGCTGCCCCTCGATCGACTCGACGGCGAGTTGCGCGGCTTCACCACCCGGGCCTTCACGGAGCCGATGCCGATCCAGTTCGGCCTCTACATGGGCGCCGGACCGGTCGAGTTGCCGCGCCGTGTGCCCCAACGTTCCTTGATCGGCGGTTTCGCGAGCGCGGCCGGTTCCGCGCTCGCCGGACGGCGCGAGCGGGTTGAACTGGAAGAGCGCCGCCTGTTCGATGAGTTGGCGCTCAGCGGGCGCGTAGTGCTCGTGCCCGCTCCCACTGGCTGGGTGCGCCTCGACATCGAAGGCTTCGAGTTGACGGGCCTGCGCGGCAGCGCGGCGGACTCGGGCGTGGAGATCGGCGACGGGCTCTTCGACGGACGTGTGCGTGTGCGCCTGGAGGGCGAGCGCGGCATGTTGATCGACTCCCACTCGACCTTCACGTACCTCTCGCTGTCCGAGCCCGCGGGTGGACCGATTTCGCGCTACCTGCGCCTGCCGGCGCCGCTCGACACCGTGCTTTTCGTGCTGCGCAACGAAGACGGCGAACAGCGCATTCCCATGCGCTTCCGCGTCGGAAGCGAGGGTCTTTCCCTGACCAGCGTCACCACCGCCGCGGTCGGAGCCCTGGGGTCCTTGATCACCAATGCGATCGCCAGCTCTCCCCTGCGCATCACCGGAGGCCTGACGGACATGCTGGGCTTCGGCGGGCAGCGCGAGACCGGCCCCGCAGCGCGCGAGACCACCACGCTGAACTTCGAATCGGGCTCCGCCGAACTGAGCCCGGCCGAAGCGGCGCGCCTGGACGCCGTCGTGGCGCGTTTGCGCCGCGATCCCGAATTGCGTGTGCTCCTCGAGCACCGCTTCGGGGTGGACGACCTGGAGCGCGCCCGGGTGCTCGCCAATCCGAGCGAAGGCAAGGCGCGCGAACTGGGCAAGGCATTGGGTGTGCGCCGCGCGGAACTCTTGCGCGAACGGGATGAACAATCCGCGCGCGCCCGCGCCCTCTACCAACTCGGCTCGGACTCCAAGGCGCGCGACGCGGCCCACCGGCTGCGCGACCTGGATGCGGAGCTCGGCCGCGTGGAAGAAGCACGCGACCGCGTATACGAACTTTTGCGGCCCGGTGCGGAGCGACGCGAGGAACGCCGCACACGCGCCGCCGCCTTCGCCCTGGCCGAGTGGCGTCAAGCCGCCGTGCGCGAGGTGCTCCTGGCAGCCGAGATCGACGACTTGGAAGAACGTCTGGAAACCCGGCGCCCGCGCTTCGAGGTGGCCCTCGACGACGAGGGCGACGCGCTCGGACGAGGCAGTGTGATCGTCACCGAACGGGGCGGTTCACCGCGGCGGGGTTTCTTCGGGCGGATCTTCGGACTCGTGGGCTTCTGAGCCCTTCGGCCCCAAGGGGCTCCTGAAACGGCACCGGGCCGCCGGAGACACGCTCCGACGGCCCGGTGCATCGATCCGAGCGGGCGCTACTTCTTGCCCTTGCCGGGCGGGGGTCCGGGCGCGTTGCCGTTGCCGGGACCATTGCCGTTGCCGTTGCCGTTGCCTGCGCCGTTGCCCGGTCCGGTCCCGCCGGCGCCGGGCGTGGCGGAGCAGGGTTTGCCGCCTTCGAACTCGTGGCCGAGTTCGTTGGCTTCTTCGAGGAGATCCTTGGCCCCTTCCACCGAGAGCGAGCCGGCAATCGCACCGACACCGTCGCGGTAGAGGTCGATCACCTCTTGAGTCGTGTAGGGATAACCGATCCCCGCGTCGGAGTTCGCCAGCGCGGCTGCGGCGTGACGCGCGAGCGCGTTCTTGCCGCCGCCCTTGAGGTCGGTGGCTTGGATCAAGCTGACCGTGTTCGCCAATCCCGACTGGGCCGGCGTGACCCCGAAGCTGGCGTTGAAGCCGTCGTCAGCGAAGATGTTGGCGGTCAAACCCGTGCCGCTGCCGTTCCAGCAACCGTAGTGGTTCTTCCAGAAGCCGGGGGTCAAGCCGGCCTTCGGGCCGGGATCGCTTTCGAGCTCGAAGCTGGCGGTGCACATCAGCCACGCCCACTTGTTCGTGCCCAGGAACACGGACGGATTGGTCTGGATCTCGAGCACCAGGGGCTGCACGGTCAGGGTCGTGGCCCCGGCGGGCACGAACACGTCATGGCGCACGGTGCACCAGGCGGCGCCGTCCGTGTGCCCGATCGCGTCGATCAAAAGATCCACCTGCACCCCGTCCGCCAAAAAGGCGATGACGCTGGCCCGATCGGCGAAGAACGGCGCGAAGAACATCGAGACGGTGACCGTGCGATCGTGATCGGTTGCCGGGAAGGCGAAGGTCACCGCTTCATTGGCATCGAAGGGCGCGGGCAGAAGCTCGTTCGCCAAGTCGTTGCCGTCGTAGAGCTGCACGGCCTTGGCCTGTCCGGGACGGTCGTAGAGGGCGACCAGACCGGCGCCATTGTTCGAACGCGTGAAGTCGAGGCCGGAAACGCTGACGGTATTGGCGCCCGGGCCCAAGAGACCCAGGTGCGTGACGTCGGCGCGGAAAGTGCTCGACCACGCGGCACCGAAGAGGTCGGAGGGCCCGCCGATGCGCATGCCTTCCACCGCTGCGCCGTCGACCGTGATCGGCGCCGTGTCCCCGTGGTCCCAGGGCTGCCAATCGTGTCCTTCCCAATAGAGCAGGACTTGGCGGACGGTGGCGTCGAGGGGCAGTTCCAGTTCGATCTGGCCTGCCCCGGTCAAGAGCACGCCGGTCCCCGCGGCGGCCACTTCGGCCGCCCCGAAGATCGGGATGGAGGGCGGCCCGAGCTGTTCGGTGCCGTCGGCCAGGGCGGCCGGCACGGCCCACCCGAGGGTCAAGAGGGCCAGGGGGATGTGGCTTTGGATGCGCATGGCGTTGGAAGCTGGAGTTCGGGCGGGGGCTTCGAGGGCACCCGCTCACCGGTAGGAAAGCCCAAAAGAATACCCCCCGGATCCGGCCCCGGCGCTCGCGCCACAACCCAAAAGA
>JBJHAV010000023.1:0-24244 GCA_050480685.1 Planctomycetaceae bacterium | reverse complement strand
GTCCCAGGTGACGAGGTCGCGCGCGCTGGTGACCTCGGGCGAGGAGTACTCCGGGTGGGCGTGGTCGACGTAGAAGCGCGCCCCGTTGGTCAGCACCGTGTTGGCGAGCCCGAGCTCGTCGTCGGCGAGGGGCTCGTGGGGGTCGGGCACCTCGAACCCACGGGCGTCACGCAGCGGGTGCTCGTCGGCGTGGTCCCAGCGGACCTCCCCCGGGCCGGCCGCGCGGTAGGCGCCGACCACCATCGAGGAGGCCAGCACCGGGTTGACCTCGGAGGGACCGGTGACGGCGAGCAGCCTCGTCGGACCTCTACTGGGGGCCTCTATGGATGACCTGGTCGCTGCAATTCAGAGCGGCGATACGTACGTGAACGTGCACACACAGCAGTACCCGGGCGGCGAGATCCGGGGCGGCCTGGGCGCGCTGTCGGGTCGGCGGGGCGGGGGCAGCGGCGGGGGTAGCGGCCCCGGAAGCCGCGCCTGGGGAGCCGGAGGGCGCCTTGGGCCCCCCAGGCGGGGCAGCAGGCGTCAGGCCCGGCGCGCCCGCCCCGTCGGCGATCCGGCGCCGGCCGCGGCGGAGTTCGCCCCGGGCCAGGCGGCCGAGGCCGGCGGCCAGGGCGGCGAGCTCCGCGGCCGGGTCCAAAACCGGCTGCTCCCCGCTCCCGGCGGGATCGCCGGCGGCAGCGTCGCTGGGCTCGGGCGTCATGGGCGCGAGGCTACCACGGGCCGCGGGCGGACCCTTGCGGCGGCCGTCGCGGACGGCTTCCATGCTGGGCCATGGACCCTCTTCTCCCTTCTGCGCCGCGCCCCCGCCGCCCCGCGATTCTTCACCGGCGAGCCGCCCTGTGCGCCGTTTGGCTGCTCGCCGCGCTCGGACTTTCGGCCTGCGGCGCGGGGGACGGCGCCGGAGCCGGGTCCGCCTCGGCCGGAGAGCGCGGCGAGTCGGCCCGCAGCGCCGACCCCCGCGCGGCCGAACTGCGCCGGGCCCTGGAGGAAGGGCGCACGGAAGCCGCGGCGGCCCTCCTGGACCGTTTGGAGGGCACCCTCGGAGCCGAAGAATCCCTGCTCGCCGCCCGCTTGGCCTTCCTGGAGGGAAACAAGGTGGGGGCCCTGGAGCGCATCGAGGCCGCCCGCGCCGCCTGGCCCGGGGATCCGGGGCCCTTCGCCTTGGCGGCCGAGCTCTACGCTTGGATGGGACGCCTGGACGCCGCCCGGGAGGAACACCGCCGGGGTTTGGCCGTGGCGGGGGAGGGCCCCGAGCTGGAGCGGGCCCTCGGGATACTGGCCCTGGTCCAGCCGGGCGGTGCCCGCTCGGGCCTGGCGGCCCTCGAGCGCGCCCGGCGGCTCGATCCCAACCTGCCCTTCGTGGACGGCCCCCTGGCCGAGGCGCACCGGCTCCTGGGCAGCCGCGCGGCGGCGGATGGGGACTTGGCGGCGGCCGAGGCCCACGCGCGGGCGGGCCTGGAGCTGGCCCCGGGGGAGGTGGAGTTGACCCGACTCCTGGCGGACATCCTCCAGGGCCGGGGGCGCCTGGCGGCGGCCGCGGAGCTGCTCGAGGACCTGCTCGCCCGCGGTTTGCCCCTCTCCGCAGAGTTGTCGCGCCTGCACCACGGGGCGGCGACGTTGGCTTTGACCGAGCGCCGCCGCGGGGACGCGATCGCCCACTACCGCCGGGCCCGGGAGTTAGGACTTGGGAAGGAAGAACTCGGGTTTGGGACTACGGTCCTGGCCGAGGAGGCGGCCAAGCACACGGCCGAGGGCCGGGCCCACTACGAACGCGCGCGGCGCATGCTGTCCGAGCCGCCGGTCGAGACCGAGGAAGGCCGGGAGGGGCAGCGCCGCACCCTGGAGCGCCAGTGGGAGTTGGCCGAGGAGGCCTTCGAGGCGGCCCTGGACCTGGACCCCGCGGCCCTGGAGCCCTTGGATTTGCTGGGCAGCGTGCGTTTCCGGCAGGGCCGCCACCGGGAGGCCGCCCTGGCCTGGGAGACGGTGCTGGCCCGGGCCCGGCTCCAGGAGCTCGAACTGCCCTTCCCCCTGCACCTAAACGCCGCTCGGGCCTGGGACCTGGCCGGGCGGCCCGATTTGGCCCGCCAGGCGGTCGAACGCGATTTGGAGCGCGACCCGGAGGGACCCTTCGCCGAGGAGGGCCGGGCTTTTTTGCGGTCCCTGGAGGAACGGGCCGTTCCCGGCGGCGCGACCGAGCCTGCGGCTCCCCGTTGACCCTCCGCGCGCGGGCGGCCTAGGCTCAGCTTTCAAGCCATGGGGGCCCGGCGGACGCGTTCCGCCCGCGCCTCCCCTGGCCGGTCGACGCTCTTCGAGACCCTCTCGGAGCCCAGGGGAGGTGCCCGCGCGGCACGTGATTCCCGGGGCCCCCGGTCCGCGGAGCCGCGTTCGGCCGCACCCTCGGTCAAGCCCTCCCGCGGCCCGCGAGGAGGGGTCGGGGCCGAGGCACGATCCGATTCCTGCCGATTTCCGCCTGCACCCCACCCGGGCAGCCCCGGGACGGCAGGGCTCTGTCCAAATCCCGGCGATTTTGTCCGGGTAGGGCGCTCCGCGCCGATCCACGATGGCACGCCGCAACCTCCTCGAGGCCTTCCAGGAGATCGCCGACGCGAAGGCCGAACGGCCCGCCGAGGCCGCTCCGTCCGGCGCCGTACCTCCCGCGGCCCCGCCCGGCCGCCCGACCTCCCCCGAGCCGCGCGCCGCGGGTCCGGGTGCGCCGCTCCCCTTGGGACTCGATTCCCTGAACCGATCGGCGCTGATCGCCCTGGTGGTGGTTTTCGCCCTCGGGTTCCTGTTCGGCCGCTGGAGCGGCTCCGGTTCCGCGGTCGTCGAGGCCGGGGCGGGCGGAGAAGCCCCTGGCACCGCCGCGACCCAGGCGCCTGCCGGGTCCGCCCCCAGGGCGAATGAACCGGCCGCGCCGAGCGCTTCGCCCCAGGCGCCGGCCAGTCCGGCCGATCGGGCGCTCTTGGACCCGGCCAACCGCTTCACGGTCCAGGTGGTGACCTACAACAACACCCCGGCCCAACGGCGTCTGGCCGATGACCTGGTGGCCCACCTGCGCCAAAGCGGGGTGCCGGCCGCCGAGCCGGTGGTGCGCGGCAACCACACCCTGGTGCTCGCCGGGGCGGCGCCCACCCGGGATGCCCTGGAACCGCTCCTGGCCCAAATCCGCGCCATGCGCGGACCCCGCGGCCGCGCCGGCGAGTTCGATTCGGCCCTGGTGATGACGATCGATTCCTTCGTCAGCCGCTAGCGGCGGCGGGCGCGCGAACCGCAGCGGCGAAGCGCGCCCCCCGCCTGTGGCGCAGGGCCCCCCGGGCTGCTAACCTCTCGGCCCCGAATTCCGCTCCGCGGGCCCCGAGAGGCCGCGCAGCGGCGGTCTCCTTCCAGCCTCCCTCCAGCCATGACCATCCACCGCAGCCTGCGCGGCATCGACACCCTCAAGGGCGAGCGCAGCGTTCTGACCCGCTTCGAGCGCGTGCAGAAGATGCTTTCCAACGAGAAGCTCGACGCCGAGTCGGGCTCCGCCTTCGGCTTGCCGAAGATGCGCACGCGCTTCAAGGTGGTTTCCGGCAAGCGCGCCAAGGAACTCGCCAAGGAAGCGAAGGAAACCAAGGCCGCGAAGGGCGCCAAGGGCAAGAAGGGCTGATTCGGCCCGGGTCGCGGCGGCGCGCATGCGCCCTGCGGCCCGCCGTCCGACGGCCTTCCGGCCGACCGCTCCGGTCCTCCACGCGCGGTGTCTGCCTCCGACCGCACGGGCGCCGCGCCGGTGCTCGAGGTGTTCGCCTCCTTGCAGGGCGAAGGCCTCTTCGTGGGGCAGCCCCAGGTTTTCGTTCGCCTGGCAGGATGCCCCCTGCGCTGTCGTTATTGCGACACGCCCCACTCCTGGGTCGTGCGGGCGACGGGCAAACACGCCGCCGAGACCCTGCGGGTCAGCGAGGTGCTCGAGCGTGTGACCGCGGTGGAGGGTGCGGGCGGTCCGCGCGCCGTTTCCCTGACCGGTGGAGAGCCCTTGGCTTGGCCTGAGTTCGCCTGCGAGCTGGCCGAAGCCCTCGCTCCCCGCGCCTTGCACCTGGAGACCGCGGGTGGCCATCCGCGGGCGCTTTCGCGGGTTTTGCCGCGGGTTCGACACCTTTCCCTGGACCTCAAGCTGGCGGGGGACTTGGAGGCGCCGGTGGAGCTGCCCTCGGCCGCCTTCGGTGCCGCGCCCGGCGGCGGCGCGCTCGATGCCGCCCCCACGGATGGGCGGAGCTGGGCCGAGGCCCGCCGCGCCTGCTTGTCCCTGGCCGCCGAACACCACCGGCTGCCGGGCAGGAGCGCCTGCGCGAAGCTGGTGGTGACCGCCGCCACGGACGGGCGGGAGGCGATCGGGGCCCTTGGGGAGGTGCGCGAACTGGCGCCGGACCTGGTGGTTTTTGTGCAGCCGGCGAGCCCCATGCCGCGGGCCGCGGCGCCTGACCCCGGGGCCGTCGACACGCTCGTGGAGCACGCCCTGGGGCTCGGGCTCCAGGTGCGCTGCCTGCCCCAGGTCCACCGGCTGCTCGGGCTGCCGTGAGGGCCCGGGCCCGCGCGCGAGTACCCTCTTCGGCCCGGGGCCGCCCCGCGGCCCACGCCGCAGTCCGCGTCCCCGGCCGGCGCCGCTCCCCATGAGTTCCCCCCGACTGCCCCGCATCGCCCTCGTCGGCCGCCCCAACGTGGGCAAATCGACGCTCCTGAACCGCCTGTGCGGCAGCCGCGTGTCCATCGTGGAACCCACCGAGGGGGTCACCCGCGATCGCATCGGCGTGCGCGCGGAATTGCGCGGCGACCACGCCCGTGTGCCGGTCGAACTGATCGACACGGGCGGCATCGGCATCGTCGACCGCCACGACCTGGGGCCCCACGTGGAGGAGCAGGTGCGCGCGGCGCTTTTGGCCGCGGACCTGGTGCTTTTCCTGGTGGACGTGCGCAGTGGTGTGACGCCCCTCGACGAGGAAGTGGCCCGGCGGCTGCGCGGCTTCGAAAAACCCGTGGTGCTGATCGCCAACAAGGCCGAGGGCGAACGATTGCTCTGGGATGTGCAGCAGTTCCGGCGCTTGGGCCTGGGGGACGAACCGATCGCGATCAGCGCCCAGAACGGCGATGGTGTCGGGGATCTGGTGGAGCTGCTGATCGAAAAGTTGCCGCCCGGTGCGACGGAGCTGGAGAATCCCGAGCCGAGCCTGCGCTTGGCGGTGGTCGGGCGGCGCAACGCCGGCAAGTCGACGCTGGTCAACGCCCTGGCCCGGGAGGAGCGCATGATCGTCTCCGAAATCCCGGGCACGACCCGCGATGCCGTCGACGTGGTCTTCGAACGCGATGGCGAAACCCTGGTGGTGATCGATACCGCGGGTGTGCGCAAGAAAAGCAAGTTCGAGGACGCGATCGAGTTCTTCTCGGACGCGCGCTCCCACCGGGCCGTGCGCCGCGCGGACGTGGTGATCCTGCTGTTCGACGCCGGCGAGCCGATCAGCGGCCTGGAAAAGCGGCTGGCGCGCTATGCCGTCGACCACCACAAGCCGATTCTTCTGGGCGCGAACAAGTGGGACCTCTACCGCGAGCGCATGACCCTGGAAGCCCTGGCCGATTACCTGGCCAAGGAGTTGCCCGGGCTCGCCTTCGCGCCCCTGGTGGCGCTTTCGGCGGCCACCGGCTGGAATGTGGACCGCACCCTGGCCGTGGCCCGCGACCTGCACCGCCAAGCTCAACTGCGGGTGGGCACCGGCGAGCTCAACCGCGTGCTGGAGCGCGCCCTGGAAGCCCGCGGGCCGAGTTCCCGGGGCCACCGGGTGCGCATCCAATACGCCACCCAAGCCGAGCGAACCCCTCCGACCTTCGTGCTCTTCGTGAACGACAAATCGCTGATCGGCAAGGACTACCTGCGCTACCTGGAAAACCGGTTGCGAGCCGAGTTGCCCATCAAGGAAGTGCCCCTGCGCATCGTGCTGCGCGACCGCGACGGCGGCGGGGAGTCCGAGTCGTGAGCGCCCGCGTTTCGCGGCCGGCCGCGGCCCTGCTCGTCGCCCTGTGCGTTTTCGCCTTTGGGCTCTTGCCCCTGGCCTGCAAGGGCCCGGGCAAACCGCCGCCGGCTTCCTGGCAGAGCTCCCAGGTGGAGGCCTCCAGCGAAAACGTGCTCTGGCTGATGACACGCAACGCCTTCGATCGGCTGGGTTATCCGGTGGGGGGAGGCCTCGACCCCGTCGCCCTGACGGCCGTTTCGGGCTGGCGGGTCTCCCTCGCCCCGTTCCGCGGACAGGGGCAGCGCCACCGGGCCGAAATCCGCTACGTGCCCACGGAGCCCGGCCGTTGGGACGTGGAGGTGCGTGTCCAGCGCCAGGTGAACATGGACATCGTGCGGCCCCTGGACGCGGGGTACGCCGAGTGGGAGTGGCGGCCGGACGACGACACGGAAGCGCGTATCCTGTTGCAGCACCTGCGGTCGGCGCTGGCGCAGCCCCTCGGCATGGGCCGGGGGCGCGACGCGGGCGCGGGCCCGGTGCGCTGATCCGAACGCCCAGGCGATACCGGCTTGGCCCTTCGGCCCCCCAGGTGGGCCGAGGGCGCGATTTTCGGCCCCCCCACGCACGTTTCCCGACAGCCCCCCTTCAGGCCCCGCCTCGCCCCGCACGATCCCTTCCACGAGTCCGTCTCTCGGGTCCGTCTGCCCCCTCTGATCGGCCTGCCCCCCCCTATGTTTTCCCCCTCACCGAGCCAAGCCCCCCAGGCCGAGGTCACGGACGACGACTTCCGCTGGGTCGGCTCACAGCCGCCGTCCTTCGGCAGCCTGTTGGCGGCTGTCCCACGGTTTCCCGCCAAGGCCTGGCACCACCGCGACCTGATCCTGTCGAGTGTGCTGCGCGAGCTGCGCGCGCGTTTCCAGGGCACTCTGCTCGGCTGGTTTTGGCCGCTGAGCTACCCGCTCTTCATGTTCGCGGTTTACTACTTCATCTTCGCGCAGCTCTTGGAATTGAAGATTCCGGATCTGAACGACGGCGAGAAGGCCGCCATCGGCATCTTCATGTTCGTGGGTGTGTTGATCTGGACCGGCTTCGCGGAGGGCATCAACCGCGGTTGCGCGGTGATCGTCGAAAACGGCAACTTGATCAAAAAACTGGCCTTTCCCACGGAGCTGCTGCCCTTCAACGTGGCCGTGGTCGGGCAGGTGACCATGGCCTTCGGGGTGGCGGCTTTCGTGGTGGTGCTGTGGGCGTCCCAGCTCGCCGCGGTCTTGGGCTGGGTCTCCATGCCGCTGTGGCCCAAGGCGCCCGGCCTGGAGCTTGTGTGGGTGCCGGTGTTGATGCTGGTGCAGTTGATCTTCACCTACGGCGTGGGCCTGATCCTGGCGACCATGCAGGTGTTCCTGCGCGACACCCTGCAGATGCTCTCGATCCTGGTGGTCACCTGGATGTTCCTGAGCCCCGTTTTCTGGGTGCCCAGCCCCGAGGTCATGCCCGGCATCGCCCAGTACTTCGACGTGCTTTCGGCCAACCCGATCTTCGATCTGCTGCACGCCTGGCGCGTGATCCTGATGTGCGAGTTGCCGGCGGTCGCTTTCGCGGAGCAGCCGGAGTTCTTGCAATCCCTGGGACGCTTCACGCTCTGGGCGGTGGGCACCTGGGTGGTCGGCTACCTGTTCTTCCTGAAGTCCCAACGCCGGTTCGCGGACGAGGTCTGACGTGACACACGACAACCGCTACGCGATCGAAGTCGAGGGCCTGGGCAAGGCCTACCGCATGTACGGCACCCCCTTCAAACGGGTGCTGGAGGCGCTCTCCCTGGGGCACCTGCGCGGGCACCATGAGTACTGGGCGCTGAAGGACATGAACTTCAAGCTCAAGCGCGGCTCCAGCCTGGGGCTCTGCGGAGCCAACGGGGCGGGCAAGTCGACCCTGCTCAAGGTGCTCTCCGGCATCTCCGCGCCGAGCGAGGGCCGCATGCGCATCCTCAAGCGCGTGGCCAGCCTGCTCGAGCTGGGGGCCGGTTTCCACCTGGACTTCACCGGGCGGGCCAACATCATGATGAACGGCGTCATGATGGGCTTCAGCCGCCGTGAGATGGCGGCGCGCACGGACGAAATCGTTGAGTTTGCCGAGCTCGGCTCCTACATCGACGAGCCCGTGCGGACCTACTCCTCCGGCATGGGGCTGAGGCTCGGTTTTGCGATCGCGATCATCGTCGACCCGGACGTGCTGATCATCGACGAGGTCTTCGCGGTGGGGGACATGTACTTCCAGAAGAAGTGCATCGACCGCATCTACGAGTTCAAACGCCGCAACAAGACGATCGTCTTTTGCAGCCACAGCCTCTACGACATCCGCCAGCTTTGCGACGAGGCGATCTGGATCCGCGACGGTTTGGCCGCGGCCCAGGGCGATTCGGTCTTCGTGACCAACGAATACACGGCTTTCCAGCGCGCCCACATCGACGACCGCCAAGAGGTGCTGAGGAGCATGCTGCCGGCCCAGGAAGAACCCCTGGACGGGCTGCCGCGCGAGTTGCCCTTCGTGCGCGACGCGCGGCTCTACCGCATGGGCACGGACGAGGAGTGTTACCAGTTCGAGTCCGGCGACAGCCTGGAGCTGCGCGTGTGGTGGGAAAACCCCCACCCGGACCGCACTCCGATCCACCTGGCGACGGCTTTCATGCGCCAGGACGCCTTGACCACCTGCGGTTTCGGCACACACCTGGATGGGCTGCGCCTGAGCGGGTCCTCGGGCAGCACGGTGCTGCGCCTGCCCAACATGCCGCTTCTGGCCGGGCAGTACCTGATGCCGGTGGTGCTCTTCGACGAAGGCGGTGTGCACCGCTACCACGAGTTTTTGCTGCCCGAGAACGTGATCATCCGCAATCGCACCAAGGAGGTCGGGCTGGTGCGGGTGGCCCACGATTGGGAGTTGGATGCCAAGTTGCCCGCGGTCCAGCGCCAACAGACCCAAGGGGCGGCTCCGTCGTGAGCGCCGCGCCTTCGGCCCGGGCGCCCCGGCGCCTTTCGGCCCTGGTGGTCAACTACAACACCGGGGTCTTCGCCGAACGCTGCGTGGCTTCCCTGCGGGCCGAGTGGCTGCGCGAGGGCCGCTCCCCGGAGGACCTGGAGGTGGTGGTCGTCGACAACAACTCGCCCTGGGATCAGAGCGAATCCCTGGCGCGGCTGGAGGCTTCGGGCCTGTGCGTCGTGCGCAGCGCGGAGAACCTGGGTTATGCGGGCGGCATGAACCTGGCCCTGGCCCACAGCCGCGGCGAGCCCGGGGATGCGGTCGCGATCCTCAACCCCGATCTCTATTTCCTGCCCGGTTCGGTGGCCGCCCTGCTCGACGCGCTGGCGCTTCCCGACGTGGGCGCGGTCGATCCGCGCGCCTACATCGACCAGGAACGTGTGCTGCTCTTGCCGCGCAACCCCTTGCCGACCCTTTGGGAGCACACACTTTCCGCCTTGGCCCTGCGCAACCGTTGGGCCCTGCGCTTTTACATCCGCCGCCGGCAGCGCGAGGCCCTCGAATGGTGGACCACACCGGGGTTGCTCGATGCAGAGATGCTTTCGGGGTGTTGTGTTTTCCTGCGCCGCGATGTGATCGCGCGCCTGGGCACCCTGATGGATGAGCGTTTTCCGCTCTACTTCGAGGACACGGATCTGTTCCGGCGGGTCAAGGCCCTGGGCCTGCGCGTGGTGCACCACGGCGGCGCGGAGATTTTGCACCACTGGTCCCGCTCCGCCGGTGTGGGCGCGCACTTCGACGGTGAACCTCGCCGCCGCCAGCGCATCGCCGAGAGCGCCTACTACGACAAGTACTACGGTTCCCTGGGGCGGCGCTACGCGGACTGGATCCGCTCCTTCGCGGACCGCTGGGGCGCCGCGGGAGCCGTGCACCTGCACACGATGCACGACTTCGGTCCGGTCAGCGAACCGCCGCGCATCGGCTGGCAGGGCCGGCGCGACTACGTGGTGGAGTTCGCCCTGATGCCCAACTGGATGCTCGCCGCCGGCGTGATCGGCAGCGGCGACGGCTGGACCATGCCGGCGAGCGTGTGGGAGTGGTTTTTCGAGGGCGGCTACTACCTGCGCGCGCTCGATCGGCAAAGCGGCGAGTTGCTCGGGGCCTGGACCTTCGTCAAAACCACGCCGGGGCGGCACCACCCGCTCGCGGATCCGGGCGACGGCGCGTCCGAAGTGCCGCAACCCGGAAGCGGGATCGAAGGCATCCCGAGCGGGCGATGAACGCCGGTCGCCACGGATTGCCCGAGGCGCTCAGCGCGCCGCCGCCGGGACCGGTGCTGGTCCTGGCGCCGCACCCGGACGATGACCTGCTCGGCCCCGGCGGGACCTTGGCCCTGCACCGCGGCCAAGGGGATCCGGTGCGGGTGGCGATTTGTTTCGACGGCGCGGCCGGGGAAGCGCCCGGGGCGCCGGCGGGTTCGGGCGCGGAGCTCGTGGCCGCGCGGCGCAGGGAGTGCCTGGCCGGCGGACGCCACTTGGGCCTGGAGGACTACCTCTTTCTCGGCGCGCCGGAAGGGCACCTGCCCGCGCCCGCGGAGCTGCTCGCCGCCGCCCGGCGTTTGGCGGAACTGATCCGCGCGAGCGCACCGGCGACGCTCTACGCGCCCTGGGTCGGCGAACACCACCTGGACCACCACGTGCTCGCCCGCGCCGCGCGGTTGGCCGTGGTGCTCGCGGACTTTCGCGGATCGGCCTTGGGCTACGAGGTTTGGAGCGCCCTCGAACCCCAGCGGGTGGTGGACATCAGCCCAGTCGTCGCCTTGAAAGAACGCGCGCTGGGCGAGCATCGCTCGCAACTGGCGCACACGGACCTCATCGCGATGATTCTCGGGCTCAACGCCCACCGCAGCCTCTACCTGCCCAAGGGCGCCACCCACGGGGAGGCCTTCGCGCCCCTGGGTCCGCCCGAGGGGCCCGATAGGGAACTCCTGGCGGGGGCTTAGGCCGTGGAACTGCTCTACGTCTGCGGGCACTTCGCGCCGGACTTCGAGGGCGGCACCGAACGGGTGGCCCGCGCCCACGCCGAAGCCCTGGCGGCCCGCGGTCATCGGGTGCGTGTGGTGGCCGGCACGGATGCGGCCTGGGACGGCAGGGAGCGCATCGAGGCGCGGGTCGGCCCCCTGGAGGTGGTGTTCCTGCCGCGACGGCCCGAGGAGCACTTCGACCTGACCCTGGATCGCCCGCGCATCGGCGCGCTTTTGCAAGCCGAAGCCGAGGGCGCGGACCTGGTGCACCTGCACCACGCGGCGACCCTGGTGGGGGATCCGGTGCGGCGGCTCGCGCGCGGCGCGCCGGTGGTCTGGACTTGGCACGACCACTTCGCCACGTGCCCGCGTTTTTTCCGCTGGCGACCGGACGGGGGGAGCTGCCCGGAACCCGAGGATCTGGCCCGGGGCGCCGTGGGCGAGTGTGTGGCCTGCGTGGCGCCGGACGCGCCCGGGATCGGGCCCGAGGTTTTGGCTGCGGGTTTGGGCGCGCGGCTGGAGGCGGCCCGGCGGGAGCTGGCCGCGGCGGCCCGGGTGCTGGTGCCGAGCGAGGCCCACCGGCGCATGGTGGCCGCCTTCGCCGGAGCGGCCGCGGCGCCCGAGGTTTTGCCCCACGGCCTGCTCTTCGAGCCACCCGCCGGGCCCGCCCGGCCGCCCCGGTCCCCGGGCGAGCCCCTGCGGGTGCTGCACGCGGGTCACCGCACCCGCGCCAAGGGCACCCACGTCCTGGTGGAGGCCCTGGCCGCCGCCCCGCCCGGGTCGGTGGAGCTGATCCTCGCCGGCCGGGAGGTCGAGCCCGGCTACGACGACACCCTGCGGGCCGCGGCCGGCGGGCTCGCCCTGCGCTGGTTCGGGCCCTTCTCCCAAGGGGACTGGCCGGCCCTGGCCGAGGGGGCCGACCTGGCGGCTTTTCCCTCGTTGGCCGCGGAAAGTTACGGGTTGGTGGTCGACGAAGCCCTGGCCCTGGGCCTGCCCGTGCTGGTTTCCGACCGGGGTGCGTTGCCTGAGCGCATCGGGGGCCGAGGCCGGGTTTTGCCCGCCGGAGACCCCCGAGCCTGGCGGGCGGCCCTCCTGGAGCTGGCCGCCGACCGCGCTTCACTGGCGCGTTTGGCCGCCGGGCGGGCCGCGGATCTCTCCGGTCCCGGACGCACCGCGGAGCGGCTGGAGGCGCTCTACGCCGCTTTGGCCTCACGCGCCCGGTAGGATTCCCCGTCCCCCGCCCTGCCCCTCCCCCCGTGAAGGCCCTTTTTCCCCCGTTGCTCTCGCCCGCGGACCTACCGCGGCGGGTGCTGGTGTTCGCTCCCCACGCCGACGACGAGATCTTCGGTTGCGGGGGCATGTTGGCCCTGCATGCGGCCCGCGGGGACGAGGTGCGGGTGGTGATCCTGACCGACGGGGCGGCCGGGGACCCGGACGGGCACGAGCGCGACCTGGCCCGGGTGCGCCGGGAGGAATCCCGTGCGGCGGCGAATGTGCTCGGGCTGGGGGAGCCGCGTTTCCTCGGCCTGCCCGACGGCGGTTTGAGCGAGGTCCCCGACCTGGTGCAGCGGCTGACGGCCGAACTGGAGGACTTCGCGCCGGAGTTGGTCTACGGCCCTTCGCCCCAGGAAATGCACCCGGACCACCGCGCCGCCAGCCGCGCCTTGCTCGGGGCCCTTTGCGCCGGCCCCCGGCGCCGTGTGTTGCTCTACGGCATCAACGCCCAAGTCACCGCCGGCGCGCTTTTCGACACCACGGCGGTGTGGGAGCTCAAGCGCCGCGCGATCGAGTGTTTCGAGAGCCAACTGCGTTATCACGACCTGCTCGGCAAGGGCGCGGCCATCGACCGGGCGCGCACGGTCAACGTGGCGGATCCGGCCGTGGAGCGCATCGAGGGTTTTGCGGACCTTTGGAGCGATCGGTTGGCCGCCTACGAGGCCGCGGTGGCGGCGCTGTTGGATGAGGTCGCCGGGCCGGATCACGGGCTTGGGCACGGGAACGGGAACGGGAACGGGAACGGGAACGGCCTCGGCCGCGCCGAACGTGTGTCCCCGGCCCCGTCGGCGACGACTTCGCCCGAAACGGCGCTGCCCCAAACCACCGCGGTGATCTCCACCTGGAACAAGTGCGAGGACGTGCTCGCCAACCTGGAGGCGGTCTACGCCCAGAGTTTGCCCTTCGCCGAGGTGGTCGTGGTCGACAACGCCAGCAGCGACGACACGGTGAAGCGCATCAGCGAGCGTTTTCCCACCGTGCGTTTGATCGTCATGCCCCACGCCCGCTACGGGGCCTGCGAGACCTTCAACATCGGTTTCGCCAGCGTGCGCACGCCGCTGCTCGCGATTTTGGACGACGACGTGGTGCTGCCGCCAGACTGGCTCGAAAAAACCACCCGGCGATTGATGCGCGAGCCCGAGAGCACCGCGATCGTTTCGACCAAGGTGGTCGAACCGGGCATGCCGGAGAGTTACCGCCTGAGCCCGGAGGTGAACACCGAGCGCTACATGAGCACGTTCCGGGGGTGCAGCAGCCTGGCGCGCACCCACGCCCTGGCCGAAGCCGGCTACTACGACGAACGCCTGTTCATCTACGGCAACGAACGGGACCTGACCTGCCGGCTCTTGAACCTGGGTTATCGGGTGCTGCAGTACCCCGAGGTGGAGACGTTCCACCGCACGCCCTTCGGCATCAAGATGGGCAAGCGCAGCCTCTACTACCACGCGCGCAACGCCTGGCTGGGCATGCTCAAGTACGCGCCCGCCAAGGACCTTTTGCGCCTGCCCTTCCTGGTGGTCGCGAAGGTGCTCTTGCGGCCCAAGGACAAGGAAGCCGACGGCACCGTGGCGGTCGCGGTGGGCACGATCGGGATCGGGCGCTCCCTGCGCGAGACCCCGGGCGCCTGGTGGGTGCTCTGCAAGGCGGCCGCCAGCGTGGTCTACAACGTGCCCTATTGCCTCAAGCGGCGGGAGCCGGTGCGCGCGCCGGACTTCGAGTTGCCGCTCTCCTGAAGTTCCGCGCAGCCATCACGCCCCTCCTGGTGGATCCCCAGGCACCCTCGACCTCCGCCGCGACCGAACCGGCCGCGGGATCGGCCGCGCGCATCGGCCCGATCAGCGCCGTGGTCTGCAACTACAACGGGGAGAACTACCTGCCCACCTGCCTCGATGCGCTGCTCGCCCTGGGCGACACCCTCGACGAGGTGTTGGTGGTGGACAACGGCTCCACCGATCGCAGCCGCGAAGTGCTCGCCCGGGACTACCCCGGGGTCACGGTGCTGGCCCTCGCCAAAAACGGCGGCCCGGGCACGGCGCGCAACGCAGGCATGCGCGCGGCCAAGAATCGCTGGGTGCTGGCGGTCGACAACGACGCCGAGCTGGAGCCCGATTGCCTGGACAAGCTGCGCGCCGCCCTGGAGAACGATCCGACCGCGATCCTGGCCCAGCCGCGCAGTTTGGTGGCCCACGAACCCGACCGTGTGCACTACGACGGCGCGCACTTCCACTATGTGGGGCTTTTGAGCCTGCGCAACTTCTTTCGGCCCCTGGCCGAAGCGGAGGGCCGCGGAGTCGTGCCCGCGGACGGATTCATCAGCATTTGCGGCCTGCTCGATCGGGATGTGGTCTTGGGCCTCGGGGGCTACGACGAAGAGTTTTTCATCCTGTTCGAGGACTACGACCTCTCCCTGCGGCTGCGCATCGCCGGCCAGCGCCTGCTTTCGGTCGAAGACGCGCTCTGCCTGCACCGCGGCGGTACCCCGGGGATCAGCTTTCGGATGAGCGACTACCCGGCCCGCCGGGCGTATTTCCACAGTCGCAACCGTTGGCTGCTGCTCGCGAAAAACCACTCCCTGGGCACGTTGCTGCTCTCCCTGCCCGGCCTGTTGCTGTACGAAGTCGTCTGGACCGCATTTGCCGCCGCGCGCGGGCACCTGTGGGGGCACCTGCGGGGCAAAGCGGCGTTCCTGCGCCGCTTGCCCGGGGCCCTGCGCCAACGGCGCCGCATCCAGGGCTCGCGCCGGGTGCGCGATCGCGATCTCCTGGTGGGGGGGCCCTTGACCCTCTCGCCCCAACTGGTCGCGCGGCCCGCCGCGCGGCGGGTCGCCTCCTGGCTCTCCGCACTGCTCGCCGCCTGGTGGCGAGTGGTGCGTCCCCTGGTGCCCTGAGGCACCCCATCCTCCCCGCGAAGACATGCGCATCCTCCTGGTCAGCCACGACTTCTTGCCCGCCCACCCGGCGGGCACGGAGATCTACACCTACCAGCTCGGCAAGCGCCTGCAGCGGCGCGGCCACGACGTGCACGTGTTCACCACGGAGAAGGATATCTCGCTGCCGAACGCTTCCGTGGCCCTGCGCGAGTACGGCGGGTTGCCGGTGCACGAGTTGACCAACAACCTCTTCTACAACGATTTCGACGAGACCTGGGACTTTTCGCCCGCCGCGCGCTCCTTCGGGCTGTTTCTCGACGATCTGAAGCCGGACGTGGTGCACTTCATGCACCTCATGTACCTGTCGGTGGGCTGCCTGGAGGAGGTGGCGCGGCGCGGACTGCCGGTTTTCTACACGCTGCACGACTATTGGCTGCAGTGCCCGCGCTTCGGGCAGCGGGTGCACGCGGACCGTTCGATCTGCCACACGATCGAGTTCGAACGCTGCGGCACCTGCCTGGCGCGCTTCAAGTACAAACAGACCCGTCTCGAGCGCCGCGTCGCCAAGGTGGTTTGCGACGTGCGTTCCGCCATCGGCTTGGACTTGGGCCCGGTGGTGCGCGGCGTGGCGGCGCGGGTGCAATCCCTGCTGGGAGGCGGCGCGGCCAAACAGTTGGCTGCCACGACCGGCGAGAACAACGGCGAAACCCCGCCGGCGCCCCAGGTGTTGAGCGAGCTGGAGCAGACCATGGCCGCCGCGGCCAAACGCCGCGACGCGGCCCTGCGCCGGCGCATCCTGCCCGTGGTCGATCGTTTCATCGCGCCCAGCCAGTTCCTGCGCCAGAGTTTCGTGACCTGGGGCATTCCGGCCGAGCAGATCCTCTACATGCGCACGGGCATCGACCTGGAGCGCTTCCAGGACTTCCGCTCCGTGCCCTCCGAGCGGCTGCGTGTGGGTTTCATCGGAACAGTGGTGCCCCACAAGGGTGTGCACGTGCTCTTGCGCGCCTGGCGTCGCCTGCCGGCCGAGGTGCGCGCCCGCGTGGACCTGACCGTTTGGGGGCCGACTCAGCACAATCCGGACTACCTGCGGCGGGTGCGCGAGTTGGCTGAACAGGCCGGCGCGCGCTTGGCCGGCCCCCTGGCCCGGGAGGAAGTGCCCGACGCCTTGGCGCGCACGGATCTGCTCGTCATGCCCAGCGTGTGGTACGAAAACTCGCCGCTGATCATCTTGGAAGCACTCGCGACGCGCACGCCGCTCTTGGTGTCCGACTTGGGCGGCATGGCCGAGCTGGTCGAACACGGCCGCACCGGCTTCCACTTCCGGGTGGGGGACGACGCGGATCTGGCTCGGGTTTTGGGCGAGCTGCTCTCGGAGCCCGAGCGCTTAAAGCGCCTCTTCCCGGAGGGCACGAGCGTGCGCGAGGTGGAGGAGGACGCGGAGGAACTGGAAGGCCTCTACCGCGGCGCCCTGGAGCGGCGCGGGAGGCCGGCGTGAGGATTTTGCTTGCGGCCCACGGGTATCCGCCCGAGCTCCTGGGCGGCACGGAAAACGCCCTGGCGGCCCTGGCCCGGGCCCTGGCGGCGCGCGGGCACGATGTGGGTGTGGTGGCAGGTTCCCTGGACGGCGCGGGTGGGCCGCGCTTGAGTCGTTCGCAGGACTCCTGCCCCGGAGGCCCCAGCTTCCCGGTCTGGCGTGTGCACCGCGGCGATCTTTACTTCGATCACTGGCAGAAGTCGAAGAGCGCCCACGCGCGGCGCCTGTTCGGCGAAGTGCTGGAGGAGTTCCGCCCGGACGTCGTGCACGTGCACCACTGGATTCGGCTCAGCCGCGACCTGGTCGCCGCCGCCGCGCGGCGCGGGGTGCCGGCGGTGGTCAGCCTGCACGACCTGTGGACCACCTGTTTGATCGCGTTCCGCGTGCGGCCCGACACACGCGCTTTCTGCGACGCGCCCTTGGGTCCGAATCCCTGTTTGGCCTGCGCGCAAAACGTGCCCCCGCGCACGCCCTTCGTGCCCGCGGACCAGGCCCGTTTGATGCTCGCGGAGCGTGTTGCAGATACGACCCGCGAGTTGAGCCTGGCGCGGGCCGTGCTCGTGCCGAGTTTGGCCCACGGCCGCGCGATCGAGCGTTTCCTGGGGCGAACCGCCGGTTGGCTGACACCGTGTGTGGTGCCTCCGGCGCGGGATTTGGAGCTCGCGCGCCGTGCGCCGCTCGCGCCGCGTGCGCCGGGGGAACCTCTCGTGCTCGCGGCCTGGGGGCACCTGGCTCCGCTCAAGGGTTACGACCTGGTGCTCGAAGCCCTGGCCGCACTGCCGGCGGGTGCTAGGGTGCGGCTCGAAATCGCCGGGGGCGAGGTGGACCCGCAGCATGGCGAGCTTTTGCGCCGGCGCGCGGCGGAGCTGCCGAACGGCATCCAAGTGCGTTTCCACGGGCCCTATCGGCCGGAGGATTTGGCCGCGCATCCGATCGCGGCGGCGCACCTGATGGTCAGCGGAACACGCGCCCATGAGTCCTGGGGCCTGGTGCTCGACGAGGCCATCGCGCTCGGTTTGCCCGCGCTCGTGCCGGCGGCCGGCGCTTTGCTGGAACGGCTGGAAACCGCGCCTTATGCGCGCATGTACCGTTCCGGCGATGGGCGCGACCTGGCCGCCCGGATCGTCGAGTTCTTGGATCGGCCCGGGCTCGAGCGCAGTTTGGCCGACGCGTTGCCGGCCGCGGGCGAGGGGCTGCCGAGCCTCGAGGAGCACGTGGAGGCGACCCTCGCCGCCTACGCCGACGCGGTTTCGGCGGGAGCACCCCAGGTGCCGCCCGAACCCTGGTTCGCCGCGCGCATGGAAAGCGCCGCCGAGGAAAACTGGGACCGCGCGCTTTCGTCCACCAGCGGGTGGGAGCTGGGCTTCGAGCCGGCGCCGACGCCCGCGCCCGAGAACCGGAGTGGCGAAGGAGAATCCCGTTGAAGGTGCTCGTGGTCGTGCACGACTACCTGCCCGAGCACATCGGCGGGACGGAGCTGCACGCGCACCAGATCGCGCGCACCCTGGCCGCGCGCGGGCACCAGGTGACGGCGCTCTTCACCGAACGCGACCTGTCGCGGCCCGAGGGCGACTTGCGCAAAGGCGATCTGGACGGCGTGCGCACCCTGGAGCTGGTGCACCAGCGCGAGTACGCGGACGTGCGCGAATCCTTCGAACATCCGGCGGCCGAAGCGGCGCTTGCTCGGGTGCTCGCGGAAATCGAGCCCGACGTGGTGCACTTCCAACACCTCGCGTTTTTCGGCCCCGGCGCGTTGCCCTTGGCGCGGCGGAGCGGCGCGGCGGTGGTGCACACGGCCCACGACTACGCGGCCCTTTGCCAGGCGGGCACGCTGCTGACCCGCGCGGGGGAGATCTGCGCGGGCGAAGGCGCCGCGGGAAGCAGTGCGGCGGGAAGCGCTGCGGCGGCGGCACGCGGCTGCGCGGATTGTTTGGCACACCACCCGGTGGATCCGGCGCGCTGGGGCAAACGGCCCTTGGACAGGGCGACCGCGCTGGCGGTGGCGGCCGAACTGCGCCGCTACCAATACCGGGTGGGCCTCGGATTCGCCCAGCGTGTGATTTGCCCCTCGCGTTTCCTCGCCGATCGCCTGATCGCCGCACGCGCGCTGCTGCCCGAACAGGTGGTGGTCATGAAAGCCGGCTACCCCGGACCGGTGGCCGAACCGCGCCCGCCGCGCAGCGGACCCCTGCGCATCGGCTACCTGGGCGGGCTCTACCCGGCCAAGGGGGTGCACCTTTTGGCGCGCGCCTACCGCGAGCTGTGCGCGCGCCCGCGCCCGGCGGGGGCTCCCGTGCCGGAACTGCACGTGCACGGGGTGCTGGAGTGGTTCCCGGACTACGTGGCCGAACTGCGCGCCGAGGTGGAGGGGCTGCCGGCCCACTTCCACGGTCGCTTCGATCCGCGCGAGGTGGACCGCGTTTTCGCTGGCATCGACCTGGCGGTGGTGCCGAGCGTGTGGTTCGAAAACATGCCGATCACCATCCAGGAGGCCTTCCGCAGCGGCGTGCCGCCGGTGGTCGCTGGCCACGGGGGCATGGCCGAGGCCGTGCGCGACGGCGTCGACGGGCTGCACTTCGCGCCGGGGGACGCCGGCGGCCTGGCGGAGGCCCTGGCGCGCCTCGACGGGGACCGGGAGCTGCTCGCGCGCCTCGGGCGGGCCAGGCCCCAGGTGCCGGGCTTGGACGAGATCGCGGATCGGATCGAGGAGCTCTACCGCGCCTGCTTGGAGGAGCTCCGCGGCGGCGCCCGCGCGCGCGGGTAAGCTGGGCGCGCATGACCCGCCCCGCCCACCGCCGCGCCGCGCGCGCGGCGTCATTCGGCGCCCTGTGGCTCGCCGTCCTGCCCTTCGGCGGGCTCCTCCTGGGTTCGGGCTGCGCCGGCGGCCGTGAGTCGACCGCGCGTTCGAGCCTGACACCCGTGTCCCAGTTGCCCCCGGAGCGCCGGGAGCTTTTGGCCGCCTACGGCCGGGGCGGCGGCGACTGGGAACAGGCCCGGGCCGAGGCCCTGGAGGATCCGGCCGCCGCGCGGTTCCTGGCGGACAACCTGGCCCTCGAAATGGTGCGCGCCTACCAGGCCGGGGCCATGGACACGGCCCTGCGGCGCGGCGACACCTTCGAGCGCGCCCAGCGGGAACTGGCCCGCCTGGGGCCGGTGGCGCGCCCACTGCTGGTCGAAATGGTCGCGTCCCGGGACACGATGCTCGCTTTCCTGGGCGCGGACACCCTGCGCCTGGCCGGGCCGGGGCAAGCGGAGGCGCTTTTGCCGCTGTTCGAACACTCGCGCGACGAGGTGCGGCGCCGGGCGGTGGAACTCGGGGGGGAGCTGGAGACCGAAGGGGCCGAGGAGGGGGCGCTGCGCGCGCTGCTTGCGCAGCGGCTGACCCAGGACCGGGCCTGGATCGTGCGCGCCCAAGCGGCTCGCTCCCTGGGGGAACGGGGCCGGCGCGCCCGCGAACTCGGTCCGGCTGCCGAAGCCCTGCGCGGGGCCCTCGAAGGCGCCCTGGCGGACCGGGACCGGGCCGTTCGCGCCGAAGCCGCCCGGGCCCTGGGCGAGGTGGGCGATCCCCGCGCGGTGCCGGCCATGATCGCCGTCTTCGCGCGCATCGACCGGGATTTGGCTGGGGCGGAGAGCACCGAGGAGGCGCTGGAGCTGCGCGCCGAACGTCAGGCCCTCGACGGCGTGCTGACACGCCTGACCGGGGTGTCGGGCGCCAGCGGAACGCGGGCCTGGAACGAGGTTTGGCAGCGCGAGGGCGCGCGCCTGGTCGCTGCCTTCCAACTCGGCCGCGCGCCGGTGGAGGTGCGCCCGTGAGCGCCTGGACCCTGGGGCGCCGTTCGGGCGCCTGCCTGCGCTGCGAAGCGGGTTTCGCCGAAGGAGAGGTGCACTTTTCGCACCTGGTGGTGGAAGAAGCCGCCATCGCCCGGCGCGACGTGTGCGCGCGCTGCTGGCCGGATGTCGCGCTCGGACCGGACCAGCCCTGGTGGCGCGCCCGCCGTCAGGTGGCGGCGAAACGCGGACTGGCGGTGGATTTGGGGCTGCTGGAACAGCTCTTCCTGATGACCGCGGACTCCACGGCGGAAGCGCTGCTGGAGCTGCGCTACTTGATCGCGCTGCTTTTGCTGCGCAAGCGCCGGCTCCTGCTGAACACCGTGCGGCGCGGGGCGGGTGGCGAAGAACTCGTGCTGCGCCGGCCGCGCCGCAAGGAGGAGCTCGCCGTGCGTGTCTTCGACTTCGACGCGGAGCGCCGCGAGGTGTTGCGCGTGCAGTTGGAGCGGCTGCTGGAGACCGGCGAGTTGGGGGAGGGGGAAGCTGCCCCCGGCGAGTCCGCCGCCGAGCCGTCCGCCGCCGAGGGGGCCGGTGCCGAGCCCGAGCCGGCCGGCGCCGAGCCCGAGCCGGACCAAGCGGACGTCGCTGCGGACGCCGCCGCGGAGTCCGCCGTGGACCCCGCCCAGCTCGGCTGACCGCGGCAGGCCCGGCGCGGTCCGAATCGCCACGGGGAAGCACCCGGCTCGGTCCCGGGTGCCACGGCTGGGGGGCGACGTCCCAGGGGGGCGGGCCGGGGGTGCTCCAAAGGCGCCCCGGCCTGCCACCCGGTGCCCCGCAGACCCCCGCGGTGCCCTTCCCGGGTCCATCTCCCGGGCCCCCGATCCCCGATGGGCCCCGCCACCGCTCCCGCCGCTGTGCCCGCTCCCGGTGCGCCTCCCGGGCTCGGGAATCGCCCGAATGTGCACCCAGGGGCACCCGAGTGGCAGCTAGCATCAGCAAAGTGGCAGGAAGTGGCACGCGCGGCCGCGCTCCTCGCCACCCTCCGCCCGGATCGGGCGCCGGCGCCGCCGGCCCGGTCCCAAGGCCCCTGGGAGCCGCCCACCCGCCGGGTTCAGGCCGCCCCGCCCGCTGCGCGCAGCCCCCCCCCGTCCACCCCTATTCCGGGGGTGGTTTCGCACCTCCCCACGGTCGCTTCCTCCCCACGGCCCATCGGTGTTCAGCGGCGAGTCGATCCACGCCCTCGATGCCAAGTGGCGGGTTTTCCTGCCCAAGCGCATCCAGACCCTCCTCCCCCGGGACGAGGAGGGCCAGGCCTACGCGATCCTGTCGCGGGGTTTCGACCGCTGCATCAGCCTGCACACCCAGGAGGGTTTCGAGGCCGAGGTCGCCGATCTGGAGCGCACGGTGTTCGCCGGCCCCGAAGGCCGCGCCGCCCAGCGCCTGTTTTTCTCCAGCGTCTTCCGCCAACCCCTCGACAGCTCCGGCCGGCTGCTCGTGCCCGATTCCCTGCGCCAGCAGATCGGACTCGGCGAGCGCGAGGAGGTCGCCCTGGTGGGGGTCGATCGGCGCTTTGAACTCTGGCGCCTGGCCGATTGGCGCCGCTACCAGTCCGCCCACGACGCCGCCTACGACGAGTTGATGCAGCGCCTGGCCGGCCGTCCGACGCACACCGACGTCCCCGGGGAGGGGGGCTGACCCGCCGTGGTCCGCACGCTTCCCATGGCACCTCCCGCATCCGGCAGCGGTTTCGACTTCCGGCCCGACCCGAGCGGGGCGGCGGAAGGTGTGCACCGGCCGGTGCTCTTGGCAGAGGTGTTGGCCGCCGTGGCCCGGGTGCTGGGCGAGCGGCCCGAAGGGCGTTTCGTGGACGGCACCGTGGGCGCCGGCGGGCATGCGCGGGCGCTGCTGGAGCGTTTTCCCGACCTGGAACTTTTCGCTTCGGACCAGGACCCCGATTCCTTGGGCCTGGCGCGCGAACGCCTGGCGCCCTTCGCCGAGCGTGTGCACCTGCATCAGGCGCGTTTGAGCGAACTCGACGGGTGGCTCGCGGCGGCGGGGGAGCCGGCGCCGGTGGGGCTGCTGGTGGACCTGGGCGTCTGTTCGCTGCACCTGGACCGCGCGGATCGCGGCTTTTCCTTCCAGGCCGACGGCCCCCTCGACATGCGCATGGACCCGCGCCTCGAGTCGACCGCGGCCGACATCGTGGCCCGTTGGAGCGAAGCCGAACTGGCCGATCTTTTTTTCCAGCAGGGCGGCGAGCGCCGCGCGCGCCGGGTCGCGGCCGCCCTGGTGGAAGCCCGCCGACGCGCGCCGTTCTTGCGCACCGGAGCCCTGGCCGACCTGGTCGAGCGTGTGCTCGGACCCGGCGGACGGGTGCACGCGGCCACGCGTGTTTTCCAGGCCCTGCGCATCGCGGTCAACCGCGAGGATCAAGAGCTGGAGCAACTGCTCGCCACCGCCGAACGGCGCCTGGCGCCCGGCGGGCTCTTGCTCGCGATCAGCTTCCATTCGGGCGAAGACGGCCGCATCAAGCGTTTCCTGGCCGCCGGCGCGCGCGCCGGTACCTGGTTACCCGAGGCCGGTTCGCCCGAAGAACCGAGCCGCGCAGAAGTGCGCGCCAATCCGCGCGCCCGCTCGGCGCGCCTGCGTG
This sequence comes from Planctomycetaceae bacterium, assembly GCA_050480685.1. Lineage (GTDB taxonomy): Bacteria > Planctomycetota > UBA1135 > UBA1135 > JBJHAV01. Next base: position 1,171 of record JBJHAV010000023.1, on the reverse strand, counting down.
TGGCGCGGCGCACCGAAACGCCGCCGCGCGCGGATCTTGGGCCCGCTGGGGCGCGGGAGGAACGGCCGTGAGGGGCACGCTCGCCACGCTCTTGGCGGCGGCCGCCCTGGCCCTGGGGCTCGCCATCGCTTGGATCGCCAATCAAAACAGCGATTTGGGCGCGCGTTTGGTTGAACTCGAACGGGCCAACCAGGACCTGGCCGTGGCGATCGAAGAACTCGACGTGGAGATCTGGCGCCGGGCGCTCGAACTGGACGCCCAAGCGGGCGAACGCCGGGAGGTCGGCCAATGAGGGCCTACCTGGCGGAACCCTCGCGCGCCGGCCTGCGCCCGGTGAGCGCCTTCGTGTTGTTGGCGCTGGTTTTCATCGCCGTCGCCGTGCGCCTGACGGCCTTGGCCGAACCGGATCCCGAGCCGCGGCGCATGCTGCGCGCGGTGGACCTGGACTACAAAACGCCGCCGCTCTACGAGTTGGTGGACCGGCGAGGTGTGCCGCTCGCGGTTTCCCACGCGAGTTACGCCGCCGAGGCCAGCCCCTGGACCCTTTGGCAAGTGCACACGCCCGAGCGGTTGCTGCCCGCCCTGGCCGAGGCGCTGGAACTCGACGACGAGCAACATCGCGCCCTGGAGCGCCGCCTGCTCTCCGTCGACGCCCACGGCACACGACGTGTGCCGCGCTGGATCCTGACCGCCGACGAGGCGCTGGCGCTGCGCGCCTGGTTGCTCGATGGGGGACCGGGGCCGGGCACCGGTTCGCTGGCCGGAATGTGGCTCGAACCCTGCCGGCCGAACGCCGTGCAGTCCGAGCGCTTGGGCGAATTGGAAGGTCCATTCTTCGAGTTGGCTTGGCAGCCGGGAAGGGTGCTCGCTGCAGCCACCCGCGAGCGCCATCGGCCGGAACTCGCCGGTGCGCGCGCCGCGGCGGCCCGTTGGATCGACAGCCTGTGCCGCGGGCTGGAGCCGTTCCTGTTGCCGGCGGCGGAGCGCGAAGTGCGCCACGCCGCGGCCCGCGGGGCGCGTTTACCGCGCGGATTCCAACTGGACCGTCGCGGCGAGCCGGTCCGGGTCGGTTTGACCCGCGAGTGGGTGCTCGACGGGCTGCTGCCGACGCGATATGCGCTGGTGGCCGATACGGTGCCCGCGCGGCTCTTGCCGGGCTTGCGCCAACTGG
>JBJHAV010000022.1:0-24761 GCA_050480685.1 Planctomycetaceae bacterium | reverse complement strand
GCTCCCGCCCGCCCCCGCGGGGCCGGGGGGGGGCTGGGGGCCCGGGGGGGGTGGGGGGGGGGGCCGGGGGGGGGGGGGCGGCCGGGGGGGGGGGCGGGGGGGGGGATGGGGGCCCTGGGGTTGGTGGAGCTCGACCACGGGGGTGGTGTGGTGGCGGCGCTGGAGGCGGCGCGGGATGCGGGGGCGGGGGCGCCGCGGGTGTTGGTGGGTGCCGAGATCTCGGACGGCGGCGGGCGGGCCGGGCGGGTGGTGGTGTTGGTGCGCGACGCGGAGGGGTATCGCAACCTCAATCGGCTCCTGACCGCGCGGCGGCTGGGGGGCGCGCCCGGGGAGTTCGATCCCTTCGCGCCGCCGGCCGATGCGGCCGAGCGCTTCGACCTGGTGGGCGCCCTGGCGCGTTGGCACGGGGGGCTGACCGTGTTGGCCGACCACCCGCGCCTGGTGGTGGCCCTGGGTGGGCGGCTGCCGGGTGAGCACCTGTGGGCGGCGGTGCACCCGGCCGGGGCGGGGCTGCGGCCGCGGCGGCGCACGGAGCGTGGACCGCGGCCGGGTCGGGGGGCCGGCGGGGGCGCCGGGCGGCAACGGGACGGTGAGCAGAGTGGTGGGCAGCGCGGTGAACAGGGCGGTGAACACGCCCGACAGGACGCGGCCCAGCCGACCCGCGGGGGCGCGCCGCCCGCTCGGCCGGAGCCGGCCCTGGACCTGATCGCGGCGGCGCGTGCGGTGGGCATCGGTTGGTTGCCGGTGCCGGACGTCTGGTACGCGCGGGCCGCGGGGCGCGACGACCACCGGGTGCGCACGGCCATCCTGCGCGGCGGGCTGGTGTGTGATCTGCCGGAGCACTGGCTGGCGGCCGAGCCGGCGCACCTGCTCTCCCCCACCGAGCTCGCCGCGGCGGTGGCCGACCTGCCCGACCTGCCCGGGGCCCTTCGGCATCTCGACCCGTTGGAGCGCACCCTGGCAGTGGCGGACGGCTGCGGTTTCCTGCCGGAGCTGGGCGCGGTGCACTTCCCCAGCCTGGAGCTGGAGCCCGGCACCAGCGCCTATTCGGCCCTGTGTGAACTCTCCTTCGACGGGGCGCGGCGGCGCTACCGGCCGCTCGAACCGCGGGTGCTGCGCCGCCTGGAGACGGAACTCGGCGCGATCGAGGCCCTGGGCTACGCGCCCTACTTCCTGCTGGTGCGCCGCCTGGCCGAGGTGGCGCGGGAGCGCGGCATCCCCTGCGTCGGGCGCGGTTCGGCGGCGGACAGCCTGGTGGCGTACTGCCTGGGGCTGACCGAGGCCGATCCCCTGCGCTACCAACTGCCCTTCGAGCGTTTTTTGAATCCGCGCCGGCGGGATCGGCCGGACATCGACCTGGACTTTTGTTGGCGGCGGCGCGACGAGGTTTTGGCCGAGGTCTACCGCACCTTTGGGCCGGAGCGCACGGCGATGATCTCCACCCTGAACCGCTTCGGGCTGCGCGCGGCCTTCGCGGAGGCGGCCCTGGCTTCGGGTCTGCCGCCCGTCTTGGTGCGGCGCTGGTCGCGGCACCTGCCCCACGCGCCCCTGGGCGACGGCGGCGCGCGCCCGGAGGCGGGGCCGATCGAACGGGCCCTGCGCTCGACGCCCGAATGCCGCGGGTTTCCCTTCGAGGACGCGCGTTGGCGCGCGGCGCTCGCCGCCGGCGAACGGCTGATCGACGTGCCGCGCCACTTCGGGCTGCACCCCGGCGGTGTGGTGGTCGCGCCGGGGCCCATCGAGGATTTTTGCGCGCTGCACGCCAGCGCCAAGGGCCCGGCGGCCACCGACCTGGACAAGGACGGGGTCGAAGCCGTGGGCCTGGTGAAGATGGATCTGCTCGGCAATCGCGCCCTGACCGTGATCGACGATTGCCTGCAAAGCCTCGGCGACGAGGGGCTTGCGCCGGACTTCGCCGCCGTGGCCGAGGACGAGCCGGTCACCGGGAAGCTGCTGCGCGAGGGCCGCACCTTGGGCTGTTTCCAACTGGAATCGCCGGGCATGCGCCACCTGCTGCGGCAAATGGCCGCCGGCGACCAGGACGCGGTCATCCAGTCGGTGGCCCTGATCCGCCCCGGGCCGGCCTCCGCGGGCCTCAAGGAAGCCTTCGCGCGGCGCATCCGCGGCCTCGAACCGGTGGACGGCCCCCACCCGCGCTTCACCGCCGCCCTGGCGGAAACCTACGGGTTGATGCTCTACCAGGAGGACGTGATGCGCGTGGCCGCCGAGGTGGCGGGGCTCGACCTGGCGGACGCGGACGAACTGCGCCGCAGCCTGGGCAAACGCCGCGGCGGGCCCGACGAACACCTGCTGCGCGAGCGTTTCCTTGCCGGCGCCGCCGAACGCGGGGTCGACGCGGCGGCCGCCGAGACGATCTGGGAGCGCATCGGCAACTTCGTCAGCTTCAGCTTCTGCAAGGCCCACGCGGTGACCTACGGGCAACTGGCCTGGCGCACGGCGTACCTCAAGGCGCACCATCCGGCCCACTACCTGGCGGCCTTCCTGGCGAGCCACACGGGTTATTACGAACGGCGTGTCTACGTGGAGGAAGCGCGCCGCTTAGGCGTCGCGATCCTGGGGCCGGACATCAACCGCAGCGGGCGGGACTTCACCCTCGAACGGCGCGAATCGCCCCAGCGGCCGGGCGGCGGCGCGGCGCACGGCTACGGCCTGCGGGTCGGGCTGGGGCAGGTGGCGGGACTGTCCGGGCGGACCGTGGAGCGTTTGCTGGAGGAACGCCGCGCCGGGGGAGCCTTCGTCTCCCTGCCCGACCTGCTCGAACGGGTGCAGCCGGACGGGGACGAGGCCGAGCGCCTGATCCGCGCCGGCGCCCTGGATGGTTTCGACCGCACGCGGCCCGAACTGCTCTGGCGGCTGCACCTCTTGCGCCAACCGGCGCGCCGGCCGCCGCGCGCGCGGGCCGGGGATCCCCTCGCGGAGAGCCTGCGCGAGCGGCCCTTGGACTTCGGGGAGTTGGCCGCGGCCGCCGGGGGCACCACCGGCGGTTGGGGGGCGCGCGGGCTCGGCCTGGGGCAGCTCGAACTGCCCCCCGGCGCGGCCGCGCCGCTCTTCCCCGCGCCGCCCACCGGGGCCCTGGCCCTGCCCCGCCTGGCGGATCCGGGCGCCCGGGAGAAGGCCCTGGCCGAGCTCGAACTGCTCGGGCTGACCGTGGCCCTGCACCCGGTGCGGCTCTTCGCCCGCGACGAGCTGGAGCCCGAACGCCTGGCGCGCGCGGTCGGGGTCGCCCCCTGCCCCTGCGCCGAGCTGCCGCGCCGGGCCGGGAAGCGGGCCTGCGTGGTCGGTTGGCTGGCGGCCTCCCGGCGGGCGCGCACCGCGGACGGCCGCTGGATGCGTTTTTTGACCCTGGAGGACGAAAGCGGCCTGGCCGAGGTGGTGCTCTTCGCCGAAGCCTACCGGCGCTTCGGACACCTGCTCACCACCCGCGGCCCCTTCGCCGCCGTGGGCCTCGCCGAAGACCACCTGGGAGCCGTGACGCTGCACGCCGAACGGCTGATCTGAGCTTCCAAACGCGTCCAGGGGGGCTGCCGCCCGCCGGGTTCCGGGCTAAACTTCGCGGCCATGAAGGGCATCCTCCTGGCGGGCGGCGCGGGTACGCGGCTGTATCCCCTGACGAAGACCATCAGCAAACAACTGCTGCCGGTCTATGACAAGCCGACCATCTACTATCCCCTGTCGGTGCTGATGCTCTCGGGGTTGCGCGAGGTGTTGATCATCTCGACGCCCCGCGATTTGCCGCGCATCCGCGACCTGTTTGGCGACGGCAGCGCCCTGGGGATGCGCTTTGAGTATGTGGAGCAGGCCCAGCCCAACGGCATCGCCCAGGCCTTTGTGCTCGGCGAGGAGTTCATCGGCGATTCGACCAGTTGCCTGATCCTGGGCGACAACCTGTTCTACGGGCACGATTTGACCGGGATGTTGGAGCGCGCGGCGGGGCTGAGCCAGGGGGCCACGGTCTTCGCCTACCAGGTGGGCGATCCGGAGCGCTACGGCGTGGTCGAGTTCGACAAACAAAAGCGCGCCCTGTCGATCGAGGAGAAACCCAAGGTCCCCAAGAGCAACTGGGCCGTCACCGGGCTTTATTACTACGACTCCCAGGTGGTCGAGATCGCCAAGGCCCTGAAACCCTCGGCGCGCGGCGAGTACGAGATCACCGACGTCAACCGCGAGTACCTGCGGCGCGGCGAGCTGACCGTGCAGCCCATGGGCCGCGGCATCGCTTGGCTCGACACCGGCACCTACGACTCGCTGCTGAGCTCGTCCCAGTTCGTGCAGACCCTGGAGGAACGCCAGGGGCTCAAGGTGGCCTGCGTCGAGGAGATCGCCTTCGCGCAAGGTTTCATCGACGAACGCGGGCTGGAGCGCCTGGTCGACGACGCGGGCAAGAGCGACTACGGTGCCTACCTGCGCCGTGTGCTCGACGAAGCGCGGCGCGGCTGACCGCAGCCGGCTCTCAAGCCCGCGGCAGGCGGTAGAAGACACTCCAGCGCACGATCGCCAGAATCGCCAGCACGGCGTCCTTGGGGCCGATCTTCTTGCCCTCGGAATAGTCCCGGCCCGCGTAGCTGATCGGCACTTCGTAGATGCGCTTTCGCATCTTGGCCACCTTGGCGGTGATCTCCGGTTCGACCGCGAAGGTGCGCGATTGGATGTCGAGCCGCACGGCCACCTCGCGGCGGAAGACCTTGTAGCAGGTCTCCATGTCCGTCAGGTTGAGGTTCGTGAAGCAGTTCGAGACCAGGGTCAAGAAGCGGTTGCCCAGGTAGTGGTAGAAGAGGTGCACGCGCACGTAGGGGCCGCCCAAAAAGCGGCTGCCGTAGACCACGTCCGCCTTGCCCTCGACGATCGGGCGAAGTAGCACTGGGTAGTCCGCCGGGTCGTACTCCAGGTCCGCGTCCTGGATCAGCACCACGTCGCCGGTGGCCTGGGCGAAACCGGTGCGCAGGGCAGCGCCCTTGCCCTGGTTGACCTCGTGGCGGAAGGCGCGCACGTTGTCGTAGCGCTTCACCAGGCCAGAGATGATCTCCGGCGAACGATCCCGGGAACAGTCGTCCACCAGGATCAATTCCTTCTCGTAGGGCGTGGCCTGCACGCGGGCCACGATTTCCTCCAAGGTAGCTTCCTCGTTGTAGATCGGGATGACCACCGAGAGGCGCAGGCGTTCGAGGGTTTGCTTCGGGCTCATGGGAGGGGCGGCGTTATTTGTGCGGGTCGCGACCTTCGCCCTCGAGCCCGGCGAAGAGCCGGTCGATGCCGAGGAACTGGGTGATGCCGGCGTGCAGTTGGGCGTATCCCGGCTCGGACTCGATGCACCACAGGGGCTTGTGGAAGAGCGCGAAGATCTCGGCGTCGGCGCGTTTGCGGCGCTTTTGGACCTCGCGGCGGCGGGCCATCCAGTGCTCCCAGTTGCCGAGCAGGTCGTTGATCCCGATCAGGTCGGCGGCGGCGTTGCGCTGGATGGCGACCGTGTCGCTGGCGGCGTGCCGGGCGCGCTCCCACAGTTTGCCGACCACTCCGCGCCCGCCCGGATCGGCGGATTCGATGCGGAACGGGGTCGGGTCCGAGAGCCCCGAGACGAGCCACATGCGCCGCACGGCCAGGGCCAGTTGGGCCGGCAGGATTTGCTTGAGGTGTTCGTCGTCGTAGTTCTTGAAGCAGGCCAGGAAGGGATTGCGCACCTGAAGCAAGCGCACTGTTTCGCGCGGGAAGGTGCGGCTCGTGCTGGAGTGGTGGTGGTAGCAGATCGCCTTGGGCGCGTAGTGGATCTCGTGGCCCAGCACCCACAGGCGCCAGCCCAGGTCCACGTCCTCGTAGTAGGCGAAAAACTCCTCGTCGAAGCCGCCCGCTTCGCGGAACACGCGGGCGTCGACGGCCATCGCCCCGCCGCAGGCGAAGAGGGTCTTGGCGGGACGCTCGAAGGCCGGTCCCGGCTCTTCCAGGTAACCCTTCTGGATGCCGATGCCGTGGAAGTTCATCCCCCCGCCGGCGGAGTTCATCAACTTGCCGTCCCAGGAATACATGCGCGCGGTAGTCGCCTGGCACTCGCCGCGCACCAGGGGCCGCACCAGCTCCGTGAGCCAATCGGGCTCGACGCGCATGTCGTTGTTCAAAAAGACCAGCACCTCGGGGCGCTCGGCGGCCTGGGCCCCCTGGTTGCAACCGGCGCTGAAACCCACGTTGCGCGCGTTTTCTAGGCAGCGCACCCAACCGTGGCGTTCGTGCATCTCCTGCACGCTGCCGTCGCTGGAGCCGTTGTCGACCAGCAGCACCTCCAGGCGATCCTTGGGGTACTCCAGCGCCGCCAGGCTGTCGAAACAGCCCGCCAGGTGGTGGCGGCCGTTGTAGTTGAGGATCACGATCGCCACGCGCGGCGTCTCCGGCAGGGGCTCGGCCGGGGGCCGCGAGCTTTCCGTGCGCCGGCCGCCCAGCCACTTGCCAAACAGTCCGCGCGCGCTCATCGTCCCGCCTCCCCCACCCCGTCCAGGGCGGGCCGCACCAGGCGCAGGGCGGCGACACGCAGGTAGCGCCCTCCCGGCTCCCCGTTCGCCTCGTCCGAAGCTTCGATCCGCAGGCGTTTGGCGCCCGGCGGCAACACGAATCGCGCGCGCAGCGCGCGCAGCTCGTCGTTCGCGCCGGCCCGGAAGGTCGGCACGGAAAGCACCTCGTCGTGCCCGAGCAGCACACGCCCGCCCAGGGGCACGGCGCCTTCGCCGCCCAGGGCGAGCACTTCCAGTTCGAGCTCCCGTTCGCCTCCGGCCGCCGGGGCCACGTCGTATTCGGCCGCCGCCCCCGGGCGCAAGAGCAACAGGTCGGCCCCCTGCACCTCGGCCGCGCCCTCGCGCGCGGCGCTCTCGGCCCCGCGGCGCTCCAGCAACACGGCCGCACCCCGGGGCCGCAGGCGGGCCACCAGGCCGCGGTAGCGGAACTCGCTTTCCAGGGCGTTTTCGCGCGCGGTTTTGATGTGCATGAAGTCCCGCGAGAGCGCTTCGATCAGCGCCTGGCCCGCCGGCCGGTCCGGACTCCCTTCGGCGCCGGGCAGGAAACGGGCCAAAACCCGCGCCAGGTCCCCGTCGTCCCCGGTGCGAAAGTGCAGGCCGTCCACGCCGTCGCGCACGTACTCGGCCATGCCGCCGATGTCGCTCGCCACCACCGGAGTGCGCGTCAAGTAGGCCTCGTGGATGGTGATCGGAGAGTTCTCGAACCAGATCGACGGCACCACGAGCACATCGATCTCGGCGTAGACCTCGCCCAAGCGCGAGTTGTCGAAACGCCCGTGGAACTCGACGTTGCCGGCCGCTTCGGCCAAACGCTTCAGTTCCGCGTGGTGCGGGTCGTTTGCCGGATCGAAGGCGCCGTGCACATGCAGCACCGCCGGTGTGCCCGCCAGCCGCGCCATGGCGCGCACCAGCGTCTCGCCGCCCTTGTACCAAACCAGGCTGCCCACGAAACCGAAGCGCACGCGCCCCTTGGGGTCCGGCCGCTTCTCCAGGGCGCGCACGTGATCGGTGCGCAGGCCGTTGTCGGAGTAGACAAAAGCGTGCGGGTCGAAGGCCCCGCTCTCCAGCAGCTTGGCGCGCAGGAACCGGCTCGGGCTGACCAAAAGATCGGCGGCGCCGAAGGCCGCGAGCACCTCCGGTTGGCGCTCCACCACGTCCCGATAACCCTCCCAGCGCCGCCGGCCGCGGCTCGGGCGATCGCCGACCAGGGCGCGCTCCGCCAGGGCGTCGAGCAGCGGACGCGCCGCCCGGCCGAGCTTCGCCACCCGCGGAATCTGGGCCAGGTGGCGCTCCTTGACGCACAACAGACACCCGGCGCCCTGGTTCTCCTCGCAGCGCACGCCGTCCGGGCGGATCAACTGCACACGCGCGCACAGGGCCCAGTAGTCATGGCAGTGCACCAAGGTAGCGATGCCGAGTTCGCGGGCCACGTGCACCAACCCGGCGGAGAGGTGGATCAGGTGCTGGAAGTGCACCACGTCCGGCTGTTCGGCGAGCAGCACCTCGCGCACACGCGCTTCGATGCGCGGGTGTGCATAACTCTCGCGCAGGGAAGCCAGCCGCAGGCGATGCACCAGGCGCAGGACACGCAGGCCCTCGAAGCTGTCCTCGAGGATCGAGTATTCCTCGGGACCGCCCTCGGCCTCCTCGCGCGCGGCGGGCGCGCGGGTCAACACGGTCACCCGGTGGCCCCGTTCGACTAGCGCCTTGGCGAGTTCGAGGGTGTAGACCTCGGTGCCCGCCCAGGTGTCCGGAGGAAAACCGTGCACCACGAACAGGATCGAAAGCTGGGCCTTGTCGAGCACCCGCGTGGCCGGGCGCGTGCGCCCCTCCTGCAAAGCCTCGCGCCCGCCCTCGAACAGGCCGCGGAAGGCCGCTTCGCGCCGTGCGGCCAATTCCTCCAGGGCCGCGCGCCGGGCGCCGTCCCCCAGCCCCATGCGCTCCACCGCCCGCCGGTCCGGTTCGGCGAAACGCTGCACCAGGGTGCGCACGTCCTTGGACGAACCGACGCAGACCCGCTCTAACCACTCGACGTTGAAGCGCCCGTCCACCACGGCCCGCCGGTAGGTTTCTTCGGCGTCGTAGTCGTGGCTGTGCTCCACCGGCGCGTCGGCGGCGTAGTCGATGGCCCAACCGGCTTCGAGCAGCGCGCGCGCCATCAGCACGTCCTCGCCGAAGGGTGTGCGCGGGAAGGGGTGGCGCTCCCAAACCTCGCGCCGCACCGCCGAGGCCACGTCGTTGAAGTTGTAGAGCAGGCGCTTTTCGTGGGGCGAAAGCCGCGCGTACACCTCCGGCGCGGGCAGCGTCACCCGGGCGCCTTGCTCCGCATAACCGGGATCGTCGGCGGACAGCACCACCGTGGCCGGGCGAGCGTCCGAGCGCGGCACGTTGCGGCAGTAGGCGGCGGCCACCTCGGGCGCGTCGAAGTGCGCCACCAGCGCCGCCAACCAGCCCTCGCCCAGCGGAATGGCGTCCTGGGTCAGATAGACCAAAAGATCGCCCGCGGTGTGCGTGGCGAGCAGGTTGCGTGTGTCCCCGTGGTCGAACTCCACCTGGTGGATCGAGCGCACCCGAAGGGGCACCGGAAAGTCCTTCGCCGCTTCGGCCAGGATCGCCAGGGTGCGGTCCCGGGAGCCCGAATCGATGACCGTCAGGTCCCAGGGCAAATCGAAGCGCTGGCCCGCCAGGGCGGCCAAAAGTCGCCCGAGAAATTCCTCCCCCTGCCAGGTCGGCACGTGCACGGAGACGGAGCGAATCGGGCGAAAGGGAACCACGGGCCGTTAGGTGTAGCGGGCGGATGGGTCGGAGGCCAGGATCGGAGGCTGGGAGCTCTAAGCGCGGGGGCGCTCGGAGGCTCCCCCACCGCCGCCGAGGGCGCGCGCGGTGGACAGTTCGAGGGCCAGGGGCCGGCGACCCCCTTGGTATTGGCCGAGCACCTGGGCCCCGCGCAGCAGCGGGGCGGCGCACAGGGCGCGCCAGTGGCGCCCGAGGCCTCGGCGGCGGGCCAAACGCCAATCCGCGCGCAGTTCGAAGGCCCAGCCGCGCAGGGCCGAGAACAGGTTGGGCCGCATGCGCCAGCCGTGCAGGGCGCGGTGGAAGCCGGCGTCGATCCGGTAGCGGCGGAAGGCCTCCCGGGGGCTGTAGGCGTGGGCGTGGTAGGCCAGGCTGGCCGGGGCGAAGGCCAGCTTCCACCCGGCGGTCAGCACCCGGGCGGCCCAGGCGAAGTCCTCGCCGAAGGCCACGTCGGGGAAGGGAATGCGCTGGAAGAGCTCCGTGCGGGCGGCGCTGGCCACGTTGTTGAAGCGCAGCAGCCGGGCGCGCTCCTCGGGCGCCAGATCCCACAGGCCCTGGCCCGGCTCCAAGCCCCAAACCTTCGGTTCGGTGCCCGCCTCGGGCAGGTCGAGCACCGTGCGCGCGGCCAAAAGATCGTCCCCGGGCCGGGGCAGCACCCGCGCGCAGACCCCCGCCACGCGCGGGTCGCTGAAGGGCGCGATCAGGTGCGCCAAAAAGTCCTCGTCGGCCGGCTCGGCGTCCTGGGAGAGGAAGACCAAATACTCGCCGCGGGCCGCCGCCGCCCGGCGGTTGCGGGTGCCCCCGTGGGAGAACTCGGCCCGGTCGATCACCTCCAGGTGGGCCCCGGCCGCCCGCAGGAGCTCGCGGCTGGCGTCCCGGGAGCCCGAATCCACGGCCAGCAGCTCGAAGCCGCCCTCCAGGCGCTGGGCGGCCAGGGCCGGCAGCAGCCGGGCGAGGTCCTCGGCCCCCTCGAGGGTCGGCAGGACGATGGATACGCGGGGGGCGGACATGGGGCTTGGGTGCCTATCGGCGCGGGCCGGGCGCGGCGCGAGCGCGCGGCGCGGATCGGGCCCCGGGGGGCGCCGATTGTCTCAGAGGAGGTGCCCGGGACCAGCCCCCCGAGGGTCCCGGCGCGCGGGTGGGCGCTTGCCGGAATCGGCCCGCCTCCCCAGGATGCGGCCCATGGACGCAAACCAGGCCGCGCGCGGGACCGCCCAAAACTCCCCCGAACCGAGCAAGAGCCTCTTCGACCGCATCGAGCGGGTCGGCAACGCCCTGCCGGACCCGATGACCCTGTTCGTGATCGGCACGGTGCTGGTCTTCGCCGCCTCCTGGCTGGTTTCGCTGACCGGGCACGAAAGCCGTCTGGTGCTCGAAGGCGAGGAAACGGCGCGCTCCACGGCCCAGGCCTGGAACCTGGCCAGCCAAGAGGGCCTGCGCTGGTTGCTCGACAACCTGGTGCGCATCTTCACCGGCTTCGCGCCCCTGGGGCTGGTGCTGGTGGCGGCCATCGGCATCTCGGTGGCCGAACGCAGCGGCCTGATCACGGCGGCGCTCAAGATGATTTTGCTGGTGGTGCCGCCTTCGCTGCTCACGCCGGCCACCTTCTTCGCGGGTGTGATGAGCTCCATGGCCGTCGACGCCGGCTACATCGTTTTGCCGCCCCTGGCGGCGGCGATCTACCGGGCCGTGGGGCGCTCCCCGCTGGTCGGCCTGGCGGCGGTTTTCGCCGGCGTGGCCTCGGGCTTCAACGCCAACCTCTTGATCACCGGCATCGACCCACTGGTGGCGGGCCTGACCCAGGCCGGAGCCCAGATCCTCGACCCGAACAAGGTCGTCAATCCGGCCTCGAACTACTACTTCATGATCGCCAGCACCTTCCTGGTGACGCTGGTCGGTTGGGTGGTCACGGTCTGGCTAGTCGAGCCGCGCCTGGCGCGCAAGTCCCCTGAAGAAGGCGGACCGGGCACACCCGAGGGCGTCGAGCGCTTCCAAATGGAGCTGTCCCCGGAAGAGGGACGCGGACTTGTCTGGGCCCTGGTCGCGGGCCTCGTCACCATGGCCGTGCTGTGGGTCTCCTTCCACTACCCCTTCGGTTTCCTCCACGACCCCGAGGGCACCATCGGCACCGGGCCGGGACAACGCCCGTTCGCCACCTGGGTGAGCAACATCGTGCCGCTGTTGCTCCTGATCTTTGTCATCCCGGGCCTGGCCTTCGGCATCGCCTCCGGATCGATCCGCTCCGACAAGGACGTGGTGCGGATGATGAGCGAGTACATGGGCCTGCTCGGCAACTACATCGTGCTGGCCTTCTTCGCGGCGGTGTTCATCGCCTGCTTCGACAAGTCGGAGCTCGGCAAGATGCTGGCCATCGAGGGCGGGATTTTGCTGCGCGCCCTGGATCTCTCGCCGGCCGCGCTGATGGTCGGCTTCATTCTGCTGATCGCCTTCTTGAACCTGTTCATCGGCTCCATGTCGGCCAAGTGGGCCATGTTGGCGCCGGTCTTCGTGCCGATGCTGATGGCCGCGGGCATCAGCCCCGAGTTGACCCAGGTGGCCTACCGCATCGGCGACTCGGTCACCAACTCGATCACCCCGCTGAACACCTACCTGATCATCGTGCTGGCCTACATGCAGCAGTTCGCGCCCAAGTCGGGCATGGGCTCCCTGATCGCCCTGATGCTGCCCTACTCCATCGCGCTGCTGATCGCCTGGTCGCTGATGCTGGTGCTTTGGATCCTGCTGGGACTGCCCCTCGGGATCGAAGGCCCCTTGACCTACGAACTGCCCGGTTAATCGTTTTGTCCGTGGGAGCCTGAGGAGTCGGCCGACTCCTCGGCGTCGGGATCGTCGCGGGTCTCGACGCGCTCCCCGTCCACGGCCAGCACCACGGCTTTGTCCGCCACCCGTGTGTGCAGGCGCACGGGCCCTTTCCAGAGCGAGTGCAGGTTTTTGAGGACCGGGCCGGCTTGGGAGACCTGCAGGTCGCGGCCGTCGTGGTGGTGGCGGAGCACCAATTCCTCGCGCTCCCCTTCCACCCGCACCAGTTCGATGCGCGGCTGACCGCCCCAGGCCAGGTCGGTCAAAAGCTGCTCCTTCCAGGCCTTCCAATCGAATCCGGCTTCCATGGCCTCACGGCCGCGGGCCACGGGCACGCGGTGGTGGCGCAGGGCGAATTCTTCGTCCACCAGGGTGTCGATCAGGCTGACGTCGTTGTGGGCGCGGCGCAGGGTAAAGAGGTCCAGGCCGCGGCCCTCGGCGTGGCGGAAGAGTTCGATGCCGAGCCGGTAGGGATTGAGCTGCCCGGGCGCGGCGGCGGTGGCGCCGCTGTGCACGTCGGCGAAGTCGATCACCTCGGAGGCTTCCAGCACCCCGCTGGTCAGGATGCGGCTGTGCCAGAAGCTGGCCCAGCCTTCGTTGGCGATCTTGGTGGTGCGCTGGGGCGCGAAGTAGTAAGCCTCGTCGCGCACGATGCGCACCAGGTCGCGCACCCAGGGTTCCAGGGGCGCGCGGCGCTCCAAAAATCCGAGCACGTCGAAGGTCGGCGGATCGCTCTCCTCGCGGGCGGCGGGTTCGCTCGGTTCCTCGGCCATGCCCCAGCCCCCGGGGGCTTCGCAGAGGGCTTCGAGCGCCCGGCGGCTGCGTTCGGAAAGCGCGCCCACCCGGGCCTCGGAGCGCTGGGGGCGTCCGGCTTGACGGCCCGGCAGATAAGGATCGATCAGGCCTTCGAGGGAAAGCACCTGGTCCATGCAGCGCTCGACGGCTTCCTGGCCCTGCTCGTCCACGTGCCGGCGCACACGCTGGGCGTGGTCGGCCATGGTGTCGAGCATGGATCGGTCGGTGGGCTGGAACCAGACGTTGTGCTTGAAGAAGTCCGCGTGCCCGAAAACGTGCGCCATGACCAGCTTTTGTTCGAGCATGCTGTTGCCCGAGACCAGGTAGGCGTAGGTCGGATCGTTGTTGATGACGAGCTCGTAGATCTTCGACAAACCCCAGTCGTAGCCCTTCTGCAGGCGCTCGAAGTCCATGCCGAAGCGCCAGGAGGGATAACGCACCGGAAAACCGCCGTAGGCCGCGATGCCGTTCACGGCGCGCGCGTCGAGCAGTTCGAAGACCACATCGAAGAAGTCGAGCCCGGCGTCGCGGGCGGCGCTTTCGATCACGACCGCCTGGTACTTGAGGGCGCTGGGGAGGGTGGACTTGATGCGCACGGTGTCACCTCCCGCTGCCCAGGTAGGCGCGGATGCTGTCGGGGATGTCGCCGCGGTCGATCAGGCTGGCGGTGACCAGGTTTTCGACGCCGTCGAAGGCCGCATCCAGATCCTTCTTGAACTGGCCCGATCCGTGGGCGCTCTTGACCTGGCTGTAGCAGAACTGATTGACCCGCGGCAGGATCTCGTCGGCCAAGAGACTCACGCAGGCTTCCGTGTCGCGCGCCGACCAGTTGTCCCCGTCGGAATAGTGGAACGGATAGATGTTCCAGTCCTCCGGGCGGAAACGCTGGCAAATCTGAGCCAGGCACAGTTCATAGGCCGAGCTGATCTTCGTGCCACCGGATTCGCGCAGGTGGAAGAAGGTGTGCTGGTCGACGATGCGCGCGGCGGCGTCGTGCACGATGTAAACCACCTCCAGATTCTTGTACTGGCGCCTCAGCCACGTGTCGATCCAGAACGCCTGGATGCGCACGACTTCCTTCTGTTCGCGCCCCATGGAACCGGAGACGTCCATCATGTGAAACACGACGGCGCTCGAATCGGGCACCGTGGCGCTCTTACGCGCCCGGTAGCGGAAGTCCTCGCGCACCGGCACCACCTTGGGACGCTGGGGTTCCCACTTGCCGCTGGCGATGGTGCGCAGCAGCGCGCGTTTGTAGCTGCGCCGGAAGTTGCGCAGGGAGTCCGGGCCCGACTGGCGCACACCGCTGTAGCGCCCGCCTTCGCCCTCCAACTCGCGTGCCCCGCGCGGTTGGATGCGCGGCAGCCCGAGCTCCTCCCCCAGCATGTCCGCCAGGTCGGCCAGGTCGACTTCGACCTCGAGCAGGTGCTGTCCTTCCTGGTCGCCGGCGGCGCCGGAACCCTCGGCTCGCTCGCCATCCTTGCCGCCGCCGGTTTCCCCGGAGTCGCCGCCCGCGCCCTTGCCCTTCGGATTGGGGCCGAAACGCAGCCGAGGCAGCTCGATTTGCGGCAACGGGATCGAAACCGTCTGCTCGCCGCAGCGGCCGATCAACTCGGAACTCGAAAGGTAGCGCCGCAGGTCCTGCCGGATGCGTCCCTTGACGATCTCGCGGAAGCGACTGTGATCGCTGTCGATGCGGTAGAGCGGCGCGCCCATGCTCGGGTTTCGGCCGACCCTCAGGTCGAGTCCTTGGCCGCCTCCTTGCGGGTCTCGCCGCGGGCGAGCAGGTCCGCCACGTAGTGCAGCACCTGCTCAGCCGCCTCTTCGCTGTACTCAAAGCGCTCCACCAGCCGGCTGCGGATGGCATGGATCTTCGAGCGGGTTTCCGGGTCGATCACACTCGACACGATGCTGGTGAGCTGGATCACGTCGCGCTGGTCCTCGAAGAGCTTCAGCTCCAGGGCCCGGCGCAGGCGCGCGTTCTGCTTGTAGTCGAAGGTTTTGCCCTCGATGTGCAGCGCCGCGATGTAGTTCATCAACTCGTGGCGGAAGTCGTCCTTGCGCGCCTCGGGGATGTCGATCTTCTTCTCGATCGAGCGCATCAAACGCTCGTCGGGATCGTGGTCGCGGCCCTGCTCGTCGATGACCTTCTCGCGGGTGGTGTAGGCCTTGACGTTGTCGATGTACTTGGAGCACAGGCGATCGATGGCGTCCTTGTCGGACGAAACCGCCAGTTGCACCTCGCGCTTGATGATCTCCTCGTATTCCTCGCGCACCACCGAAATCAGTTGCAGGTAGCGCTTGCGCGTTTCTTCGTTGGAGATCAGGCTGTGGTGCGACAGGCCGTCCGCCAGGGTTTCGAGCGCGTCCAAGGGGCCCACGTCGCGGCCCTCGCGCACCAAAGCCGCGGCGATGCGGTCCTGCACATACCGCGGGCTGATGCCGAACATGCCCTCGCGGGCCGCGCCGGCGCGCATTTCACGCACGTGTTCGGCGCCGAAACCCTGCACCTCCTCACCGCTGTAGAGTTTGGCCTTTTGCAGCAGCGAGAGGCTCGGGTGGGTCGGATCCTCCAGGCGTGTCATCACCGACCACAGGGCGGCCACCTCCAGGGTGTGCGGGGCGATGCGCTTGCCCGGCACGACACCTTGGGCGAACTGCCGTTGGTAGATGCGCACCTCGTCCCGGGCGGCCAGGTTGTAGGGCACGTCGATCTTGATGGTGCGATCCCGGAAGGCCTCCATCAGCTCGTTGCTCTGCAGCTTCTTGTACTCGGGCTCGTTGGTGTGCCCGATGATGACCTCGTCGATGCTCGTCTGGGCGAACTTCTTGGGCTTGATCGAGTGCTCCTGGCTGGCGCCCAAGAGGTCGTAGAGGAAGGCCACGTCCAGTTTGAGCACCTCTACGAACTCCAAGAGTCCGCGGTTGGCCACGTTGAACTCGCCGTCGAAGTTGAAGGCGCGCGGGTCCGAATCGGAGCCGTACTCGGCGATCAAGCGGTAGTTGACGTCGCCGGTCAACTCGGTCGAATCCTGGTTCTTTTCGTCCTTGGGCTGGAAGGTGCCGATGCCGATGCGGTCCTGCTCGCTCAAGGTCAGGCGCCGCACGCGCACGTGCTCCAGCACGGCGCCCAGGTCCCCCCCGTGGCGGCGCATCAGTTCCCGGTGCCAGTGGCGACTGACCGGATCGAGATCGCCGCGGATGCGCAGGCGGTAGGGCTTCGAAAGCCGCGCGTTGAGCCGTTCTTCCACTTCCGCGCGCGCCGCTTCCGGCAAGAGCAGCAGCGGATCTTGGTTCATGGGCGACGGGATGCGCTCGCCGTCCACGACCCAATCGAAGGTGTAGAGCGCACCCGCGTCCGTGCGGCTGTAAGCCTCCAGGCCGCGCTTGAGCAGGCGCGCGATCGTGCTCTTGGCCGACCCCACCGGGCCGTGCAGCAGGAGCACGCGGCGCTCCGGCCCCAGGCCCATGGCCCCGGCGCGGATCGTGTCCACGAGCCTTTGGATCGGCTCGTCCAGGCCGTACACCGCGTCGCGTCCCCCATCGAAGGGATCCTCGAAGAGTCTGTAGCGGCGCACCCGGCTGCGGCGGCCCGGTTCGCTGCTGCCGTGGGACTCGATCATGTCGAGCAGGCGCTGCCAGGCGTTGCGCGCGACCACCGGCGAGCGCTCGGCGAGTTCCAGGTACTCGGCGAAGCTGCCCTCCCAGGTCAGCGCGGCGTAGGCGGCGCGGTCGTGGCTGCGCTTCGCCAGGTCGAGGAGCGATTCTTCGGTGGGCTTCATGGGGTCGAGCGGGCCGGGCCGATACGCGGGGACACCGAGCCGGGCGCTCGGCGCGTCGAGCCTCGGGGCTCGCAACACGCGAAGGGAGCCCGACAGCTCCCCTTCGGCCATGGAAGGGTCGAACTGGAGGGGGCATCCGGCATCACGCCGCGTTCCCCCGACGCGGTTCGCGCGGCCGCACCCCGCGGTCCGCGCCCACCGGCGCCCCTCCGGAGCCCGCACGCGCCCGAATCGGTCGGACACGCGCCCCGGGGCTCGCACCGCTGCCGGGACCACGTGTCCCCGCTGCGGGATTCATCACTGCCCTAGCAAGCCGAATGCCAAGCGCCTCCGAACGGGCGCGAATGGCCTCGGGAGCAACCCTTACGCGTCCGCTTCGCTCGCCTTGCCGGAGAGCACTTCTTCGCCCTCCGAGGCAACTTCCGCCTCACCCGCTTGCCTGCGGGCAGCCGGTTCGAGTTCGAAGGTGGGCAGGGATCCGGCCTCGGCATCCGCTTCGGCTTCGTCGACGGCGTCGTCCGCAGCCTCGTCTTCGCCGCGCGCTTCCACCGCTGTGGCCTTCAGCGCGCCCTTCGCGGCGCCCTTCGCCCGGGCGCGGCCCGTGGCTTCCGGCACGAACCGATCGACCTCCTCCAACTCGACGCTCACCTGCCGCGAGACACCCTTGGTCTCCATGGTGATGCCGTAGAGCAACTGGCAGGCGGCCATGGTGCCCTTGTTGTGGGTCACCACGATGAACTGCGTGCCCTGGCGGAAGCCGTCGAGCATGGCCAGGAACCGGGCCACGTTGGCGTCGTCCAGGGCCGCGTCCACCTCGTCCAGCACGCAGAAGGGGCTCGGGCGGGCCTGGAAGACCGCGAACAGGAGCGCCAGGGCCGTCATGGTGCGCTGGCCGCCGGAGAGCAGTCCGATGGGCAAACGCTGGCGTCCGGGGGGCTGGGCGCTGATTTCGATGCCGGCCTCCAGCACCGGCTCGCCTTCGACCAGCGCGATGTCCGCGTTGCCGCCGCCAAAGAGCTGCCGGAAGATCGCGCGGAAGTTGCCGCGGATCTCCTCGAAGGTTTCGGCGAACAGGCGCTCGCTTTCGCTGTTGATCTTGGTCAGGGTGCGCAGCAACTCGGCCTTGGATTCGGCCAGGTCCTTGCGCTGCCCGGTCAGGAACTCCAGTCGTGTGCTGACGTCCTCGAGTTCGCTCACGGCCTCCAGGTTGACCGGGCCGAGCCGTTCCAGTTGGCGGCGCAGCTCGTGCACTTCCTTGCCCAGGGTCTCCAGGGCGGCCGCATCGGCGAGCTCCGGATCCGGCTCGTGCTGGGCGAGCAGTGCTTCGCGATCGAGTTCGAGTTCCTCGGCCACACGCCGCTCCAACTCCTCGATCGACAGCACCACCCGCTGCAGTTCGAGCTCCAGATCGGCCGCCGCGCGGAAACGCGCTTCGAGTTCGCCCGTGGCCGCTTCCACGCGCCGCCGCAGGCTTTCGATCGCGGTGCGGCCCTCGCGTTCCCGTTCGCGCAGGTGCCCGAGGGTTTCGTCCAACTCGCCGCGCCGGGCGAGCAGCCCATCGCGTTCCTCCGCCAGGCGTTCAACCTCGGCGCGGGCGGTTTCGGCCGCCTCGCTCGCCTCCGCCGCCACCCGCCGGCTGCGCTGGAGCTCCAGGTCCGCCTCTTCCAGTCCGCGCGCGAGCACGGCCACGCGCTGGGCGAGTCCTTGGCTGCGCTCGGCCAAGCGCGAGCGTTCGACCCGCACTCGCCCGTCGGCCCGCGCGAGCACCTCCCGTTCGGCTTCCAACTCCTGACGGGCGGCCTCGGCCTCGTTGGCCGTGCGGTTGTGCTCTTCGAACGCCTCGGCGGCCTGGGCGCGGGCTTCCCGCGCGCGCTCCAACTCGGCCTCGGCGCGCACCAACTCTTCTTCCAGCCGCCCGCTCTCCCGGCGCGCCTCTTCGGCGCCGCGCTGGGCTTCGGTCGCCCGCGCACGTGCGGATTCCGCGCGCCCTTGGGCCGAAGCCACCCGCGCGCGCCGGTCCTCCAACTCCCCGCGCGCCGCGCGCATGGCTTCCACGCCCTCGGCGCGCGCCCCGAAGAGCTGTTCTTCCTGCGTCGCGAGTTCGGCCAGCTCTTCTTCGAGCGCTTCGGCCCGCGCTTCCAACTCGGCCGCCTCGGCGCGCCGGCCGACGGCCCCGTGGGTCACTTCGCGCCAACCGGTGACGAGCCCGCCCGCGTCGACCAAATCCCCTTCGGGCGTCACGAAGCGCCAATCGGGATGGCGCGGCGCGAGTTCGAGCGCGACGGCCAATTCGTCCACGAGCAGGCAATCCGCCAGCAACCAGCGCAAGAGCGGTGCAAAACCCGCCTCCGCTTGGACCGCGCCGCTGAGGGGCAGCGCGATGCCGCTGAGCGGCGCCGGCAGTTCCCGGCGATCCTCGGCCATCGCCCCCCACAGGGACGGCAGGGCGAAACGCGCCTGTCCGACCTCGCCGGAACGCAGCCATTCGGACAGTTCGTGGGCGCGGCCGGCATCGCGCAGCACCAGGGCCTGGGCCGCTTCGCCGAGGGCCACGTCCAAGGCCCGCGCCAGGTGCGTGGGCACGTTCAAGTGGTCCGCGAGCAAGCCGTCGAGCGCTTCCGCCAACGAACCCTGCTGGGAGAGCAGCGCGCGCGCGCCGGCTTCGAGGCCTTCGCGCTCCCGCGAGAAGTCGCGCAGGCCCTCGATGCGCGCCCGCAGGCGCGCGCGCTCGACCTCGCGCCCCTTGCGCGCTTCGGCCAACTGGGCGGCGCGGCCCGAAAGGGCCTCCAACTCGGCTTCCAAGCCGTCCACGCGGCCCTGGGCTTCGCCGCGCGCGGCTTCGGCCGCCTCCCGCTCCGCCTGGGCCGCTTCGGCTTCGGCGAACAGATCCCGGGCCCGTCCTTCGAGCTCGCCCAGGCGCGCCGCCGCCCGTTCGCGGCGTTCGGCCAAGGGAGCCAGGGAAGCCTCCAGGGAGCGGGCCCGGTGTTCGGCCTCGGTGCGCCGCTGCAGCCACTCCAGCGCGACCTTTTGGCACTGTTCGCTGGCCTGGCGAGCTTCGCGCCGGCGCCCTTCCAGGGCGCGCAGTTCGGCGGAGACACGCTCTTCCTCGGCGCCCATGGCGCGGTGTTCTTCGGCCGCGGCGGCGGCTTCGGCGGAAAGCGCCTGCCACTCGGCGCGGCGCGCTTCGCCGCGCTGCTCGAGCTCGCGGCTGCGCTGGGCTTCCGCCTGGGCCTGCACGCGCCAGCTCTCCACACGCTGGGTGAGCTGGTGGCGACGCTCGTCCATGGCCCGCAGTTCGCCCGCCAAGTGCGAAGCTTCGCCCGCCACGCGCTCCAGTTCGGCCACCAGGGTTTCTTGCTCGCGCTCGCGCCGGCGAACTTCGCCTTCGCCCTCTTCGCGGGCCGCGCGCAGCTCCTCGGCGCCGGCCGAAGCCGCGCTGTGTTCCGCGCGCAGGTGTTCCGCCCCCGCGTCCAAGGCCGCCAAACGGTGGCTCGAATAACGCAGCGCCGCGGCGCGCCAACCGTCGCGCACCGCCGTGTAGCGTTCGGCCTTGCCGGCCTGGATCTTGAGCGAACGCGTGCGCGATTCCAGTTCGCCGAGCACGTCGTCCAGGCGCTCCAAATCCTGATCCACGCGCCCCAGACGCTGTTCCGTCTCGCGCCGGCGCTGGCGGAAACGCGAAACCCCGGCGGCTTCCTCGAAGATCGCGCGGCGGTCCTTGGGGTTGGCCGAAAGCACCGCGTCGATGCGCCCCTGTTCGAGCACCGAATAACCGCGGCTGCCGAGGCCCGTGTCGAAGAGCAGGTCCTTGACGTCCTTGAGGCGCACGCGCTGGCCGTCGATTTCGTACTCGCCCTCGCCGCTGCGGAACACACGCCGTGTGATCGCAACTTCGGCGCCGTGGGTCGGGATCGCGCCCGAACCGTTGTCGAGCACCAGGGTCACTTCCGCCACGCCCAGGGGCGGCCGGGAGGCGGAGCCCTTGAAGACCACGTCGCTCATGCCCTCCCCGCGCATGGAGGTCGGCCGCGTCTCGCCGAGCACCCAGCGCACGGCGTCGACGACGTTGCTCTTGCCGCAACCGTTGGGCCCGACGATGCCCGTCAGCTCGTGCGGGAACTCGAGGGCGGTGCGGTCGGCGAACGATTTGAAGCCGAACAGTTCGATTCGTTTCAGACGCATGGCAGGGCGCGCGCGGCGGGGGGCACCGAGGGCATTGTGAAGGGTCGGGCCCACACGCGGGCCAGCGGTCTCGGGCGGCGCGCCGCGTGGACCGGATCCTGGGAATGGAAGGCGAAGCGCCGGCGCGGCCCGCGGGAAACGCGGCCCCGAACGTTCGACGGCGGCGGCGGAGCTTCGGCCGCGGCGCGGGACTGCCGCGCGCTCATGCCGTGGGCCCTCCGCCCGGGACGCGAGTGCCTGCGCCGCCGGAACTCGCCGGCAGGGCCGCCGCGCGCTGTTCGATGTCGCCCGCCGCGTTTTCGCCGGCGAAATCGGGCTGTCCCGGCGCACCGGACGCGACCTCGACCGCGGGCGAGGACGCCTCCAGGGGCAACAGGGGCGACCGGCCGCGGCGCTGGCGCGCGCGCGCGGACAGGAAACGAACGAGGGGCGAAGCGGGGCCGTCGGGCTCCGCGCGCGCGGGCTCGGGCACGGGCGGATAAAGCGCGCCCTGGGCCAAGGTGCGCGCCAACTCCGCCTCCGGCTCGCCCGCGCGCCATCCGGGCAGGGGCGAGAGCACGAGCCCGGTTCCATAGGCGGCGGCCCGGGGCGCGGGCGACTCGGCGCCCGCGAAGAGCACCCCCTGGCCGGGGCTGTCCCCCGGCCGGCCGGCGTCGAGCCAAGCCAGGCGCCGGCGGGCGCGCTCCCCGAAGAAGGGCGAGAGGGTCATGGGCGGCGCCCCGGGCCGGGCCAGGCGCCGGGCGGCTTCGTCGAGCAGCCCCACCAGGCGCGCGCCCTGCTCCGGATCCACGTCGCCGCCGCCCAGGTGCCGCAGTGCCTCGCGCAGGCCGATCGGCACGAGCGCGAAGGCCGTGCGCGGGCGCAGGGGCCCGGGGCGGGCTCCCGCGGCGCGCTCCTGGAACCCCGCCAGGGAGCGGCAGGCCCCGTGGGCCAGGGCGACCAGCCCGGAGAGTTCTTCGAAGAGCCGTTCCTCGCGCCAGGGTCCGGCCCGGTGGGCCAGGCGCGGCAGGTTGAGGGCCACCGCCCCCGCCAGGGCGAGCAGGCCGCGCTCCCCCGGCCGGCGCACGAGGCCGGGACCGGCGAAACGGCCTTCGCCGCGGCTCCAACTCAGCACCACGCGGCCCTGGGCCACCAGGCGGCCGAGTTCCGCCCGCGCGCCGGCCGAGGCTTCGGCCAGCTCGGAGGCCTCTTCTTCGTCCAGGAACAGCCGGGGCGCCTCGGGGCCGGCGTCCGGACGGGCGAGTTCTTCCAGGAGGCGCGCGCGCAGGGCGGCCTGGCGCGAACCGGGCGAGATCAGGTCGATGCGCCGGCCCGCGGCGCCGGCCAGGGCGGCGGCGGCCTGCAACCAGCCGGCCAGGCCCAGGGGCGAACGGGCGCGGGTGGCGCGGGCGAGTTCGCCGAGCACGGCGCCGGAGTCCTCCAGGACCAGGCCGCGCGAAGTGGCGCGCAAGAGCGGCACCAGGCCTTCGAGCAGCGCGAAGGCGCCGCCCTCGGGGGCCAACCCGCCGAGGGCCAACTCCGCCGGCACACCCAAGGTCAAATAGAGGTGCGCGCGGCCCAGGTCCTCCACGTGCAGCTCGCCGTCCAGGTGGAGCTGGGCGCTTTGCGGGTCGAGGGCTTCGTCCAGGGCGTAGCGCTTGAGGGTTTCCGAGCTCAACGCCCGCTCCAGCCCGGCGCCCTCGGACCCGTCGCCGGCGGCCCATTCACCGCCGGTGCCGTCCGCGTCGGACAGGCCCAGCCAGGGTTCGAAGGCCCGCGCTCCGGCGCCCGCCAGGGCGCGGCGCAGGTCGTAGCGCGCCAACGCCACCGGCGCGCTGCGGCGCTGGGTTTCGCCCAGGCCGAGTTGCACCAGTTCGTTGTCGACCAGCGCGCGCACCAGGCCCGTGGAGACGGTTTCGAGCCCCGAGGCGAAGATGCGTTCCTCGACCCGCGCGGCCACCGCTTCCGCCTGGTTGCGCGACAGATCCGCCTCGGACACCAGGTCCGCGGCGATGCGGCCCTTGGACCAGGGCGACGTGCGCTCCGCCTCGCGCACGCGCGGGCCGCCCTCGCGCGCCGGGCCGTGCACCGCCAGCGCTTCGCGCGCCCGCGAACGGCGATCGCGGTAGAGGATGTAGGCCTTGGCGGTGCGCGCCCGGCCCAGCTCGATCAGCGCCTGTTCGACCAGGTCTTGGATCTCCTCGATCCCGGGCACCACCTCCCTCTCGCCGGGCACATCGCCGGCGGCCTCGGCATCGCCGCCCTCGCCGTTTGGCCGCGCCAATCCGGCGCGCCGCGCCAGGGCCAGCTCGACCACCTCGGCCACATCCGCCGCGAAAGAAGGATCCGGTTCGCCGACCGCTTCCTGGGCGCGCGCCACCGCCTCGCGCACCTTCTTCGGGTCGTAGGGCACGAGCCGGCCGTCGCGTTTGCGCACCAGCCTCGGTCTCGGACCGAACCCCAGGGCCCCGCCTTGGGCCCTCGTCTCCGCTCGCCGCGCCACGGCCTTCAACGCCCTCCAAAGTCTCCGTCGCCGCGGCCACGCGCCGCGTCCGGTTCGGCCTCGCTCGTGAGCAGCATCGGCCGCACCGCGTCGAGGAATTGGGCGACGTCGCGGAACTCCCGGTAAACGCTGGCGAAGCGCACGTAGGCCACGCGGTTCATGCGGCGCAGTTCATCCATCACCAGGTTGCCGATGACGGTGCTGGGCACCTCGCGGTCGAAGGCCTCCTGGCAGCGCGCTTCCACCCGCCCGGCGGCCGCCTCCAACTCGGCGATCGGCACCTCCAGCTTCTCGCAGGCCTTGACCATGCCGGCCAGCACCCGCTCGCGATCGAAGGCCACACGCTCGCCGTTTTTCTTGACCACCCGCAAGGGGGTCTCCTCGGTGCGCTCGTAGGTGGTGAAGCGCAACTGGCAAGCCAGACACTCGCGCCGCCGCCGCACGACCTTGCCGTCCGACGATTCCCTGGAGTCGACCACCCGGTCCTGGTTCTCCGCGCAGCGAGGGCACTTCACGGGGCCAAGAGACCACCCTGCATCTCGTGTGTCAAGCCGGGGCCGCCACTCCCCTACACAAGATCTAGTGGTCCCCCGCCCCACCCCCTCTGCGGGCCCCGGCGCGGCCCCCGCGCCACCCATGGCGGGCCGTGGCGTGGGCCGTGACGCGGGGCTACCCTCCCACGGTGCTTGCTCAGCCCCTACCGGAGCGCGACGGGCTCGCGCCGAAGGCCGCGGGGCGCCCGTCGCCGCGGCGCGCGGCGGCGTTTGTGCTGCTGCTCTTGGCGGCCGGTGCCGCCGTGGCCCTGGCGGCGAGCCTGATTTTCACCCCGGAGCAGATCGCCGGCGGGCAGCATTTCGCCTGGCTCGGGTGGGTGCCGCCGCCCTGCACCGGCTGTGCCCTGTGCGGCGCCTCGCGCGCCTTCGCTTCCGCCAGCCGACTGGACCTGGCCGGCGCCCTGGCCCTCAACCCGCTGGTGGCCCTGCTGTACCCCACCGCGCTGACCCTCGCCCTGGCCGGTCCTTGGCTGGCCCTGCACCTGCTGCGCCGCCCCTGAGCCATGCAAAACGCCGCACTCGTGCTCCTGCTCGTCGCCGCCGGCATCACCGCCGCCGGCCTGGTTCCGTGCCTCGGCTGGCTCAACTGGTTCGCCGTGCCGATTTCGTGCACGACCGTGCTGATCGGCGGCCTGGGACTCGCCAACGACAAGGACCCCACCACCGGCCTGCCCCAAGCCCAGGCCCTCTACCTCACCGCCGTGCTGGTCGGCGGCCTCCTGATCGGCCTCGGCGTCGTGCGCTGCACCCTGGGCGGCGGCCTAGTCTGATCGCGCACGCCAAGGGGGTGGGGACGGTGCCAGGCTCCAACTCCTCCCCCCCCTTCCCCCGGGTAACG
>JBJHAV010000021.1:0-25073 GCA_050480685.1 Planctomycetaceae bacterium | reverse complement strand
GGTCATGCTCACCCCCGCGGGCAGGTCGATCCCCTCGGGCACCGCGCCCTCCGGCGTCACCACCAGCGTCTTGGTATCGAGCCGCCCCACCAGCGCCTCCAACCTCAACCCCAGCTCACTCTCCCAGTTCACCCGCCACCCACCTTCCACCCGCGCAGCATCCCCTCCCAACCCACCCCAGAGCAAGCCACCATTGCGGCTCGGCCCATCGGACGCCCAACTTTCAAAACCCCATGCACCACCAAGGCCCCTCCCCTTAGGCCGTTGACCGCGGCGCCGCCCTCCCCGTAAGGTCCCAGTTGCCCCGATTCCGTCGACCCCAGCGACCTGCCCTTCGCCTCTCCACCCGCCTCGCAAGCGTCCCTCGCGGACTTTTGGCTGACCTCCTCCCTTGAGACTCGTTCACAACGCCGGAGGCGACCGGGTCGCTCCCATCGTCAAGCCCCTCCTGGGGGTTGGTACGTCCATCGACGCGGTCTCACCGGGCCTGTCCCTCCACGCCTGCGGAGAGCTGATCGCCGCCCTCCCCAAACCTCCCCGCGCCCGCCTGGTGCTCCCGCAAGGGCTCGACGCTCACGCTCTGCTCGGGTCGCAAAGTGACCGTGCCGCTCGCAATCGGCTCCGATCGCGCTGGCTCACCGCGCAAGTCCACGCCTGGATCCGGGACCGCGCGGCCGTGCGCTTTGCCGCCGGCGCAATTCCCCAGGGTGCCCTCGTCCTGCGCGGGCCGCCCGAGGAACCCGTCCAGACCCTTCACGGGGCTGTTGCCCTTACCTCCGAGGGGCTTGGGCTCGCTCCCGGCAACCCGCTCAATCTCATCCAGGCTTCCGAAACACCTCTGGAAGCGGCAAAACTGGCCGCCTGGTTCGAAACCCAGTGGGGCGGTCTCCCCGATGGAGCGAGCGCAAAAGAGGGGCTGCTGCGCGAGCTCGCCGCACTTTCGAGCCATCGCGACCCCTACCTGATCTACACCCTCATTCTGCAGCACCTCTTCGCCGCACGGGGCGACGAGCTGGACGAGGAACAGATCATCAAGTCGGCGACGGGCATCCGCAACACCGTCGTGTGGAAGAAGCTCTATAAGTTCCAGCGCGACGGCGTCGTCGGGGCGGTGGACAAACTCAACCGCTTCGGTGGCTGCATCATCGCGGACAGCGTTGGGCTCGGCAAAACCTTCGAAGCCCTGGCGATCATCAAGTACCACGAGCTGCGCAACGATCGGGTCCTGGTTCTCTGCCCCAAGCGCCTGCGGGACAACTGGACCCTGTACAAGGCCAATGACCGCCGCAACTTCCTCGCTCCCGACCGGTTCAATTACGACGTCCTGAACCACACGGACCTTTCACGCGACGGCGGGATGTCGGGCGACATCGATTTGAGCCACGTCAACTGGGGCAACTACGACCTGGTCGTCATCGACGAGTCGCACAACTTCCGCAACAAGAAGACGCCCCAAGCCGGCGGGGAGACGCGCTACGACCGCCTGATGCGAAAGATCATCCGCGAGGGCGTCAAGACCCGCGTGTTGATGCTGTCCGCCACTCCGGTCAACAATCGCATGGCCGATCTGCGCAACCAGATTGTGTTCGCGACCGAAGGCGACGACGCGGCGCTACTCGAACACGGGATCGGCAGCATCGACGCCACAACCCGCCTGGCTCAGAAACAATTCAACCGCTGGCTCGACCTCGAAGAGACCGAGCGCTCCCCGTCCAGACTGGTGGAGATGCTCGGATTCGATTACTTCACCCTACTCGACCTGCTGACGATCGCACGCTCCCGCAAGCACATCGAGAAGTACTACGGGATCGCCGAAACCGGCCGTTTTCCGGACCGACTGAAACCCATCAACATCAAGTCAGATGTGGACCTGCGTGGGGCCTTCCCAGCGATCGGGGACATCAATCTCGAGATCCGCCGCCTCAACCTGGCCACCTTTGCGCCCCTGCGCTACGTGCTGCCGCACAAAAAGGAGATCTACGACAAGAAGTACAGCACCGAGGTAAAGGGTGGCACCAGTTTCTTCCGCCAAGTGGACCGCGAGGAGAGCCTGATCCACCTGCTGCGCGTCAACGTCCTCAAGCGCATGGAGAGTTCGGTGGCGGCCTTTGCGCGGACGGTCGAGCGCCTGCTCGGGGACGTGGAGGCGACCCTTGGGCGGATCGAGGCCCAGGCCGAGGACCTGGAAGAGGCCGACATCGAAGACATCGACCTGGAGGATCCCGCCTTCGAGAGCCTCCTGGTCGGGCGCAAGGTCAAGGTGCTTCTCTCCGACGTGGATCTCGTGCGCTGGAAGCAGGACTTGATAGAAGACCGCAACCGACTCTCGACCCTGGCCGCCGCAGCCCGGGCCATCGGGGTCGATCGGGACGCCAAGTTGGCGGCACTGCGCGACGTGATCGCACACAAGCACCAAAGCCCGATCAACAGCGGGAACCGCAAGGTCCTGATCTTCACCGCGTTCGCGGACACCGCACGCTACCTCTACGAGCAACTTTCGCCCTGGGCGCTGGCCACGCTCGGCGTGGATAGCGCCCTGGTCACCGGCGCCGGAAGCAATCGCACTACACGACCGGACCTGCGACGGGATCTCGGTTCCATCCTTGCGGCCTTTGCACCGCGCGCGAAGGAAAGACCCGAAGACCTGGCCGCTGAGGGCGACCTGGACCTGCTGATCGCCACCGACTGCATCTCCGAGGGCCAAAACCTCCAGGACTGCGACTGGCTCATCAACTACGACATCCACTGGAACCCGGTGCGCATCATCCAGCGCTTCGGCCGCATCGACCGCATCGGCTCGCCAAACGAGCGCATCCAGCTCGTAAACTTTTGGCCCAACATGGAACTGGAGGAGTACATCAACCTCGAGCAGCGTGTGAGCGGACGCATGGTGCTGCTCGACATCTCCGCCACCGGTGAGGAGAATCTGATCGAGCAGCAGTCGGGCAACCAGATGAACGACCTGGAGTACCGCCGAAAACAGCTCCTCAAGCTGCAAGACGCGGTCATCGACCTGGAAGACCTCTCGTCCGGTGTTTCCATCGCCGACTTGACACTGACCGACTTCCGCATCGATCTCGCCGAATTCCGCAAGGCGCATCCGAACCTGCTCGAAGCCCAGCCACTGGGCACCTTCGGTGTCACCACCACCGGCGAGGCCGAAATTCCTCCCGGCATCGTCTTCTGCCTGCGCGCTGAAGGGACCGCCGCGGCCCCCATCCCGGAAGGCGGCTACCCCCTTGCCCCCCACTACCTGGTCCACGTGGGCGATGACGGCACGGTCCTCCTGCCCTACACCCAAGCCAAGAAGATCCTCGATCGCCTCAAGCGCCTGTGCCTGCGCCGCGACTTACCCGACGCCGGCGCCTGCGCCCGCTTTGACAGGGACACCAGGGACGGAGCGGACATGGGGCACGCCCAAAAACTGCTGGCAGCCGCCGTCGCTTCGGTGGCCCGCAAGAGCGAAGAGCGCGCCGTAGCCAGCCTCTTCACACCCGGCGGCACCCACGCTTTGGCCGGCGAATTCGCCGGGATCGACGACTTCGAGGTCCCTGCGTACCTCATCGTCCTGCCGGAGGTTTCCCCGTGACCGGGGACGCGATCCTGGCCGCCCTCCACCTTCCGGTGGCCGCACGGGTGGAGCGGCGAGTCCCGAAGTCCCTGCTGCTGGAACACGGCTCACCGGCGAGCGGCGACAAACGCCGCATTCAAGAAGGTTTGGACCAGGTCCAGTGGCTGGCCGCCCTCAAGCCGACGAACATCGGTGTAGCCGCCTTCCGAGACGATACGCGCGAATACCTGGAAATCGCCGTTCTGCGCGTGGTTCTCCGGGAAGGCGCCCAGTTCACCCGGATCCTGGATCTGCTTCACCGGGCCGTGCCCTACCCGGTCCTCGCCGTCGCCGAACTCGGGCGCAGCGTGAACCTGTCGCTGGCGCACAAACGCTGGTCCAAGGGCGAAGCCGGCCGAACCGTGCTGGAAGCCGAAACGGTGGCCGTGGACGCCCCGCTGCCCGGGCAGCCCCACGTCGACGAGTTCTTGGCGGCCCTGGACCTGGCCCGGCAACCGCAAGCCTCCCTGTTCGCCCTGTACCAGGGTTGGATCGATGTGCTCTACGCCCTGGAATCCGCGCGGCGCACCGGCCGCTTCGAGATCCTCGAAGCCGCCGCACGACTCGAAGCGCGGCGCGATGCGCTGCACACCTGCGCGCAGCTCGAGGCCGAGATGGTCCGCCTGCGTCGAGCGGCCGCGAAGGCCAAGCAGATGCCCCGCCAGATCGAGCTGAACCTAGAATACAAACGCGCGGAAGCCGCCCACACGGCCGCCCTCGCGCACCTGTGAGCCCCCCCCATGCCGATGCAAAAACTGACCCCCGAAGACCCCGAGATCCGCTCCCTCGACATCGTCGCCTCGAACATCCAGCGCCTCAAGGAACTCTTTCCCGAGCTGGTCACCGAAGGCCCGACGGGAGCCGCCATCAACGTGGACGTGCTCAAGGCGCTCGTCGGCGACAACACCGTCACCGACGCGGACGAAAAGTTCGGCCTCAACTGGCACGGCAAACGCCGCGCCCGCCAGCTCGCCCTCACCCCCTCCACCGGCACCCTTCGCCCGGAGCCCGAGGAGAGCGTGGACTGGGACACCACCCAGAATCTGATGATCGAGGGCGACAACCTCGAAGTGCTCAAGCTCCTCCAGAAGAGCTACTCGGGAAAGGTAAAGCTCATTTACATCGACCCACCATACAACCAAGACGCCGACGTTATTTACCGGGACGATTTCGTGGACGGCATCGCCAACTACAAGATGCTGACGAAACAGATCTCCTCTGATGGTCGCGCACTTTCCAGTGCGAATTCCGCATTAGGCCGCCACCACACTCAGTGGCTAGACATGGTGTATCCGCGCCTTCAACTCGCTCGCAATCTACTGACGGAAGACGGCGTCATTTTGGTCAGCATTGATGACAGGGAAGTTCAGCACATCAAGGCTGTACTTGAAGAACTTTTCGGTGCAGAAAACTTCCTAGCCGTGCTGATCTGGAACAAGCAGCACTCACAGCAGCAAGGCCTTTTTAAGCGCTATCATGAATACATACTCTGTTTTGCTCGCCGAGCCGACGTACTTACGAATATCGGCGGCGGCACGGGGGAAATTGACGCCGGGGCGCTCAAGAAGATTTCAAGGGGAAATCCCGCGAGCGACTTCACGGTCCCCGCTGGCGTGCGCTTTGAAGCACCCGATGGCGTGGAACTCCGTGGCACGTTTGGTGACTCAGAACAGGTGACCGTCATTAGCGGCCGCTTCGCGTCAGAGGGTGGGAAAACAAAGCACCAAGTGACGCTGCGAGCTGGCTGGACGCAGCGAAACCAGATGGAGTCCTGGTTCGCTGGAAAGGAGACAATCGACACGAAGGGTCAGAGAGTACTTGAGTTCTACTTCAACAGCGCAGGCAAGCTTAAGTGTCGCAAGGAGCGCTCAAAAATCACCCCGCCATCGCTACTGCCTGAATACGGAATGGTGAGCGCTCAAACCCACTATCTCTCAGAATTGATGGGCGAATCCGTTTTCCCCACTCCCAAGCCCGTCGCAATGCTTCGAGACTTCATAGCCTGGTTCACTTCTCCAAGCGACCTGGTGATGGATTTTTTCGCCGGCAGCGGAACTCTGGGGGAAGCAGCGATGTGGAGCAGCAACGGCGAAGGCGGGCCACGGTACATCCTTGTTCAGATGCCTGAACCACTTGACGAGACTGAACCCAGCCAGCGCGCCGCCGCTCAGTACTGTATAGAGCATGGCATGCCAAAGAACATCGCCGAGCTGACTAAAGAACGCCTCAGGCGTGCTGCGAAGAAGATCAAGGCCGAGAGCCCAATGTTCTCTGGCGACCTCGGCTTTCGTGTCTTCAAGCTCGACTCCAGCAACATCCGCACTTGGGATCCGGACCGGGACGATCTCGACAGCACGCTGCTCGATTCCGTCGAGCACCTGAAGCCCGGACGCACCGAGGCGGACGTGCTCTACGAGGTGCTGCTCAAGCTCGGACTCGACCTGTGTGTTCCGATTGAGACGCGCAAGCTCGCCGGCAAGGACGTACACGCCGTTGGGGGCGGCACCCTGATGGCTTGCCTTGTGGAACAGATCGAGCGCAACCACGTGGAGGCCCTGGCCCTCGGCATCGTGGACTGGCTTCAGACGCTCGCCCCCGCCGGGGAAACGACCTGCGTCTTCCGCGATAGCGCATTCGCCGACGACGTCGCGAAGACCAACATGGCGGCGATCCTGGAGCAGCAGGGCATAACCCACGTGCGGAGCCTGTGAGCCGATGCGGCCCCCGGAGCGGCCCAGGATCTACCACATCTGCCACGTGGATCGTCTGCCTTCCATCGTGGCGGATGGCCATCTGTGGTGCGACCGGGAGATCGCCGCTCGCACGCCCCCAGGCACCGTGATCGGGATGCGCCGGATCAAGGCGAGACGCCTTGGACTCCCGCTGTCCAGCCATCCCGGGCTTTGCGTGGGTGACTGCGTGCCCTTCTATTTCGGCCCGCGGTCGGTGATGTTGTTCTTGATCCACAGGCGCCACCGGGAGCTGGTTTATCAGGGTGGGCAGGAGGCGATCGTTCACCTGGAAGCGGACCTGAACACAGCGGTGGACTGGGCCCGCTCCAACGGACAGCGCTGGGCCTTCACGCTGTCCAATGCGTCCTCTTACTACTTCCAAGACCGGGCCGACTTGGCCCTCCTCGGCCAGGTGGACTGGGAAGCCGTTGGGGCCGGCGACTGGGCTTCGTGCAAGGAGGCCAAGCAGGCGGAGTTCCTGCTCGAACACCGGTTCCCATGGCACCTGGTGCGGCGCATCGGAGTCCACTCCGCACCGATGGTCTCCCGTGTGAACTCCGCGCTGTCCGGGGTGCCCCACCGACCGCGGGTGGAGGTTCGGCCGGAGTGGTACTATCCCGCTTACGGGTGACGATGATGGGCATCGAGTACACAACCGGCGACCTACTGCGGGATGACTCCGAGGCGCTCGTGAACACCGTGAACTGCGTGGGGTTCATGGGGCGGGGCATTGCCCTGCAGTTCCGAAAGGCCTGGCCGCAGAACTTCAGGGCCTACGAGGCCGCTTGTCGGCGCGACGAGGTCCGGCCCGGTCGGATGTTCGTGTTCGAAACGGGGCTGCTCACACCACCGCGTTTCCTCATCAACTTCCCCACCAAGCGCCATTGGCGTGCCAAGAGCCGCATCGAGGTCATCGATGCCGGGCTGGAAGCCTTGGTGGAAGAAATCCGCCTGCGTGGCATCCGGTCGATCGCCCTGCCCCCGCTGGGTGCGGGACTGGGCGGATTGCCGTGGCCCCAGGTGCGCGGCCGGATCGAGGCTGCCCTGGCGGGCTTGGAGCAGGTGCGCATCCGCGTCTACGAGCCCACCGGTGCACCGGACGCAGCCAGCATGGTGCACGTTCGCAAGGTGCCCCGCATGACCTCCGGCCGGGCGGCCCTGGTTGCGCTGATGGATCGCTACTTGGCCGGGTTACTCGACCCCATGATCACCCTGCTGGAGGTGCACAAACTGATGTACTTCCTGCAGGAAGCCGGCGAGCCGCTTCGTCTCCAGTACACGAAGGACGCCTACGGTCCGTACGCGCCGGAGCTGCGCCACGTCTTGCATGCGATCGAAGGACACCTGGTGTCCGGCTACGCGGACGGCGGGGACCGGCCCGACAAGCCCCTGGCCCTGGTCCCGGGGGCGATTGCCGACGCCCAGGCTTTCTTGGTGGGCCAACCGGAAACACGCGATCGCATGGATCGGGTGTTCCGCTTGGTGGATGGTTTTGAGTCCGCCTTCGGCCTGGAATTGTTGGCGACCGTGCATTGGATCTTGCGGCACGAGTCCAGCGGTGAACTCCCGGACGTGATCCACCACACCCACGCGTGGAATCCGCGTAAGCTCCGGTTCACCGAACGGCAGATCGGCATCGCCGTCGACGTACTTCGGAGCCAGGGTTTTGCTCCCCAACCCACTTCGACAGCGTGAAACTCCACTTCGAGCCGGATCTCGACTACCAGCTCCAAGCCATCGAAGCCGTCTGCGACCTGTTTCGCGGGCAGGAGATCTGCCGCACGGAGTTCACCGTCACCCGTGCGACCACCATTCAAACCGGGGACATGTACGACTCGGCCCTGGGCATCGGCAATCGCCTGACGCTGCTCGACGACGAGTTGCTCGCGAACCTCAACGCGGTTCAGATCCGAAGTGGGCTGGCCCCGTCCGAGACCTTGAGTTCCGGCGACTTCACGGTGGAGATGGAGACCGGCACCGGCAAGACCTATGTCTACCTGCGCACGATCTTCGAGCTGAACCGGCGCTTCGGCTTCACCAAGTTTGTGATCGTGGTTCCGTCGATCGCCATCAAGGAAGGCGTCTACAAGTCGATCCAAATCACGGCGGACCACTTCCGGGGTCTGTACGCGGGAGTGCCCTTCGACTATTTCCTCTACGATTCCGACAAGCTCGGCCAGGTGCGCAACTTCGCGACGAGCGATCAGATCCAGATCATGGTGGTGACCGTCGGCGCCATCAACAAGAAGGACGTCAACAACCTCTACAAGGACAGCGAGAAGACCGGGGGTGACCGGCCGATCGACCTGATCCGCGCCATTCGCCCGATCTTGATCGTGGACGAGCCCCAGAGCGTGGACGGGGGCCTCAAGGGCGCGGGCAAGACGGCCCTCGAGGCCATGAATCCGCTCTGCACACTGCGCTACTCGGCGACGCACGTGGACAAGCACCACATGGTCTACCGGCTCGATGCCGTGGACGCCTACGAGCGCCGGCTGGTGAAACAGATCGAGGTGGCCGCCGCCACCGTCCAGGACGCGCACAACCGCCCTTTTGTCCGGCTGGTCTCGGTCGCCAACCGCCGCGGCAGCATCAGCGCCAAGGTTCAGTTGGATGTGGAGACCAAAACGGGTGTTCAGCGGCGCGAGGTCTCCGTCGAGGATGGTGACGACCTAGAACAGACCACCGGCCGTGCGATCTACACCGACTGCCGGGTCGGCGAGATCCGCGTCGCCAAGGGTGACGAGTTCATGGAACTGCGTGTTCCGGGAGGCGAGCAGTATCTGCGCCCGGGCCAAACCTGGGGCGGTGTGGACGACCTGGGCATTCAGCGCGAGATGATCCGACGCACGATCAAGGAGCACCTAGATAAGGAGAAGCGGCTGCGCCCCCAGGGCATCAAGGTGCTGTCGCTCTTTTTTATCGACGAGGTGGCTCGCTACCGGCAGTACGACGCGGATGGTCAGCCGCTCAAGGGTGAGTACGCGCGGATCTTCGAGGAGGAATATCGGCGTCTTGCCAGCCACCCCGACTACCGCACGCTCTTCGCGGAAGTCGATTTGATCCGCGCCGCCGAGGAGGTCCACGACGGCTACTTCTCCATCGACAAGCGCTCGAAGCGCGCAGTCGATACCGAAGAAGGCAATCAAGCCGGCCGTGAAGCCGCTGAGCAGGCCTACAACCTGATCATGAAGCACAAGGAGCGCTTGGTCTCCTTCGAGACGCCCCTCAAGTTCATTTTTTCGCACTCTGCTCTTCGCGAAGGCTGGGACAACCCCAACGTCTTCCAAATCTGCACGCTGCGCGACATCCAATCCGAGCGCGAACGGCGTCAGACCATCGGCCGCGGGTTGCGGCTGTGTGTCAACCAGGACGGGCAGCGGCTGCGAGGCTTCGATGTCAACACGCTGACAGTTGTGGCCACCGAGAGCTACGAACAGTTCGCCGAGAACCTACAGCGGGAGATCGAGGACGAGACCGGCATCCGCTTCGGCATTGTCGAACCCCACCAATTCGCGGCAGTCACGGTGACCACTGCGGACGGAAACGCCTCACCGTTGGGCATCGAGCCCTCCAAGGCCCTGTGGGAGCACCTCAAAGAACACGGCTACATCGATGCACGGGGCAAGGTGCAAGACTCCCTGCGGGTAGCCCTCAAGGCCGACGAAGTGCAACTTCCGGAGTCATTCGCGCCCCTAACAGGGCAGATCCACCGGATCCTGCGCAAGATCGCCGGCCGCCTGGAGATCAAGAACGCCGACGAGCGGCGCAAGGTTCGGCCGCGCCAAGCGGTACTGCACAGCCCGGAGTTCAAAGCGCTCTGGGACCGCATCAAATACAAGACCACCTATCGGGTCGAGTTCGACAACGAGAAGTTGGTCGAGAACTGCATTCAGGCCCTACGCGACGCGCCCGCCATCCCGAAGACACACCTGCAATGGCGCAAGGCCGACATCGTGATTGGCAAGGCCGGGGTGGAAGCCACCGAGCGCTCCGGCGCGCAGACCGTCACCGTGAGCGAAGGCGACATTGAACTGCCCGACCTGTTGACCCAGCTCCAGGATCGCACCCAACTCACCCGTCGGACCCTCTACCGTGTTGTGTCCGGCAGCGGCCGACTCGACGACTTCAAGCGCAACCCCCAAGCCTTCATAGAACTCGCCGCCCAAGCGATCCGACGACGCAAGAGCCTCGCGATCGTCGACGGCATCAAGTACCAACGCCTTGGCGACACCCAGTTCTACGCCCAGGAACTCTTCGAAAAGGAAGAACTGACCGGGTACCTCAAGAATATGCTCACCGAGACCAGGAAGTCGGTCTTCGAGCAAGTCGTCTACGACTCCGGCACGGAAGCTCGATTTGCCGACGAACTGGAAAAGCACGACGCGATCAAGGTGTACGCAAAGCTCCCGGGATGGTTCCGCGTACCCACCCCCCTCGGCCCTTACAACCCCGATTGGGCTGTACTCGTCGAACAAGACGGCTCCGAGCGCCTCTACCTCGTGGTCGAGACCAAGAGCAGCCTCTTCAAGGAAGACCTGCGCGACACCGAGCACGGAAAAATTCAGTGCGGCAAGGTCCACTTCGACGCACTCCAAGTCGGAGAAGGTCCTGCCGAGTACCGCATCGCCCAATCCGTCGAAGACATTCTCTCCTGAGGTTAACCCGGCACCGCCCCCCCACCGACTTGCCGCTTTGCAGCCTCCCGCTCGCCGCACCCCGTTGAAACCATGACCATCAACCTTCGCAGCCTGACCGAAGCCGACATCGTGCGTGCGATGGAGGTTTTCGATCGCGAGCGGCGAGAGACGTTTCCGGAGCGGCGGTGGCGGAAGTATGCGGTGACGCGGGCAGAGGATGAGACCAGGCGGTATCCGCCCAAGGAGTTGCTGCGGATCGCGGCGGATACGGATGCGGTGCCGCCCGGGGGGCCGGCGACGAACGATCACTTTGTGCGGTTGGGCTTTCGGATCGTGTGCCTGGAAGAGTCGGCGACGAGTGAGGTGGAGGATCCGGTGATCGACGAGGCTTTGGAGACGGCCTTGTCCTTGGAGCGGGATCTGGAGAAGCACTTGGAGGGCCACCTGGAGGCGCTGGAGGCCGGGTTGACGCTGTACCGGGGGGAAGG
This sequence comes from Planctomycetaceae bacterium, assembly GCA_050480685.1. Lineage (GTDB taxonomy): Bacteria > Planctomycetota > UBA1135 > UBA1135 > JBJHAV01. Next base: position 13,603 of record JBJHAV010000021.1, on the reverse strand, counting down.
GAGCCAGGGGCGCCAGGTGAATGTTCAGGCGGCTGGGCGGATCGATCTGCTGGCGACGGACCGCGAGGGGGCGCTGGTTGTGATCGAGCTCAAGGCGGGAGAAGCCACGGACCAGGTCTGCGGGCAAATCCTGAGGTACATGGGTTGGGTGCAAGAGCGGCTGGCGAAGGGCAAGCCGGTGCGCGGGATCATCGTGGCGAACGACTTCAGCGAGCGGCTGACTTTGGCGGCGAAGGCCATGCCGAACGTGCTGCTCAAGAGGTACGGCGTGCGCTTCGTGTTCTCAGAGGTCTGAGGAAAGCTGGGCCCTTGGAAGCCGTGGCGGTGCACGGTTGCGGTGAGCCTGCGGAAGGTCGGGGGTTGGGTGTACACCTTGTTGCCGATGCCTCGGATCCTTGAGGTTAGGAGCCTTCTCGCGCGCTTGAAGGGTGGTTTCGGAGTGGGCGCCGGTGGATTGCGGGAGATTCTGGTAACTCCTTCGGGGCAGGTTGGGTCCTTGTTTTGGCCCGCCTTGGGCGGGCAGGCCGGGTTTAGGAGGGAAGTGGGATGAAGAGCACGAGGGAGAAGCTGCGGGTTTGGGTGCCGGTGGTGGTTTTGGGGGTGCTGGGGGTGGCGGTTTGGGTGGTGCCGCGGATGGGGGTGGTGGGAGGTGGGGTGGCGGAGCAGGGGTGGGTGGAAGATGCGGCCGGAGGGGTGGAGAGGGTTGGGTTGGGGAGTGGTTTGGGGGGAGAGCGGCGGGTGCGGGGGGAGGCTTCGGCGCGGATTTCTGGGTTGGGGGTGGTGGATGCGGGGCTGGAGGGTGGCGAGGGGTTGGAGGCGGTGGAGGGGTTGGATCAGGGGGGCTCGGTGGTGGTGGCGATCGTGGATGGGGATGGGGTCAGGCCGGAGCAGGGGGGTGTGGAGGTTTGGGCGGTGGGTGCTAGGCGGTCGGGGGCGGAGCAGCGGGTGGCGTTTGCTTGGGAGGAGGCTCGGTTCGAGGGGTTGGTGCCGGGGAGGTATTGGGTTGCGGTGGTAGCGCGGAGCCTGTCGGAGGGTTGGGTGCCGGCCCATCCGGAGGGTTGGCATGTGGACTTTGCCGAGCCGCCGGCGGAGGAGATCGAGGTTGGGGCTGGGGAACAGGTCGAGGTGTCGCTGCTGGTGCGCCGGTCGGCGCGGGTGTACGGGAGGGTGTTGGGTCCCGGCGGGCAGGGGGTGCCGTATGCGACGGTGCGTTTTCAGGCGACCGGCAAGTTCGTGGGCCGGGGACACACGGTGGAGGTGGATGCGGAGGTGGATGGCCGGTATGGGGTCGATCTGACTCCCGGCCGCTTCCTGATCACCGTGCTGCCCGGTCCGAATGCACGGGGTGCGCGGAGTCTCGATCCAGACCTGCCGCTGACGGAGGAGAGTCCGATCCTGGGGCTGACGAAGCCGCTTCCGCGTTTTCGATCGGTGTCGCAGGGCGAGACCCTGCGCCACGACATCCACTTCGGACAGGGCAGCGCGGTGATTCGCGGCCGGGTGGTCGACGAAGCGGGTGAACCCATGGCGGGCCTGCGCACGATCGTCTATCCGGTCGAGGGGCCCGACGGGCCGATCGGGATGGGCTGGGCTTCCGCGGTCGCCGGTGTGGATACCGACGATCACGGGCGCTTCGAGTTTCGAGGGCTCGACGCGGCGCGGTACGGGGTGCAGACCGGGGTGAGCGGGGCCTACACCCCCCGGGCGCCGGTCGGTTCCAATCGGCTGGGCGATTGGGCCGAGGCCGTCTATGTGGATGTGGCCGAAGGGCAGGTGCTGGACGTGGGCGAGGTGCGCGTTTGGCGCAGCCGGCCGTTTGTGGTGCGCGGGCGGGTGCATTCGGCGTCGGGGCGGCAGTACCTGTGGTCCGTGGTGGAGCCGGCGGGTTTCCGGCGCCGCCCGATGGATCTGGAGATGCCGGTGCGGGTGAGCTGGGAGGGCGACTTCCAGTGGCACGTGGAGACACCCGAGGGTCCGCTGCTCTTCCGCGGTCGGGATGGGGAACGGATCGTTTGGGAGGAGAGTTTTGCGCCGCTTCCGGATGTGGAGCTGTGGCAGGAGATTCGGGTGCCGTGACCCCCACCGAAGGCGCGCGCGAGCGGGCGGCGGATTGTGCGGGTAGGATCGGAAGGCGGCTTTCGGACTGCGAAGCGAGGTTTGCGGTTGGGAAGCGCGTTTTCGAGGGGTGAGTCGATGCCTTCGCGGCCAGGAGGCCACATGAATGAAAATCCCTTGGTGTCGCCCAGGCACCACACGATTCGGAAGGTTCTGCGGGTGGTCGGGCCGGCAATGGTGTTGCTCGGGCTCCTGCTCTTGATCCTTGGGCTGGCCAGCTTCTTCTTCGAGTTTTTGTCGCCTGCCTTCTTCCTGTTGGCCTTCCTCGGCATTCCGTTGTTGGGCGTGGGCTTGATGGTGTGCAAGCTCGCCTTCTTGGGAAGCCTGATGCGGTACATGGCCGGCGAGACGGCGCCCGTGGCGAAGGACACGACCAACTACATGGCCGAGGGGATTCAACCGGGGGTGCGGGCGATCGCCAGGGCTGTTTCGGAAGGGATCGCGGAGGGCGTCGCACAGGGGCAGGGGCGGAAGCGGGGGGAAGAGTAGGGAATGGGGTGATTCGGGGATGGGCTGGGGAGCCCAAGGGAGGAGGCGGTCTGGAGGCCCGCGGGCCGGGGGGAAGCGGAATGCGGGGAGGGTGGCTAGACTCCGGACCGGGCCACCGTGCCCGCGGTCCGCTGGGGATGCCCGGGCGGCGCGGGGTGGGAGGCGATTTCCTGGACGGGTGGGCTGTGCTCATGGATCGAGTTCGAAGGGTTGGGCCGCGGGTTTTGGCTTGGGCGGCGGTTTTGGCGGCGGGTTCGACCGCTCCGGCCGTGGGCTGGGCCCAGGTGAGTGAGTACGGCAGCGGGCTCAATCCGGCGGAGAGCTTGGTGTTCGTCGGGGGCACGGCATTTCCCGGCGAGACGTTCCTCCTGGGGGCGCAGAACACGGCTCTGGTGGCGGCGCCGCCGGCGCTGGCTCGGCTGACGATTGCGTCCGCTCCGGACCCGAACTTTCCGGGGGGCACGTGGCTGGATGGTTTTGGTTTGGCGGGACCGGGGTCGCCCGGTGAGTTGTTGCTGTCGCTGCTGCCGCCGGACCCGCTGTTCACGTCGGCGTTTGTGCCCTGGGGAGGCACCGGCGCCCCGCCGGCGCCCTTCACCTTGAGCGTGCCGGCCTCCCCCACCCTGGCGGGTGCGGCGCTGTACTTCCAAGCGGCCCTGTTGACGCCGGATCTGGGTTTCGATGTGGGCCTCACGAACGGCCTGCGGGTGCAGTTCGGGCCGGAGGTGCTGGTGCCCGAGTTGGTGCCCATCCCCGCTGGCATCTACATGCGAGGCTCCAATGCGGCGGATGGCTTGCCCTACCTGGGACCGATAGGCCCCGTTCATCAAGTCACGATCACCCGACCTTTCTGGATGGGTCGCTTCGAGGTGACCCAAGCGCAGTACGCATCGCTGATGGGCTCCATCCCTGACGGCGTGCCCCTTTCCTGGCAAGGACCCAATCGCCCCGTGACGGAGGTCTCCTGGCTCGATGCAGTCGCCTACTGCGAAGCGTTGAACGCCCACCAGAGCGCCCTCGGCAACGTGCCTCCGGGCTACCTCTATCGCTTGCCCACCGAAGCCGAGTGGGAATACGCATGCCGCGCCGGCACCACGACCGAGTTCCACTACGGTCCGGCGCTGCAGTGCGATCAAGCCCGCATCGGCAGCAGCTTCCACCCCTCGTACACCATATGCGGCGTCTCCCAGAACCCTGGCCAGCAAAACAGCGGCACCGTGGTCGTCGGCGTCTACGCACCCAACGCCTGGGGTCTGTACGACATGCACGGCAACGTTTCGGAGTGGTGCCTAGACAGCTACGTCCCCTACACGGCCTCCCCCAAGATCGACCCGTACGCGACCGTCGGTTCCGGTCCCGTCCATCGCGGCGGACACTGGGCACTCGGCTCCAACAGCAGCCGCTCGGCCTGGCGCGGCTCCTCCCCAGTGACGGACCAAGGCTTCACGTACATCGGATTCCGCGTCGTGCTCGCCCCCGACCTCACCGCGCTGCCCGTCGAGTGACAGGACGCGAGCCGACACCATCGGCCCGGCTTCCACAAGCGCCTGCGAGGACTGGCGCGGGCGGGCCCATAGGCCTCCGGTCAGCCTCGGAAACCCGCCGGTCCCGGCAAAGGTTTCAATTGGCCGCACCACATCCTTTCAATCAGCCGCATCCGATTCCCTGCCTGGAGCGACAAAGCTCGGGCTTTCCTTCCTGCCAGTCTCGGCTTGCGTTGTCCCCATCCGGGCGCTCTGGGAGGCGCCGTGGCTTCGCTGGTCGAGGACGTCGGGCCCGGTTCGCGGGCCGCTGGCCCCCTCGCGAGGTGGGCCGGCGGCCAGCGGGGAGAACTCAGGGCTGCGGATGCGGCGGGATCGAAGGCGGGCGGCGGGAGGCGAAGAGGGCCAGCCAGAGGGCTAGGACTAGGTGGAAAGTGACGGGGATGGCGGAGGTGTGCCAGGCGTGGCCGGCGAGCGTGGAAAGGGGTAGGCGCAGGAGCATCACGGCGGCGTAGAGGGCGGCGGCGACGAGCACCAGGCGGCGGGCGGGTGGGGAGAGGTGCGGGAGGCGGCCGCGGGCGAGGCGTGTGAGGAGGTGGAACTGCACGGCGAGGATCGCCAGTTGGGAGCTGAGCAGCAGCGGGTAGGGCAAGAGGCCGGAGTGCCAGCGGTCGAAGGCGGGCAGCCAAGGCGGCGCGAGGGTCAAGGCCAGGGCTTGGCCGGCGACGCGGGCTGCGAAGAGCAGGGCGAGCGCGGCGAGCAGTCGGGCGCGGGTGAGGTCGGACACGGCGAGAGCGATGGCTGGGCGCGATGGCTGGGCGCGATGGCTGGGAGCGCGGAGGACGGAACGCGGGCGGCGACGCGCGCGCTTTCCGCGCCGCGCCGGGAAGCTCAACGGACGAGCTCGGCGGCCGGGGCGTAGTGGCGCCACCAATCGCTGGTGAAGAGCGTGCCGGGATCGCGTTCGGCCTTGGCGCGGGCGAACGCGCCCAGTTGGGGATAGGCGGCGGCGACCTGCTCGGCGGTCGCGTCGCGGCCGTAGGTCAGGTAGAAGCTGCCGCCGCGGGCGAGGGCCAGGTCGTAGAGCGCGCGGTAGGCGTCGCGGGTGCGGCGCTGGCCGGCTTCGGTGTGCGGGGTGTGCAGGTTGAAGACCGTGCAGGCCCACGGTTCGCGCGCCCAGGGCAGCGCCGTGGTCGTTTCGGCTTCGATCAGGCGCACGGTGCCGTAGATCACATCCGCTTGGGCGAGCACGGGACGGGCGGCGGCGAAGAAGTCGGCCAAACGCTCGCGGGGCACGTACACCTCGGCGATCTTTTCGCTGCCGCGGCAGCCCAGGCGGGTGTCGATTTCGCCGTGGTAACCTTGCACGTAGACCCCGAGCTGGAAGGTGTCCGAGGCGTAGCGTTGGCCGTGGGTGGCCAGGTAGTGGGTGGCGTAGCGCTCGAAGGCGGCCCGTTTGTCCGTGTGGGCGAGGAAGAGCAACTCGCGCCAGGCGCGTTCGTCCAGTTCGAGCTGATCGGCATCGAAATCGCTCGGCCGCGGCGCGCGGCAGCCCGGATCCAAGGGGTCGCCCAAGTCGAGCGGGTGGTACGTGGAGAGCACACCGCGGCGCAGGAATCGCGCATCGTCGGGATCGATCGCGAACTGGAAGTCGCCGTAGAGCGCTCCCGCGCCCATGCGTTCCGCGAAGCCCGCCATCAGCTCCTCCACGTCGATCAGCGAGACCCGGCGTTCGAGCACACGGCGGGGCGCCAGGCGGAGCACCACCGAAGTCACCACACCAAGGAGCCCGTAGCCGCCGCAGACGAGCCCGAAAAGTTCCGGGTCGCGCTCGCGCGAGACACGCACACACTCGCCGCGCGCGTCGACCAACTCCAACTCCTCCACATCCCCCACCAGGGGCTGCATGGCGAGGCCGCGGCCGTGGGCCGAAACCGCCACCGCGCCGCCCACGGTCAGGTGATCGGCGCCGGTCTGCTTCTGGCGAATGCCCCAGCGCGCGTTCGGACCCTGGAGCGCGAGCAGCTCGGCCACCAGGCCCGGCCAGAGCGCTCCGGCTTCGACTTCCACCAGGCCGCGTTCGGCATCGAAGCGCCGCAGGCGGTCCAAACGGCCCATGTCGAGCACCGTGCCGCCGTCGAGGAAGGGTTGGCCGCCCATGGCGTGGTGGGCGCCGAGCACGGATAGGGGGCGGCCGGAGCGGCGCGCGCGGCGCACGGCCCGGGCCACGGCCTGGGAGTCCTGCGGGGTGAGCACACGGGCGGGGCGGCAGCGGGAGAGGCCGGAGTGGACGTCCGCCAGTTCGAGGTCGAGGGAGGTGGGCATGGGAGGGCTCCTGGGTTGGGGTGGGGGGCTCCCGCGGTGGGAGCGCGCCCTGCAAAGCAAGGGCCGTGCCGCTGCGCCCGGAGGCGAGGTAAGGCGCTTTGGGAAAGAGACTTAGGGCGCTTGCGACAGCGCCGGGGAGCGCCGCGCCGGCTCTCGATGAGCACATTTTGTGTCCCTAGCCGACAATGAATGCATGCCCCAAGACGCCACCCTGACCCCCGAGGAACGCGCCCTCCTGGCTGGCGTCGGCCGCGCCGTGGAGCTGAACCCGTTTTCCGCCGAGCGCGCGGCCCTGGACCGTCGGCTGGCCGGGGCGCGGCGCGGCGAGCCGGCCATGGACACGCTGCTCGGGCGCCTGGAAGCGCTGCTCGCGACCCTCGACGGCCGGGCAAACCGGGCGCGCGCCGCCACCCGGGAGCCGGGCGACGGCGAGCTGCTCGAACGGGCGCGTCTGTTTTGCGCGTACTACCGCCAGAGCGCGCACTTCGATCGGCACATCCGCGCCCAGGAAGAGGCTGGCGACTCCCCCATCCCGGTGCCCTTTGCCCGGGAAGCCCTGGCCGAACTCGCCCGCGCCGGCTTTCCCGCGGCGCGCGGCCTGGAGGCCTTCGCCTTTTTCTTCCAACTGCGGCGGGCCTACCACTTCATCGAGCGTTCCCTGGTCGGGCGCGGGCCGTCGATGGTCGCCCTGCGCGAAGCCCTTTGGAACGCGGTCTTCACCGCCGACTTGGCGCGTTATCGCAGCCACCTGGCCGGGCGCATGGAACCGTTCGCGACCTTGATCGTCGGTCCCACCGGCACCGGCAAAGGCGCCGCCGCGGCCGCCATCGGGCGCTCGGGGCACATTCCGTTCGACCCGGCGAGCGGCCGTTTCTCCGAGAGCTTCACGCGCGTTTTCGTGCCCCTCAACCTGGCCGGTTTGCCCGAGGGACTGTTCGAATCGGCGCTCTTCGGCCACGTGAAGGGCGCTTTCACCGGGGCCGTGGCCGCGGCGGACGGCCTGCTCGCGCGCTGTTCACCCCACGGTTCGGTCTTCCTGGACGAAATCGGCGAACTTGCACCCACGGTGCAGGTCAAGCTGCTCGACGTGCTGCAAGAGCGCCGCTTCACGCCCGTGGGAGCAGCCGCGCCGCGCGCCTTCCGGGGCCGTCTGATCGCCGCCACGCACCGCGCCGTGGGGCCCGCGGCCATCGCTGCCGGCGGCTCGCCCCTGCGCGAGGATCTTTACTACCGGCTGTGTTCGGACCTGATCGAAGTGCCGCCCCTGGCGACGCGCCTGGCGGAAGCGCCCGACGAGTTGGGCGACCTAGTGAGACACATCCTCGCGGCTTTGGTGGGCGCGGCGGCCGAGGCCTGGCACGCGCCGATCCTCGCGGCCCTGGAGCGCGACACTCCCCGCGGCCACCCGTGGCCCGGCAACGTCCGCGAACTGGAACAAACCGTGCGGCGCCTCCTGGTGCGCGGCGCTCTACCCACCAGCCACTTCGCGCCGGCCGGCGGTGCGTCCGCGCGTGCGGACCTGGCCGCCGGTGAGCCCGATGCTCGCACGCTGCTCGGTCGCTACTGCGCCGAACTGCTCGCGCGCCACGGAACAGTCGCGGCCGTGGCTCGCATCACCGCCCTCGATCCGCGCACCGTGCGCAGGCACTTGGCTCTCGGTACGAAGGGGCCTGAGAGGGGAAGCTGCGGGCCCTAGCCTCCCGCAGCGGACCGCGCGCCGGGCTGCCGTACGTAGGATGGGTGGATGGAATCGGCAGGAGAGGACGCGGCGGGGAAGCTCGTGATTCGCAGGGCGACGGGTGCGGATGCGGAGGGGATTCTGGCGGTGTTGAATCCGATCATCGAGGCGGGGATCTACAGCGCGCTCGATACGCCGTTCACTGTGGAGAGTGAGCGGGCCTTCTTGGAGGGCCTGTCGGAGCGCGACCTCTTCCAGGTGGCGGTGGAGGCCGGAAGTGGGCGCATCGTCGGGATGCAGGACGTCGCGCCCTTTGCGACCTACACGGGGGCCTTCGCCCACGTCGGTGTGATCGGCACTTTTGTGGATCTCGGGCGGCGGCGCCAGGGGATCGGCAAGGCCCTCTTTCGCGCCACCTTCGCGGCGGCGGTGGAGCTTGGCTACGAAAAGCTCTTCACCTACATCCGGGCCGACAACCCGGCGGCGCTCGCCACCTACCAGGCCCATGGTTTTGGGATCGTGGGCACGGCCAAGCGGCACACCAAACTGCGCGGCCGGTACGTGGACGAGATCCTGGTGGAGCGCTTCCTCTGAAGCGGGCGGCCGGTGGCCGCGGTTCGGCGAGCCGTGGTTTTTGGCGCCGGGGGCCGTGATAACATCCCGAGCGGTGTTCGGTCCTAGCCGCGGGGGTTGCGGCAGCGGGCTGGGGAGAGCCGTCTGGGGTGCTAGGTGTCCTAGTGGTGCCCGGGTGGCGGATTCTCGACCGTGGCCAGCACACCACAGCGTCTTTCGAATCGACCAGAAAGGACAACAAGCAGCGCTTTCCATGAGGCAATCAAAAACAACTCGTTCCCTTCCCCTCCCCCACCGTTTTGCGCGGCCCCTGGTGTTGGGGCTGGCCTTTGGCCTGCTGCTTGGGTGCAGCGCGCGGGGGCAGCTCGAATCCAGCGCGGGTGAGGCGTCCGGGGCGCGGCCGGGTGGATCGGAGGTGGCTCCGGCGGTGCTCGAGGTGGGTGCGGTGTACGACGACACGTCGATCCAGATCCGCTTGCGCTTCGCCACGGATCAGCCCAGTTGGTACCACCAGTACCTGGTCTTCGAGGGCGGTCGTTGGGTGCGCCATGGGGCGGGTACCCAGGGCCCGGATCCGCGCGGGCTCTTCGAGGACCGCATTTCGTTGATGTGGGACGACGGGTCCGTGGCTGGCTTCGAGGAACACGGCGGGCGCGTGACGGCCCATGCGGGTCTGCGGAGCACACGCAGCGCGGTGTCGGCCGATGCGGTGCGCGAACACCCCTACCTGGGCGGGGTGCTGGGGCGCACGGACGTGCGCAAGTTCGTGCGCGAATCGCGCCGGGAGGGCGCCGAGCCGGGCGAGCTGTGGTCGGCGCTGCGCACGGCGGAGGAAATCCAGGAACTGCGCAGCCAGGGGGTCTTCTTGGACCTTTGGCAGTGGCGCGCCCACCGCTCGAACCCGATCGGGTATGCGGACAACGGCTATGTGCTCGACTACCGCCACAACTCGGCCGGTCGCGGCATGTTCACCGACAACCTCAACGGGGAGACCGGGCTGCCGATTTGGATGTACGACCCGGCGAAGTTCGGCCGGCGGGCGCTCTCCTTCGAGGCGCTGCTGGCGCGCGGGTACGGGCAGGACGATCCGTACTTCCTGTCGGAGGCGGGCGCGGTGCCCTTCGACCCGGAGCACGGGTGGCAGGAGGGCGACGCGTTGCCGATGATCTTTTTGCGCGAGCCCGCCGGCAGCCGGGGAGCGATCCGCGCCCAGGGACGCTGGAGCGACGGGGCCTGGCACGTGCGCCTGACGCGGTCGCTGGCGGCTCCCGATCCGCTCGACAGCAAGGCCTTCGAGGAAGGCCGGGTTTACCACGTGGCCTTCGCGGTGCACTCCATGGTGGGTGCGCGCCACCACCGGGTCAGTCGGCCGGTGAGTTTTGCCCTGGGTGAGGGGGACGCGCGGATCGTCGCCCGCAGGGTGGAAGGGCCGCTGGACGAGGCGGAGGTCGGTTGGGTCGCCCTCGAGGTGGCGGTGCCGCCGGACCCGACGCCGGACGGGATGTAAGGGCGGGTTCCGGCCTGAGGCCCGCGCACCGCACCTCGGGCGCGGGACGCGCGGCCCGGACACAACCGCCGCGGTGTAGACTGGCGGGCTTGACCCGGGCCCGGCAAGGGATCGGCGGGCACCTCCCATGAGCACCACTTTGGACTTGGCCGAGCAGGTTCGGCGGCGGCGGACCTTTGCGATCATTTCCCACCCGGACGCGGGCAAAACGACGCTGACGGAGAAGCTGCTGCTCTATTCGGGGCTTCTGCACACGGCCGGCATGGTCAAGGGCAGAAAGGGCAAGGGGGCGGCCTCGGACTGGATGGGGATGGAGCAGGAGCGCGGTATCTCGATCACCTCCTCGGCGATGCAGTTCGCCTACAAGGGGCACGTCATCAACGTGCTCGACACGCCCGGGCACCAGGACTTCAGCGAGGACACCTACCGAACACTGACCGCGGCGGACTCAGCCATCATGGTGCTCGACGCGGCCAAGGGCGTGGAGGCCCAGACCAAAAAGCTCTTCGCGGTCTGCCGGCTGCGCGGCATTCCGGTTTTGACCTTCATCAACAAACTCGACCTGCCCGGACGGGACCCGCTGGACCTGTTGGCCGAGGTCGAAGAAGCCCTGGGGATCAAGGCCAGCGCCGTGAATTGGCCGGTGGGCATGGGGCGGGAGTTCAAGGGTGTGGTGACACGGGAGAGCCGCGAATTGCTCGCGTTCCAGCGCACCGGCTCCCACGGATCCACGCGCGCCGGCGTGGAGCGCTTGCCCCTTGGCAGCGACGCGGCGCGCGCGCTGGTCGGGCCGGAACTCTTGGAGCGCGCCCGGCAGGACCTGGAGCTGCTCGAAGTCGCCGGCAACCCGTTCACCCGCGAGGCTTTCCTGGCGGGCGAGGTCACGCCGACGTTCTTCGGCTCGGCCCTGACCAACTTCGGCATCGAGCCGTTCTACGACGCGTTCCTCGACCTGGCGCCGGCCCCCGGGCCCAGGCGCGTGCTCTTGCCGGACGGCGGCGAGGGCCACATCGATCCGGCCGAAGCGCCGTTCAGCGGATTTGTCTTCAAGATCCAGGCGAACATGGACCCGCGCCACCGGGATTGCCTGGCCTTCGTGCGCATCTGCTCCGGGCGCTTCGAACGCCAGACCCTGGTGCGCCACCACCGCAGCGGCAAACAGGTGCGCCTGACGCGCCCCCACAGCCTGGTGGCGAGCGAACGCAGCACCGTCGACGAGGCCTTCCCCGGGGACGTGGTCGGTCTCGTCAACCCCGGCCTGTTCCAGATCGGCGACACGATCTCCGAGCGCGGCGGGTTCGAACACCTGCCCCTGCCGCTGTTCCAACCGGAGGTCTTCGCGCGTGTGCTTCCGAAGGACACAGGCAAACGCAAGGCCTTCGACAAGGGGCTGGAGCAACTCACCGCCGAGGGTTTGGTGCAGTGGCTGCGGCCCTTCGGGCGCTTCCACACCGAAGCCTTGGTGGCGGGCGTCGGACGCCTTCAATTCGAGGTTTTGCAGTACCGCATGAAGCAGGAGTACGGCGTCGAGACGCGCCTTGAAAACCTGCCCTACGAGTGCGGCGCTTGGGTCGTGGGCGATCCGGACAGCTTCGACTTGCCGACCAGTTCGATCCTGGCCTGGGATCGCTACGACCGGCCGGTGGCCCTGTTCCCGAGCGGTTGGGCCCGGGACTACGCGGCCCAGAAAAATCCCTCCCACCGGCTCCTGGACATGGCCTGACGCCGCGATGTCCGCGAGCGACGCCTCCCCTTCGCCCGGCGGATCCGCGCCGGCCTTCGTGTGCCTGTTGTGCGGCGGCGAGAGGGGCCGGCGACGGCTGGCCAAGGGCGAGTTGGAGCTGTTCGCCTGCGAGGACTGCGGTTTTGTGCAGATCCAACCGCTGCCCACGGCGCAGCAACTGGAAACGATGTACGCCGAGGACCCCCACTACGGGGTCGAGTTGCTGCGCGACGCGGGTGCTTTTTTGGAGCGCGAACGGGCGCTCTTCGCGCGGCTCGCGGCCGAAGGTGTGGCGGGCCCGCTGCTCGACGTGGGCGCGGCGGCGGGACTCGCGCTGCAAGCGGCGCGGGAAGTCGGTTGGGAGGTGGTCGGTTTGGAGCCCTCGCGGCCGAATGCCGAGCGCATCCGCCGCGAACTCGGCGCCACGGTGCACAGCGAAGGCATCGACACGGCGCCGCTCGAGCCGGCGAGCTTCGGCTTGGTGCTGTTCTCCCACTCCCTCGAACACCTGACCGATCCGGTCGGCGCCCTGGCCAAGGCCCGCGAGTGCCTGCGCCCGGGGGGCAGGGTGCACGTGCGTGTGCCCCACTGGAACGCGGCCAAACGGCGCGCGGTGGGGCCCGCCGTGGCCTGGATCTACCCCCACCACCTGGGTTACTTCACGCGGCGCACCCTTCAAGAGGCCTGCCGGCGGGCCGGACTGCGGCCCCTCGCCGCGGCGACGGGTCCGATGCTCGGGCGCGACTATCCCTTCGCCCTGGCCCTGGCGCGGCGCCTGGGCCTCGAAGGTCCCGGGCGGCGTTTCCTGCGGCTCGGGGAGCGCCCGCTGGAGAGCCTGATCGGCGATGATCTGCGCCTCGATTGTCCGCCCTGGCGCTTTCGGGCGGCTTTGGCCCTGACCCACGGGCTGCTCGGAGTTTGGCCCGAGCGGCTGTTCGGGCGGCTGGGCTGGGGCGAAGAACTGAGCCTCGACGCGGTGCGCGACTAGCGCACCGAGCCCACGGAGCGCCCGCGAACCGCGCGCGGTTCAGCCCTCGAGCAAATCCTCCACCAGCCCCGGCATCACCAACGCCGCCCGGCCGGGCACAAAACGATCCCCGGGGTCCAGGTTGTCCGGGGGCTCCAGGGCCTGCACCCAAATCTCCGCCCCCACCCGGCGCGCCACCTCCGCCAGGCCGGCGGCCGGCCAAACCAGGCCGCTGGTGCCGAGGGCCAAAAAGTGGGTCGCCCGGGCGCTGGCCGCCAGGGCCTCGTCCAAGTGGCGCACCGCTTCCCCGAACCAAACCACGTCCGGCCGCAGGCGCCCGTGGCCGCAGTGGACGCAGGCCACGAAGCGCTCCGGGTCGAGGTGTTCCCGGTTCGGGCCCCACGCGCCGCAGCGCTCGCAGGCCAGGTCGATCAAACTGCCGTGCAGGGCCGCGAGGTCGCTGCCGGCGCGGGTGTGCAGGTCGTCGACGTTCTGGGTGAAAAGCGCGAACGAGCCGCCCTCGGCCTCCACCGCGCGCGCCAGGTGGACCAGGGCCAGGTGTCCGGGGTTGGGCTCGGCGGCGAGCACCGCGCGGCGGCGCTGCTGATAAAAGCGCCAGACCAGGGCCGGATCCCGGCGCCAGGCCTCGGGTGTGGCCAGCTCCTCCGGCCGCCGGCCCTCCCAAAGGCCTCCCGGACCTCGGAATGTGGCCAGCCCCGAGTCGGCTGACAGCCCGGCCCCGGTC
>JBJHAV010000020.1:0-25691 GCA_050480685.1 Planctomycetaceae bacterium | reverse complement strand
TCCCGCGGACGGAGCCCCCGGACGCGGCTACCCGGGCCCGGGCCTGCCGCCCGGTCCGAGGCCCACACACGACCCCATGCCGACGATCAATCAACTCGTGCGCCAGGGCCGCAAGCCGGTCCGCAAGCGCTCCAAGTCCCCTGTGCTGGAGGGCTGCCCGCAGAAGCGGGGGGTCTGCCTGCAGGTCAAGACCCAGACGCCGAAGAAGCCCAACTCGGCCATGCGCAAGATCGCGCGTGTCCGCCTCTCCAACGGGAAGGAAATCACAGCCTACATCCCGGGCGAGGGCCACAACCTCCAGGAGCACTCGATCGTGCTCGTGCGTGGGGGCCGTGTGCGCGACCTGCCCGGTGTGCGCTACCACATCCTGCGCGGCACCCTGGACGCCTCCGGCGTCGACGGTCGCAAGCGCAGTCGTTCCAAGTACGGCGCCAAGCGCCCCAAGAAGTGATTCCAGGGCGGATCCGCCGCGCCGTTTTTCTCCTAGGTCCCCTTTTTCTCCTAGGTCCCCGTCTCGGCCGTCCTTCGGCCTACCCCTCCAGAGCCCCGCGACGCGTCGCCTGATCCGCCGCCCCCGCCTTCGAGCAGCCCCGCCTTCGAGCAGTCATGCCCCGCAACTACAAGTCCACGGCCGCCCTGCTGGATGCCGATCCCCGTTTCGGCTCCATGCTCGCCACCAAGATCATCAACAAGATCATGCTGGACGGGAAGAAGTCCACCGCCCAGGCGATCTTCTACGAGGCCTTGGACATGGCCAGCAAGAAGCTGCCGGATATCGAAGACCCGGTGGAGCTCTTCACCCGAGCCATCGATAACGTGCGGCCTTCGGTGGAAGTGCGCTCCAAGCGCGTCGGCGGCGCCAACTATCAGGTGCCGCGCGAAGTGCGCCGCAACCGCCAGCAGAGCCTCGCGATCCGCTGGCTCGTGGACAACGCGCGCAAGAAGAAGGGCAAGCCCATGGCCGTGCGCCTGGCCGACGAACTGGTCGACGCCTGCAACGGCACCGGCGCTTCGGTCGCCCAGAAGGAAACCGTGCACAAGATGGCGGAGGCCAACAAGGCTTACGCGCACTTCGCGCGCTGATCCACAGCTGACCCCTCGGCCGAGGCCAGGTCGTCGAACGCGGCGGCGTTCCCAGGTGCCCTTGCGGGGCCGCTGGGGCGCCGCCGCGGGCGTTTGTTCCGGCCCTGCCCGGCGCCACGAGACCTGCCGTTTGCTCCCACGCAGCTTTCGCCCATGCGCGACATTCTGATCCTGCGCGACCCCCGTGAATCCTGGAAGCGCTGCTCCTTGGCTCCGCTGCGGGGCCTGGAGGGGGTGCGTTTCCTGGCTTGGCAGCCGGGTCAGGCGGTGGATGGGGAGGGACGCTTGCTGCTCGACCCCAGGGGCGAGGAGCTGACCCGCGAGGATCTGAACCGGCCGCTCCTGCTCCTGGACTGCTCGTGGCGGCGGCAGCCGCGCATGGCGAACGATCTGGTCGGGGACTTTTCGCCGCGTCGCCTTCCGCCCCTGGTGACGGCCTATCCCCGGCGCAGTCGGACCTTCCAGGACCCGGAACGCGGCCTGGCTTCGATCGAGGCGCTTTACGCCTTCAGCGCCCTGACCGGGTCGGCGGACCGGCGTTTGCTCGAGGGGTACCGCTGGGCCCGCGAGTTCCTCGCGGCCAACCCGCTGCTGGGGTAGTCCGAAGTGAGCCAGGCCCGGTCCGCGGGCCCGGAGGCAGGCAAAGGTCCGCGCAGGTCGACTTATGATCCCGGGGTGGAGGAAATCGGCCGCCTGCGCAACCTCGGTATCGTCGCCCACATCGACGCGGGCAAGACGACGCTCTCGGAGCGCATCCTGCTCGAAACAGGTGTCATCCGCCATGCGGGCGAAGTGCACGAGGGCTCGACGGTGCTCGACTGGATGCCCGAGGAGCGCCGCCGGGGCATTTCGATCACCGCCGCCGTCACCACCGTGAAGTGGCGGGGCGCACGCATCCACCTGATCGACACCCCCGGTCACGTGGACTTCACCGTCGAGGTGGAGCGATCCTTGAGGGTGCTCGACGGGGCCGTGCTGGTGATCAGCGCTTTGGCCGGCGTGCA
The DNA here is from genome assembly GCA_050480685.1 of Planctomycetaceae bacterium. Lineage (GTDB taxonomy): Bacteria > Planctomycetota > UBA1135 > UBA1135 > JBJHAV01. The sequence continues at coordinate 23,604 of JBJHAV010000020.1, read as the reverse complement.
GGCCCAATCGGAAACCGTTTGGCGGCAGGCTCGGCGCCATCGCATTCCAGGCCTGGTTTTTGTGAACCAGTGCGATCGCCAGGGGGCGGACTTCCTGCGCGCGGTGGCGGACCTGCGCGAGCGCCTCGGCATGGAGGCGCTGCCGATTGCGCTTCCGGTGGGGGAGGGACCCGGCCTGCGCGGTGTGGTCGATCTGCTCACGCGGCGGGCCTTCCTGCGGGAGGACGGCGGTCGGGATCTGGTCGAGTGCCCCGTGCCGGAGGAGGTCGCCCTGGAGGTGGAGCTCCTCAGAGGGGAGCTGATCGAAGCCCTGGCGGAGCGGGACGACGGGATTTTGGGGGCGCTCGTGGAAGAGCGCGATCCGAGCTCCGAGGACCTGCGGCGGGCTCTTAGAAAGCGCACCCTGGAGGGCTCCCTCACCCCAGTCCTGTGCGGATCGGCGCTGCTGGATCTGGGGGTGCAGGCCCTCCTGGACGGAGTCGTGGACTTCCTGCCCAGCCCGCTGGAGCGCGGGCCGGTGGAAGGCCAACTGCCGGGTGGCGGAGCGGAGCAGCGGGCGCCCGATCCCGACGCGCCGACCTGCGCCCTGGCCTTCAAGCTGCTGCGCACCCGGCGCGAGGAGCTGACCCTGGTCAGGCTCTACGCGGGCGGTCTGCGCGCCGGCGACGAACTGATCAATCCGCGCAACGGCGCCCGCGAGCAGGTGCGTGCGATTTATGCGGTGCACGCCGACAGCCTGGAGCCCCTTGCGGCGGCCCGCTGCGGCGAAATCGTGGCCCTGGCCGGTTGCCGCGCCACGGGGACCGGGGACACCCTGTGCGCTCCCGGCTCCGAAATCGCCCTGGAGGGCCTGGCCCTGCCCCGACCGGTGGTTTCCCAGGTGATCGAGCCCCAGCGCGATGAAGATCGCGGGGCCCTGGGCGAAGCCTTGGCGGCTTTCGAACGCGAGGACCCGACCCTGGAGCTGTCCGAGGACCCGGACACGGGCCAGTGGGTCGTGTCCGGGATGGGGGAGCTGCACCTGGATGTGCTCGCCCGCCGCCTGGAGGAGGAATTCGGCCTGAGCGCCCGTTGGGGCCGGCCGAAGGTGACCTATCGGGAGGCTCCCCTGGCGGCGGCCCGCGGCGAGTCGCGCATCGAGCGCCAACTGGGCGCGGAGGCCGGCTGGGCCGAAGCCCGGGTGCGCCTGGAGCCGGATGAGTCGGTGGAGGGGTTGGCCCTCGAACGCGCCGTCGCGGCGAGTGGGCAGGAGCGCCTTTGGGCGGCGGCATTGGAGGCGCTGGAGCGGGAGGGGCGGGCCGGACCCCGCACCGGCAATCCCCTGGGCCGCGCCCGGGTGGTGCTCGAATACCTCGCCGTCGGGCGGGGAGCGGGCGAGGAAGCCGGCGAGCCGTCGGGGGCCCACGGGCAGGAAACGAGCGACGAAGGGGAGTTCCTGGCGGGGGAGGCCGCCCGGGTGGCCCTGCGCGATGCCCTGCGCCGCTCCCGGCTGGAACTGCGCGAGCCGCTCATGGCCCTGGAGATCGACCTGCCGGCCGAAGCCAGCCCACAGGTGCTCGCCAGCCTGGGCAGCCTTAGGGCCGATGTGCGCGAGGTGCGTTCGGAGGGCAGCCGCTGCACCGTGCGCGCCGCCGCCCCCCTGGCGGCCCTGTTCGGTTATGCGACGCGGCTGCGCTCGATCACCCAGGGCCGTGCCGTGCTCGACCTGATGCCCTCGGGCAGCCGACCCGTGGCTGACCGGGAACTCGCCGAACTCGGGCTCGAATGAGCGGCTGGGGATAGGGCGGCCCGCATCGAGTTGCGTTCGGGTCCCGCGCAGGCCTCCCGCCCGGCCCTATTGGAGCCAAAGGCCACCCACGACGGGCCGGGATCGGGGCCTCCCGCGGGGCGATTTCGGCACGCGAGGCCGGCTTCGGAATTCCCTGGGCAGTGGGCGTTGACGGGCCCGATCGCCGCTGCTATTCTCCTCGCCCTTTCGCGCCGAGCGACGCCCTCCGGGATGGCTTTCGCCGCCCCGGCCCGAGTCGGCTCGACCCCGCGCGAAGGACCTTTCCACCGCTCTCGGCCCCTCCTGGGGCCGGCCTCCGGCGACCCGTCGGGCGCCGAAGCGCGGGCGGCGGCAAGGGCTTTCTTCGTCTCCCGATCCGGGCGCGGTCACCGACCACCGCCCGACCCCACCATCCCACCCGCGCCTCGCGCTCCCACGCCCCTCGACCATGAAGGACCGGATCCAGATCCGCATGGAAGCCTACGACCACGAGGCTCTGGACCAGTCGGCCCTGGACATCGTGGAAACCGCCAAGCGCACCGGCGCCCTGGTGAACGGCCCGATCCCGCTGCCGACGCGCATCGAACGCTACACCGTTCTGCGTTCCCCCTTCATCGACAAGAAGTCCCGGGAGCAGTTCGAGATCCGCACCCACAAGCGCCTGATCTACATCTCGGAGCCGACCTCCCAGACGGTCGACGCCCTGAGCAGCCTCAACATGCCCGCCGGCGTCGACATCCGCATCAAGGCCTGAGCCTAGAGCGGCGCACCGCGCGCCGTTGGATTCGCTCCCCCGGGCCGCCGGCCCTGGTGGGCACGCCCCGGACTCCTTCTTTTTCCCATTCACCGCGAGCCGCCCTGTCGGCGGCCCGCGATTCCCGCGAACGCCGCGTGGTCAGGCGTCGCGGCGCCCACCCCGGGCGTCGCCTGATCGAACCGGCCCGACAACTCCCCTTTCCCCGTTTCGAGGAATCATGACGCTGATCCTGGGACGCAAGCGCGGCATGACGCAGCTCTTCGAGGACGACGGCACCGTCGTCCCCGTGACCGTCGTCGAAGCCGGCCCCTGCGTCGTCTGTGACGTCCGTACCGAGGAGAAGAACGGCTACAACGCCGTTCAGCTCGGATTTGAGGACGTTCGCGACGCGCGCACCCGCAAGCCGGAGCTCGGGCACTTCAAGAAGGTCGGCACCGCTCCGAAGCGCTTCCTGCGCGAGGAACGCCTGTCCGGACCTTCCGATCTGCAGCCGGGCTCCGAGGTGCGCGTCGATGCCTTCCGTTTGGGCGAGCTCGTCGACGTCATCGGCACCAGCAAGGGACGCGGCTTTTCGGGCACCATCCGCCGCCACGGGTTCGCCCGTGGGTCCGAGACCCACGGCTGCATGAACGTTCGCCAGCCCGGTTCGATCGGCGCCTCCGCCTACCCTTCGCGGGTGTTCAAGGGCAAGCGCATGTCGGGCCACTACGGCGCCGAGCGCACCACGTCGAAGAACCTGCGGGTCGTGCGCATCGATTCCGATCGCAACCTGCTGTTCATCAAAGGCGCGGTGCCCGGCCCCAACGGCGGTTTTGTCCAGGTCCGCACGGCGCGCACGGGCGTGCAGAAGGTCTGATCTCCTCCCGCCCCGCGACAGCAATACACCAGCCATGAAGCTCAAGAGCTACAGCGCCGGCAACCTGGCGAGCCAGGAGTTCGACGAAGCCCCCTTCGGCGGCAAGGTCCTCTACCGGACCTTGAAGGACGCCGTCGTGATGTTCCAGGCCAACCAGCGCCAGGGCACGGTCAGCACCCGCGGCCGCGACCAGGTCTCCGGCTCCAACAAGAAGCCCTGGAAGCAAAAGCACACCGGCCGCGCGCGCGCCGGCGACCGCAAGTCGCCGATCTGGCGCGGGGGCGGAACCGTCTTCGGGCCCAAGCCGCGGGACTACAGCTACCACATGCCGGTCAAGGCCCGGCGCGTTGCTCTGCGCTCCGCGTTGGCGGGCAAGTTGGCCGACGACGAGGTGGTGCTCACGGACTTCTCGGCGATGACCTCGCCGAGCGCCAAGGCCGCGCGCCAAGTCCTGGCCGATCTCGGTCAGCCCCGCCGCGCCCTGGTGATCCTGGCCGAGCCCCGTCCGGACGTTTGGAAGTCCTTCCGCAACTTCCCCGGCGTCCAGGTCCGCACGGCCGCTGACCTGTGCGCCCACGACGTGGTAGCCACGGGCCTGGTGATCGCCGAGCGCGCCGCACTGGAGGCCCTGGCCGCCCGCGTCGGCAAGCCCACCGGAGGTGAAGCGTGAGCTCGATCGATCGTTCTTACCGGGTGATCAAGAAGCCCGTGATCACCGAAAAGGCCTCGGCCGACATGGCCGGGCGCAATGCCTACACCTTCCGCGTGCCCCCGGACGCCAACAAGGTGGAGATCCGTCAGGCCGTCGAGCGCCTGTTCAACGTCAAGGTGCTCTCGGTGAACACCCTGCATGCGCGCCAGAAGGTGCGCCGCCGCGGGTGGGTCGCCGGACAAACACGTGCCTGGAAGAAGGCCATGGTCCGGCTCCAGGAGGGGCAGTCCATCGACGTGCTCTGAGAAGGAGCCGTACGCGCTAGGAGATCAACCATGGGTATCAAGACCTACAAGCCGACTTCGCCGGGCCGCCGTAGCGGCAGCGTGCTGGACTTCTCGGAGATCACACGCTCCAAGCCGGAGAAGAGCCTGCTCGAGCCCCTACGCAAGACCGGTGGGCGCAACAACCACGGGCACCTGACCTCCCGCCGGCGAGGTGGTGGTCACAAGCGCATGTACCGGCGCATCGACTTCAAGCGCGAGAAGGAGTCCGTGCCCGCGACCGTGCACTCGATCGAGTACGATCCCAACCGCTCGGCCAACATCGCTCTGCTGTTCTACGCGGACGGCGAGAAGCGCTACATCCTGGCTCCGGTCGGACTTCAAGTCGGCCAGCGCATCGTGGCCGGGCCCGGCTCGGACCCTCTGCCGGGCAACTCCATGCGCCTGGCGGACATCCCCGTCGGCCTCACGATCCACGCCATCGAGCTCAAGCCTGGCCGCGGCGCACAAATCTGCCGCAGCGCCGGCTGCTCGGCCCAGTTGACCGCCAAGGACGGCGCCTACGCGGTGATCCTGCTGCCCTCGGGCGAACTGCGCCGTGTGCACTTGACCTGCCGGGCCACCATCGGCCGGGTGGGCAACACCGACCACCAAAACGTCAGCCTGGGCAAGGCGGGTCGCAAGCGCCACATGGGCCGTCGCCCCGAAGTCCGCGGTACGGCCATGAACCCGGTCGACCACCCCATGGGTGGTGGTGAGGGTCGCACGGCCGGCGGTCGTCACCCCTGCTCGCCCTCGGGTGTGCTCTCCAAGGGGGGCAAGACCCGCAGCCGCAGCAACCCGAGCAACAAGTTCATTCTGCGCCGGCGTAAGTGAGCGCCAGGGCCCAGTCCGATCCATCGACCCAGCAGCAGACCAAGTAGCCAAGCCGGAGCAGAACCGTGGGACGCAGTACAAAGAAGGGACCGTATATCGATCCCAAGCTCGCCAAGAAGGTGGCCAAGCAGATCGTCAACGGCGACCGCAGCCCGATCACGACTTGGGCGCGCGCTTGCACGATCACGCCCGAGTTCATCAGCCGCACTTTCATGATCCACAACGGCAAACAGCACGTGAAGCTGGTCGTCACCGAGGACATGGTTGGGCACAAGCTGGGGGAGTTCGCTCCCACGCGCCAGTTCCGCGGGCACACCAACAAGAAGGAGGCCGCCCGTAAGGCGGGTCGCTGATGGCCTCTCGGACCCAAACCGCGCTCGCCGACGCGCCCTCGTACCGCGCCGTGCACCGCTACGCCCGCATCACCGCGCGCAAGGCCCGCCTCATCGCGGACTCCATCCGCGGCAAGACGGCCAACCAGGCCATCGAGTACCTGCAGTTCGCGCCCCAGCGGGCTGCCGCCTTCTACCTCAAGGTGGTCAAGTCCGCGGTGGCGAACGCCTCCCAGGACGAAACCGTCAACGTCAACCGGCTCTACCTGGCCGAGTGCCGGGCGGACGACGGCCCCCTGCTCAACAACCGCATGCGTTGGCGTCCCGGTCCCCAGGGCCGTGCCATGCCCTTCCGCAAGCGCACCAGTCACCTGACCGTCGCCGTGCGCGAGCTGCCCGAGGCCTGATCAACATGGGACAAAAGGTTCACCCCACCGGATACCGCATCGGCGTGATCGAGCCCTGGCGTTCGCGCTGGTACGCGAACCGCAAGGAATACGCCCGGCTCCTCGAAGAGGACCAGCGCATCCGCCGCTACGTTGCCAAGGAGTTCAAGGCGGCTGGTATCCCGCGCATCGAGATCGAGCGCACCAGCGAAGCCGTGAACGTCATCGTGCACTCATCGCGTCCCGGCGTTCTGGTGGGTCGCAAGGGTGTTCGCGTGGACCAGCTCAAGCAAGAGCTGCAGCGCATCACCGGCATGACCTGCCACCTGACCGTGCGCGAAATCAAACGCCCCGAGCTCGAGTCGCCGCTGGTGGCCGAGGTCATCGCCGAGGCCTTGGAAAAGCGCATGGCCTTCCGCCGCGCCATCAAGAAGGCCGTGCAAACCACCATGCAGGCCGGCGCCAAGGGCATCAAGGTCGAGTTGAACGGCCGCTTGGGAGGCGCCGAGATGGCCCGCACCGCGAAGGAACGGGAAGGCCGCGTGCCGCTCTCGACCCTGCGTTCGTACGTCGACTACGGCACCGCCGAGGCCAAGACCACCTACGGGGTGATCGGAGTCAAGGTGTGGATCTACAAGGGCGAGGTCGAGGTCGGTGAGAAGCTGGATTACCGCTTCCCCCTCGGCGGCATCTCCCGCTCGGATCGCGGCATGGAAGTCGCGGCCGGTGGGGGGCGTGGCCCCGGACGTGGGCGCCCGGAGCGCCGCAACTGATCACCCGCTCACGACCACAGGAGGAACGTCATGGCACTGATGCCCAAGAGGACCAAGTTCCGCAAGAGCTTCCGCGGACGTATCCGCGGTTTGGCGACGAGCGGCAACCGCGTGTCCTTCGGCGAGTTCGGTCTCCAGTCCCTGGATGCGGCCTGGATCACCGGTCGTCAGATCGAAGCCGGCCGTATCGCTGCCAACCGGGCCACCGGCGGCAGCGCGAAGATCTGGATTCGAGTTTTCCCGCACAAGCCGATCTCCGGCAAGCCCGCCGAAACCCGTATGGGTAAGGGCAAGGGCGACGTCGACTACTGGGCGGCTGTCGTCAAGCCCGGAACCATCCTCTACGAAATCGGCGGCGTTACCGAGGAGAAGGCCAAGCTGGCCTTCAAGCGCGTCGCCCACAAGATGCCCATCAAGGTCAAGATGGTCCGTCGCCTGCCGAGGACCTGAGCGCCATGAAGATCGAAGAGACCCGCAGCAAGTCCGATTCGGAACTGCGCTACGACCTGAACAACTTCCGCAAGGAACTGTTCGGCCTGCGCTTCCGCAGCTCCAGCGAGACTTCCCAGAATCCCAGTCGGATCCGGGAGGTGCGTCGCTCCATCGCGCGCATCCACACCGTTCTGCACGAACGCTCCACCGGAATCCGCGGCCAGCAGCCGCGCTGATCCCCGCTCCTAGAGGTCCACCGCTCCCTTCCGCACCGCCGAAACACCGTCTCCTCGTCCTCCGGGCCATGACCCGCCGGACCTGGAGCGTGGATCCCAGCCGCCCCTCAGCCATGTCCGAACCCATCCAGAGGAACGCCCGCAGAAACCTGCAGGGCATCGTCGCCAGCGACAAGATGGACAAGTCCATCGTCGTTCGCGTCGAGCGCACGTTTGCGCACCCGAAATACGGCAAGTTCGTCCGGCGCCACAAAAACTACGTGGCCCACGACGAGCAGCGCCAAGCCAAGGTGGGGGACACGGTGGAAATCGCCGCCACCCGGCCCCTCAGCAAGACCAAGCGCTGGCGCCTTGTCCGCATCGTCGAGACCGCCAAGTTGGCTGAAACCAGCGGAGGTGCCCAATGATCCAGATGCAGACCATCCTGGACGTGGCCGACAACACCGGGGCCAAGCGCGCCATGTGCATCAAGGTGCTCGGCGGCACGCACCGGCGCTACGCGGGTCTCGGTGACGTGGTCATCGCCACCGTCAAGAAGGCCATCCCCGGTTCCGAGGTCAAGCCCGGCACCGTGGTTCGGGGTGTCGTCGTGCGCGTCCGCAAAAACACGCGCCGCAAGGACGGCTCCTACGTTCGCTTCGACAAAAACGCCCTGGTGATCATCGACACCGAGGGCAACCCGAAGGGCACCCGTATTTTCGGGGCGGTCGCCAGGGAGCTGCGTGAGCGCAACTTCATGAAGATCGTTTCCCTCGCCCAGGAAGTGGTCTGATGAAGATGAAGGTCAAGATCGGCGACCAGGTCGTCGTCATTTCCGGCAACGACAAGGGTCGCACCGGAGAGGTCAAGCAAGTGCTGCGCGCCGATGAGCGTGTCCTGGTGGAAGGGGTCAACCTCCGCTGGCGCCACAAGCGTCCCACCCAGCAAAACCCCAAGGGCGAGCGCATCCGCGAGGAGCGCCCGATCCACATCAGCAACGTGATGCTGTTCGACGCCACCACCGGCAAGGGGACTCGCCGCCGTCCCTCACAGGAGAGCTGAGCCGTGACTCCGCGCCTCAAGCAAAAGTACCAGGAAGAAATCCTCCCGAAGCTCTGCCAAGAGTTCGGGATCGGCAACCCCATGGCCGCCCCGCGACTGCTCAAGATCGTCGTGAACATGGGCTGCAAGGGTGCCGTCGAGAACAAGGGCCGAGTTGACGCCGCCGCGCGCGATTTGGGATCGATCACGGGCCAGCGGCCGACCATCCGCAAGGCGCGCAACTCGATCGCCGGCTTCAAGCTGCGCGAGGGCATGCCGATCGGTGTGGCCGTGACCCTGCGTCGCGATCACATGTGGGAGTTCGCCGACCGCCTGATCACGATCGTGCTGCCTCGAATCCGCGACTTCCGCGGGGTGCGCAGCAAGCTCGATGGGCGCGGCAACTACTCGCTCGGTTTGGCGGACCAGTCGGTCTTCCCCGAGATCGAGTTCGACCGCATCGAGTTCACCCAGGGCATGGACATCACCTTCGTGACCAGCGCCAAGTCCGACCAGCAGGGCTACTTCCTGCTCAAGGAACTGGGCATGCCCTTCCAGCAACAGACCGCCAAGGCCGAGGCCTGATCCGGGGGACCGCCGCCATGATGACCGATCCCATCGCGGACATGCTGACGCGCATCCGCAACGCAAACTCGATCAAGCGCAAGCAGGCCTCCATGCCCGCTTCCAAGCTCAAGGTCGCCGTCGCGCAAGCCCTCAAGGAAGAGGGCTTCATCAGCGACTACACGGTCGAAGCCGGTTCGCCGCGCAGCACCCTGACCGTCAACCTGCGCTTCGGGCCGGACGGCCAAAGCGTCATCCGCAGCATCGAGCGAATTTCCAAGCCGGGCCGCCGCGTGTACAGCAGCTCGAACGAGTTGCCCCGCGTCGTGCGCGGCCAAGGCATCTACGTACTCTCCACGCCCAAGGGCGTGCTCTCCGATCGTGCCGCCCGCCGCGAGCGTGTGGGTGGTGAGGTCCTCTGCAAGGTCTTCTAGAGCCATGTCCCGCATCGGCAAACAACCCGTCGCGATCCCCAAGGGTGTCTCCGTGGAGACGGCCAGCGGTCGACTCGTGCGCGTCAAGGGGCCCAAGGGCCAGCTCGAGCTTTCCCTGCGTCCCGAGGTCGAGGTCGAAGTGGCCGGGGAGAACGTCCAGGTGGCCCTCAACGGCCGCGGACCGGCCCGTCAGGCCCGCGCCTTCCACGGCCTGACCCGCGCCCTCATCCAGAACATGGTGGACGGCGTCCAGAAGGGTTTCGAGAAGGTCCTCGAGATCCAAGGCGTGGGTTGGAACGCCAACGCCCAGGGCCGCAAGGTCGTGCTCAACATCGGGTTCTGTCACCCGGTGCACATCGATCTGCCCGCCGGCGTCGACGCTGCCACGCCCAACAACACGACCATCATCCTCACGGGTATCGACAAGCAGGCCGTGGGGGAGACCGCGGCGCGCATTCGCCGGATCCGTCCGCCCGAGCCTTACAAGGGCAAAGGCATCCGGTACCGCGGCGAGTTCGTCAGGCGCAAGGCCGGCAAGAGCTTCGGCAAGTGACCCTCAACTAAGCGACTCGATTTGTCATGAACGAAGCAGCCGTCAAGATCGTCCGCCGGGAGCGCCGCAAGCTGTCCGTGCGCAGCAACCTGCGCCGCACCAGCCATCGTCCGCGTCTTTCCGTGTTCCGGTCGAGCAAGCACATCTACGCCCAAGTCATCGACGACGCCACGGGCCGCACCCTGGCTTCGGCGTCGACCGCCGGCAAGGGTTTTGCCGCGGAGAACGCGGGCAAGAAAAAGGCCGAGCGCGCCGCGATCGTGGGCAAGCTCGTCGCCGAGCTCGCCCAGAAGGCCGGCGTGACCGAGGTCGTTTTCGATCGCGGGTCCGCCAAGTACCACGGTCGCGTCCGGGCCCTGGCGGAAGCCGCCCGCGAAGCAGGTCTCAAGTTCTGAACCGGTCGTCCGGGCGCCGCGAGAAACCATGAAGGACAAGATCCAATACCTGGACCAGGCCGAAGCCGCCGAAGTCAGCGAGCTGACCGAGCTGCTGGTCCGCATCAACCGTTCCGCCGCCGTGGTCAAGGGTGGCCGGCGCTTCTCGTTCTCGGCCCTGTCGGTCTCCGGCAATCGGGCCGGGATCGTGGGGCACGGCTACGGCAAGGCCCGCCAGGTTCCGAACGCCATCGAAAAGGCCGCCAAGGATGCCCGCAAGCACCTGATGCGTGTGCCGATCGATCCGCGCAACGGATCGATCCCGCACGAGGTTACCGGTGAGTTCTGCGGCGCCATGGTGCGCATCCTGCCCGCCGAGGAGGGCACCGGCTTGATCGCCGGCGCTTCCGTGCGCGCGGTGTGCGAAATGGCCGGCATCCGCAACGTGCTGACCAAGTCCTACGGCTCGACGAATCCCTTGAACCTCGTCAAGGCGACCTTCGACGCCCTCTCCCAACTGCGCACCCCCGAGGAGGCCCGCAGCCTCCGCGGATTGACCGTCTGACGCCCTCGGGCCCGCTACCCAAGCAACCATGGACCTGCGAACCGTCCTCGCCAAGGGCACCAAATACGAACTGCGCCACCGCGTGGGTCGGGGCCCCGGCTCCGGCAATGGAAAGACCAGTGGTCGCGGCCACAAGGGCTGGGGGCAGCGCTCCGGCGCCAGTCGCCGTCCCGGCTACGAAGGCGGTCAGATGCCGATCTATCGGCGCGTGCCGAAGCGCGGCTTCACCAACGCCCGCTTCCGTACGGACTACACCGTGATCAACGTCGGCAAGCTGAATGACTTCGCCGAGGGGGCCACGGTCGATCTGGACGCTGTGCTGGGCCAAGGCCTGGTCAGCCTCAACACCAAACTCTTCAAGGTGCTCGGCAACGGTGCCCTTGAGCGCAAGCTCACGGTCCGTGCCCAGAAGTTCTCCGGCAGTGCCGCTGAGAAGATCCGCGCAGCGGGCGGCACCGTGGTGCTGCTCGACGAGCGTGGCCGCGAGCTTCCCCAGGATTCCTGACCCCCGATCGCGCTCCCACCGTGAACCACCCCGTCCTCCAACTGCTCCGGACGCCTGAGACTCGCAGGCGCATGCTGGTCGCCCTCGGGCTGCTGGCTGCGTACCGGCTCGGGTTCCAGGTGCCCCTGCCGGGCATGAGCGTGGATTTCCTCGCTCGCGAGACCGAGGGCAGCACGGTGTTCGGTTTGCTCAGCGCCTTCTCCGGGGGCGCCATCGGACAGACCACGATCTTCGCGCTGGGGATCATGCCGTACATCTCGGCATCGATCATTTTCTCGATCCTCACGAAGGTCTCCCCGCGGATGGAAGCCATCCAAAAGGAGGGCGCCGCGGGCCAGAAGAAGATCACCCAGTGGACCCGCCTCTCGACCGTGCCGATCGCCGTGCTCCAGGCGATCTTCATCTGGTTCGGGGTGTTCGTGAACACCGAGGGCATCATCGCCGGCGGCGGGGAGCCCACGGTCGGGCTCATGATGACGGTCATTCTGGCACTGACGGCCGGCGCGATCGTGGTGATGTGGCTCGGGGAGTTGATCACCGAGTACGGCATCGGCAACGGCGCCTCGCTGATCATCATGGCGGGCATCATCGCCACGATGCCCACGAGCATCGGCCAGGTCTTCGCCCAGGACGATGACTCCTACAACACGATCATGACCCTGATCCTGCTGTGGGTGACCATCGTGGTCGTGATCGTCTTCATCCAGAAGGGTGAACGCCGAATCCCGATCCAGTACGCCCGCTTGACCCGCGGGCGGCGGGTCTACGGCGGCCAGAAGCACTACCTCCCGCTCAAGGTGAACATGGCCGGTGTCATGCCGATCATTTTCGCCTCGGCCCTCTTCATCATTCCGGGCGTGGTCTTCTCCGCCATCGGATGGATGGGGCTGAGTGGCCTGTTGAGCGATCCTTCGGGCTTCGTGCACGTCACCGGCTATGTGGTGCTGGTGTTTTTCTTCTGCTTCTTCTGGAACAACCTGATGTTCCAGCCGGAGGACATCGCCAACAACCTGCGGGAGCACGGCTCCTTCGTGCCGGGCATCCGGCCCGGAGTGCGCACCGCCGAGCACATCAAGGCGATCCTGACCCGCGTCACCCTCGCCGGTGCGGTCTTCCTGGCGATCATCGCCGTGCTGCCCAACATCGTGGCGGCGCAGATCCCCGGCTTGCAGGGCAACCTGGCCTACTTCCTCGGCGGTACCTCGGTGCTGATCGTGGTGGGTGTCGCCCTCGACCTGGTGGACAAGCTCAACGCGCAGCTTGTCATGCGCAACTACAAGGGCTTCATGGAAAGCGGCGCCGGCACCGGCTGGAGCAAGAGGCGCTGACCATGGGACGCGCTGTGATCATCCTGCTGGGCGCACCCGGCGTCGGTAAGGGCACCCAGGCCAAGCGCCTGGCGGCCTCCACCGGCTTGCCGCATGTGTCCACCGGAGACCTCTTCCGGGAGAACCTCTCGAAGGGCACGCCCCTGGGGCTCGAGGCCAAGGGGTACATGGAATCCGGCAAGCTCGTGCCGGACGACTTGGTCCTGCGCATGCTGTTCGACCGGGTTGCCCAGGCCGATTGTGCCCGCGGTTATCTGCTGGACGGTTTCCCCCGCACCGAGCCCCAGGCCCAGGCCTTGGACCGCGCTCTGGAAGGGGTCGCCGAACCGCTGGTGGTCGAGTTGGCGCTGGCCGACGAGGAGATCATCGAGCGGGCTGCCGGCCGCCTGGTCTGCAAGGACTGCGGCAACATCCAGCACCTACGTTTTGCCGCTCCTGCCGTCGAGGGTGTCTGCGATGCATGCGGCGGTGAGCTGCAGCAGCGCAAGGACGACCGCCCCGAAGTCGTGAGCGAGCGCCTATCCGTGTACCGCGCCCAGACCGCTCCCCTCGTCGCCTACTACGGGCGCCGGGCAGGGCTGGAGCGCATCGACGCCTCCCGCAGCGCCGATTCGATCTTCGAAGAGCTGCAAACACTCGTCGGCGCGCACCTGGCGCGCGTGGGGGAGGCCGTCTAGTGGCGAAGGAAGAGCCGATCACCGTGGAAGCGATCGTGACGGAGTCCCTGCCGAACGCGCGCTTTCGTGCGCGCCTCGAGTCGGGCCACGAAATCCTCGCACACGTCAGCGGCAAGATGCGCATGCGCTACATTCGCATCCTGCCCGGCGATACGATCACTGTCGAAATGTCCCCGTACGATCTGACCAAGGGGCGGATCGTTTGGAGAGGAGACCGTAAGCCCCGTACTCCCAGGTCCAGATGAAAGTCCGTAGCAGCGTCCGGAGGATGTGCCTCCACTGCAAGATCGTGAAGCGTCGGGGCGTCCTGCGCGTGATCTGCAAAGCCGATCCGAACCACAAGCAGAGGCAGGGCAAGTAGCCCTAGTCAGGAGTTCCCATGCCCCGCGTACTCGGTGTTGACATCCCCGCCAACAAGCGGTTGGAAATCAGTCTGACGTATCTCTATGGCGTCGGCCGCCCGACGGCCGGCAAGATCTGCCATCAACTCCAGCTCGATCCCGGGCTCAAGGCTAGGGATCTGACGGAGGAGCAAATCACTCAGCTCGCCGCGCTCCTGCAGGAGGAGTTCGTGGTCGAGGGTTCGCTTCGCCGGCAAATCGCCCAGGCGATCGGCCGCCTGCGGGATATCGGCTGCTACCGCGGCCTGCGTCACCGCCGTGGTCTGACCGTACGTGGACAGCGCACCCGAACCAACGCCCGTACTCGCAAGGGACCGCGCAAGACGGTCGCCGGCAAGAAGTCCGTCAAGGGCATGAAGTGATCCAATGGCCACCAAGACGACCACAAAGCGCAAGGCTCGTCGCAACGTCGTTCGCGGCGTAGCGCACGTAAAGGCCTCCTTCAACAACACGCACATCACCATCACCACCCCGACGGGCGAGACCCTGTCCTGGGGCACGGCCGGCACGGTGGGCTTCAAGGGCACTCGCAAGAGCACGCCCTACGCCGCCCAGCGCGCCGCCGACCGGGCCGCTTCCGCGGCCATGCGTCACGGCATGAAGGAGGTCGAGGTGCGCGTCAAGGGTGTCGGATCCGGTCGCGAGTCGGCCATCCGTGCCCTTTCCAACAGCGGCCTGCGCATCCTCACCATCGAGGACGTCACCCCCCTGCCCCACAACGGTTGCCGCGCCCGCAAGCGCCGCCGCGTCTGATCCCCGCCCCGTACGAAACGACCCATGGCCCGCTATACCGACGCGAAGTGCAAGCTCTGCCGGCGTGAAGGCATGAAGCTGTTCCTGAAGGGACAGCGCTGTCTCTCCGACAAGTGCGCGATCGTTCGCCGCAACTACCCCCCCGGTCAGCACGCCCAACGCCGCAGCAAGGCCACCGACTACGGCCTTCGTCTGCGCGAGAAGCAGAAGCTGAAGCGCATCTACGGCATCCTGGAGCGGGCCTTCCGCAACTACTTCCAGGAGGCCGAGCGTCTCCCGGGCAACACCGGGGACAACCTGGTTTCGCTGCTCGAGCGGCGGCTGGACTCGGTCGTGATCGCGGCCGGCATGGCCCTGTCTCGCCCGCATGCCCGTCACCTGATCGCCCACGGTCACTTCCGGGTGAACGGCAAGCGCGTGGACATCCCGTCCTTCCAGGTGCGGGCCGGTGACAAGATCACGATCCGCGCCCACGACAAGACACGCAAAGTCGTGAACGAGGCCCTGGAATTCAACCGTGCCCAGGTTGTCCCGGATTGGATCACCCTCGATCGCCCGGCAGCCGAGGCGACCGTTGCCACGCTGCCGACGAAGGAAAACTTCCTGCACCCGATCCAACTCCAGATGATCATCGAGATCAGCTCGCGCTGAGCGCAGCCGGAGACGAGAACTAACGATGAGAATCCGCTGGCGAAATTTCGAGCTTCCGAGCAAGGTCCAAGCCGACCGCGACTCGCTGACCGGCGAGTACGGACGCTTCGTGGTCGAGCCCTTCGAACGGGGTTTTGGCAACACGATCGGCAACGGTCTGCGCCGGGTCCTGCTCTCCTCGATCGAGGGCACGGCCGTCACCGCCGTGCGCATCCAGGGCGCGCAGCATGAGTTCGACTCCCTCGAGGGGGTCTATGAGGACGTCACCGACATCATCCTCAACCTCAAGCGCCTGCGCATCCGGCACCCGGGGCAAGGCAAGATCGAGTGTGTCCTCGAGAAGAGCGGCAAGGGCCCGGTCACGGGCGCCGACGTGCGCTGCGAAGGGGATGCTCGGGTGGTCAACACGGACCTGCACATTGCGACCCTCTCGCTGGACCGCGACCTGCGGATCGAGCTCGAGGTCGACAAGGGGCGCGGTTACGTGCCGGCCGAGGAAAACCGGACGGAAGAGCAGGAGCTCGGCACGATCCCGGTCGACTCGGTTTATTCGCCCGTGCACCGCGTTCGCTATGCGGTGGAGGCGACCCGGGTCGGCAAGTTCACGAACTACGACCGCTTGGTGCTTGAGATCTGGACGGATGGGACCATTTCCCCGGAGATGGCCCTGACCGAAGCCGCGAAGATCTACCGCAAGCACCTCAACCCGTTCGTGCTGTTCGAGCCGACCCACGATGGGGGACCGGTCCCCGGCGACCCGGCCAGCCACGAGGTCCAGCGACGCATCCGCGGCGACGGCCAGATGGACGAGTTGTTGGATCTGTCCATAGCGGACCTGGAGTTGTCCGTGAGGGCGCGCAACTGCCTGGACAGCGCCAACCTGCACACCCTGCGGGAGCTGGTTTCCTTGAGCGAGGCGGAGATCATCAAGCTGAAGAACCTCGGCAAGACCAGCCTGACGGAAATCAAGAACAAGTTGAGCGAGCTGGGCCTCCAGTTCGGAATGAACGCCTGAAGCACGCTCCGCCGCACCCGGCGGGGCGACCGATTCACCAGGATAGACCCATGCGACACCGCGTAGCCGGAAAGAAGCTCGGCCGGACCGCCAGCCACCGGGTAGCCATGACCCGGAACATGGCGGCTTCGTTGATCGAGCACGAACGCATCATCACCACCGTCCAGAAGGCCAAGCATTTGAAGCCTTTTGTGGAGCGGCTGGTGACGATGGCCAAGGAGCCGACCCTTCACAACCGCCGCCTGGCCTTCGCCAGGCTGCGCAACGACGACGCCGTGTCCAAGCTCTTCGCGGTGCTCGGCCCGCGTTTCGCGGAGCGCCCCGGTGGTTACTGCCGCATTCTCAAGCTGGCCAAGCCCCGCTTGGGTGACAACGGTCAACGCGCTTTGATCGAGTTCGTCGAGCGCAGCGCTGTCGAGGCGGAGACCGAGACGACGGTCGAGGCCGCCGCCGAGAACTGATCCCGGGCGCTGTGCCTTTGGGGCGGTACCCCTGGGGCGGAGGCCGGTGATATTCCACGGACGCTCGGAGCCATGCGGCTCCGGGCGTCTGTTCTTTTTCCCGGCTGGAGCCCAACGGCGCCGGGCGCCTGTTGGTTTGTCTCGCCGGACCCTGGGCGCCCTTGGGGCCCGGAATCCGGTCCGTGGATCAGCCTGCTTCGTGCAGCCGCGCGAGGCGCAGGTGGCCCGGGCCGAGCAGGCCCTGCACACCTTGCAGCAGCTCGGGTTCCAGGCGCACACCCTGATCGCGTCCGCAGCGCACACGGCGCACCAGCCCGTCGAGTCCTTCGACTTCGAAGAAGAGTGGGTTGGGCCCCTGGAAGCGCTTGACCATCTGGGCCAGGGTCTCCAACTGGTCCGTGTGGGCCGGGGTGAGTTGAACCACGAGCCCACCGCGGAAGCGGGAGATGGCGGAGTCCAAGCTGAGCACGTCCTCCAGGATCAACGCCGGCTGCTCTCCGCGGTCCTCGACCTTGGCCTGGGCGACGATGATCGCGTCGTCGGTCAAGCGCTCGCGGACCATCTCGTAGGTGCGCGGGAAGCAGGTCACGGCGATGGAGCCCTCCAGATCTTCCAGTTGGAAGCGGGCCATCTTTTGGCCGGCGTAGTTGCCGTTCTTCACCGTCACCAGGGAGAGTCCGACCACGAGCCCGGCGAGCAAGACCTCGGTGCCGGAGGCCAACTCGGCGATGCGCGGTGTGCTGGTACTCGAGATCAGGCTGAGCAGCGCCGCGTTTTCTTCCAGGGGATGGCCGCTGAGGTAAAAACCGAGCACCTCCCGTTCGGCGCGCAGGGTCTCGGCTTCCCCCCAGGCCGCCTCGGCGGGCACGCTGGCGGGCACCGCGGGGCCGGCGCTGGCGGGCTCTTCGAACACGTCGAACATGGAAGCCTGGCCGCTGCGCCGATCGGCGGCGGCCCTGGCCCCGTCGGCCATGGCGGTTTCGAGCGCTGCCACGAGCGAGCCGCGGTTGTGTCCGGTCCAGTCGAAGCTGCCGGCGCGGACCAGCGCCTCCCAGGTGACCTTCGTGATCTGCGAGGGATCGCTTTGGGCGCAGAGTCCAAACAGATCGAGCTCCGTGCCCGGCTCTCCCCGCGCGCTCACCAGGTGTTCGATGGCTTTTTGCCCGGTTCCCTTGATGGCTCCGAAGCCGAAGCGGATGTGTTCGCCCTCCGGCTCGAACTCCCAGGTCGAGCGGCGTGTGTCCGGCGGCAGCACACGCACCCGGCTGCGCTTGCAGTCCTCCAGGAAGGCCCGGATTTTGTCCGAGTCGTGCATCTCGCAGGACATGTTCGCGGCCAAAAAGGCCGTGCGGTGGTTCGCTTTGAGGAAGGCGGTCTGATAGGTGATCAGCGCGTAGGCCGTCGAGTGGGACTTATTGAAGCCGTAGCCACCGAACTTGACCATGTTGTCCCACACCTCGCGGGCCGCCTGTTCGGGGCAGCCGTTGGCCAAGGCGCCCTCGAGGAATTGGGCGGAGAACTTCTCCATGATCTCCGGTTTCTTCTTGCCCATCGCCTTGCGCAGGTTGTCGGCTTCGTTCAGTGAGAACTTGCCGAGCACGTTGGAGATGAGCATCACCTGCTCCTGGTAGACGATGCATCCGTAGGTGTCGGACAGGATCGGCTCCAGGCTGGGGTGGGGGTAGCTGATCGGTTCCTGACCGTGCTTGCGGCGGATGAACATGTCGTCCATGCCCGACTCCAGCGGACCCGGACGGTACAGGGCCAAAAGCGCGATCAAGTCCTCGAAGCAGTCCGGGCGCAGGCGGGCGATGAGCTTGCGCATGCCCTCGGATTCGAGCTGGAAAACACCCAAGGTGTCCCCACTGGTCAGCATGCGGTAGGTCGCCGGATCACCGGGGGGCAGGTGATCCAAGTCGGGCGGCGTGCCGCCCTGTTTGGCGATGTTCGCCAGGGCGCGCTGCAAGATGGTCAGGGTCCGCAGACCCAAGTAGTCCATCTTGAGCAGCCCCAGTTCCTCCAGTTGACCGGCCGGCCACTGGGTGGAGATGTCGCTGCCCTGCACACAGAGCGGCACGTAGTCGGTGATCGGCCGGTCCGCGATGACCACACCGGCGGCGTGGGTCGATATGTGGCGCACCTGGCCTTCGAGCTCCACTGAGAGCGCGAAGAGTTCCTCGAACTCGGGGCGCTCCGAGCGCAAACCGGCCAGCTCGGAGTCCTGCTCCAAGGCTTGCCGCAGGGGCGGCGCCCCGGGGCCGGCGGGGATCTTCTTGGCGATGCGATCGACGTCCCGCAGCGGGATGTCGAGCACCCGCGCCACGTCGCGCACCACCGTGCGCGAGGCCATGGTGCCGAAGGTGACGATTTGGGCCACGTAGTCGCTGCCGTAGCGCTCGCGTGTGTATTGCATTACACGTTCGCGGCCTTCCTTGCAGAAGTCGATATCGATGTCGGGCATCGACACCCGCGCGCTGTTGAGGAAACGCTCGAAGAGCAAGTCGTACTCGAGCGGGCAGACCTTGGTGATCTCAAGCAGGTAGGCGACCATCGAGCCGGCGGCGGACCCTCGCCCGGGGCCGACCGGGATACCGTTGTCCCGGGCCCAACGGATCAGGTCCCACACGATCAGGAAGTAGCTCACGAAGCCGAGCTGGGTGATCACTCCCTTCTCGTATTCCAGGCGCTCGCGGGCCTTGGTGTGCCCGGCGCCGTAGTGCCGCACCAGGCCTTCTTCCAGCAAGCGATCGAAGAGCTGCTCTGGAGTTTCGGAGGTGTCCGGTTGGTAGATCGGGACGTGGTAGGTGCCGAACTCGATGTTCAGGTCGACCTGGTCGACGACGTCCAAGGTGGCGCCCACGGCTTCCGGCAGGTCGCGGAAGATGTGCGCCATCTCCTCGCGGGTGCGGAAGAAGAGCGTGTCGGTGTCCATGCGGAAACGGCGCTCGTCCGTCCGCTTGGCGCCGGTGTTGATGCAGAGGAGCACGTCGTGCGCGGCGCAGTCCTCGTGGCGCAGGTAGTGAATGTCGTTGGTCGCGACCAGAGGGATTCCCGTGCGCGTGTGCAAACGAGTCATCGCCTCGTTGCAGTCCTCTTGGATCTGAATGCCGTTGCGCTGGAGTTCCAGCCAGAAGTGTTCCGGCCCGAATAGGTCGCGCAGCTCCATGGCGACCTGTTCGGCCTCGGCTTCCTTACCGCGCCGGAAGAGCTGGTTCATCTCGCTCGACAGGCAGCCCGAGAGGCACGTGATCCCGCGGGCATAGCGCGAGAGCAGTTCGCGGTCGATGCGCGGGCGAAAGTGCAGCCCCTCGGTGTAGGCCAAGGAGCTGAGCTTGATCAGGTTGCGATAGCCTTCTTCGTTGCGCGCAAGCAGAGTCAGGTGGCTGTAGGGATTGTGCTCGCGGCTGTGCGGCTCGAAGCGCGAGCGCTGGGCGATGTAGACCTCGCATCCGAGCACCGGCTTGATCTCGGCCGCCCGGCACTGTTGATACAGCTCGATGGCTCCGAACATGTTGCCGTGGTCCGTGAGGGCCAAGGCGCGTTGGCCGTCGCGCACACAGGCGGCGACCAGGTTCGAAATGCGGTTGGCGCCGTCCAGCAGGCTGTACTCGGAGTGGACGTGCAGGTGGGCGAATTCGGGGGCGCTCATCGCGTTCGCATCGGGCGGTGGGGGAGGGAAGGAAACGTCCTGGCGGTGCGGCTGGGCCGCGGCGAACCGGATGGGATCGGCCGCCGGCAACGAGTGGGCCGGCGATCAACGGCGTAGGGCCCATCCGCCAGCAGCGGAATGGACAGCCGCCGCCGGTGGAAGGACCAGGCGCGGGCGGCATTGGAGCAGGCCGAAGGGGATCAGCCCGCGCCGTGGGGACGCAGTAGCCGAAGCAAGAGCGCCTTGGAGGAGTGCATGCGGTTTTCCGCTTGGGCGAGCACCAGGCTGCGCGGACCGTCGAGTACCTCATCGGTGACTTCCACGTTGCGGCGCACGGGCATGGCGTGCATCAGGCGGGTGCCAGCGCCACGGGCCAGCAGTTGTTCGTCCACTCTCCAGTCCTTGAAGCGCGCGCGTCGGCTCGCGGCCAGCGTCGGATTGTCGTAGTCCCCAAGCGATTGCCACGAGCGGGCGTACACCACGTGGGCACCCTCGACGGCGGCCGGCAACTCGTCGCTCTCGTCGATGCGAGCGCCCAGGGCAAGAGCCTCGCGGCGGGCCTCGGAGACCACTTCGGCGTCCAGTTCAAAGCCCTGGGGGCGCGCGACGGTAACGTCCATGCCGAAGCGCGCGGCGGCCATCAAAAGGGAGTGGGCCACGGCCGCGCTGGTGGGCTGGGGAGAGTGGACCCAGGCCAGGGTCAAACGCTTGCCGCGCAGCTCGCCCAACTCTTCGTGTAGGGTCATCAGGTCCGCGAGGCTTTGCAGCGGGTGCCACATGGCGCTTTCCATGTTGATCACCGGCACGCGCGAGTGGCGCGCCCAGGCGCGGATGTGCGCGTCCTGGCGATCGACCGCCCAGGACTGACCTTCCACGGGCGGCCGCACGGCGAGGGCCTGCACGTAACTCGAGAGCGCGGCGGCCGCATCGCGGATGTGCTCCGGCGCGCGGCCGTCCATCACACGCCCTTCGCGCACTTCGAGCTCCCAGAAGTCGCTCATGGCGGCCAGGTGGATCGTGTTTCCGCCCAGTTGGTTCATGGCGGACTCGACGGAAGCGCGCGTGCGCAGGGAGCCGCGGAAAAAAAGCATCCCGATCGAGCGCCCGGTCAGGTCCGCGCGCGCGGGCTTGAGCTTCAGGCGGCGCGCCAGGTCGAGCACGTCCCGCAGTTCCTGGGTGGAGAAGTCCTCGAGGCGCGTGAAGTGGCGCACACCCTCGTCCGTCGACGCTTCGCTGGAGGCCATGGGGCTACCTTAGCGCCCGCCCGGGCGGGAACGAGCGGCCTGGGGGAGCGGCTCCGGGACGTGGTCCGGGCCTTGGGCTGGCGGGGCCGGCTTCCGGGCCTCCCCGGCCCGCCGGAGATCCCCCGCGGGGCGCGGATCGAGCCGACCTTCTCCGCCGGGCTTCGCTTGACAGCGCCCGTCGCCGCTGGCTATACCCTTCCGCTCGTGCACCCATAGCTCAATGGATAGAGCATCTGACTACGGATCAGAAGGTTAGAGGTTCGAGTCCTCTTGGGTGTACCACCCCCCTGCTCCCGACGGTGCGCCCCGCCACCGTCCCGTCCGCACCCCCCCGTGAGTCGAGAGTCGCCCCCGGAGCCGACCTCGCCTACGGACGGCCCCGAGGGAAGCTGCGAAACGGCGGGTGGGGTGCGGCCGACCTGCCTGACCCCCGCCGATCGCCGCGGCATGGCATGGGCCCTCGCGGCGGCCCGGCGCGCGGCCCAGGCCGGTGAGGTCCCGGTGGGCGCGGCGGTGGTGCTGGACGGCCGGCTCCTGGCGACCGGCCACAACCTGACCCGGCAGGAGCGCGACCCGACCGCCCACGCGGAAATTCTGGCCCTGCGCGCGGCGGCCCGAACCCTCGGCCACGAGCGGCTCGGCGGGGCGGTCGTGTACTGCACCCTGGAGCCCTGCTTCATGTGCGCCGGCGCCCTGGTCCACGCGCGGGTCGCCCGGGTGGTGTTCGCGGCCCGCGATCCCAAGTTCGGCGGCTGCGTTTCCCTGGGGAGCGTCTTGGACCACCCGCGGGCCAACCACCGCTGTGTTTGGCAGGAGGGGCTCGGGGCGGGTGCCTCCCGCCGCCTGCTGGTGCGCTTTTTCCGCGGCCTCCGGGCGGCACGCCGCGCACGTTGAGGGCTGCTCAGCGGCTCGGCTGGCCTCGGCCGCCGGTTGGGCGAGCAGGTCCCGCGCGGAATCCGGTGCCCCCTTGGCGAGGACCCTTCCAGCCGCCACAATGGTCCGCCCCACGCGGCGTGCAGCCGCCGTGCGGGAGCTTTCACAGATCGGCGAGGCGCCCACTTTCGGAGCGCGTCGCGCGGAAGAACGGCAAGGGATTTGGGCCGAACAGGTGCCGCCGCCCAGGGGCGCGCGGAGCTGAACGTCCGATCCCATGCGAGCAAACGTTTCGCGCCCGGACCGGGCGAAGTCGAGCGGTTCGCGGGATCCAGCGGGTCCCGCGCAGACGCGAACCTCCCGGCCCCGCGCGGTGCGTCCCGTGGAGAGGTGCCGGAGTGGCTGAACGGGCTGGTTTCGAAAACCAGAATGTCCGAAAGGGCATCGGGGGTTCAAATCCCTCCCTCTCCGCCATCTTTTTTGTCCCCTGGCCTTTTGTCGGCCGTTGCGCGGCGGCCCTGCTTAAGGACGCCGCTGTTGAGCAATGGCCCTGCGCCCCGGGGGACGACCTGGGCCCGTCGATCCGGCGGGCCGAGACTCGAACTTGGAGAGGTGTCCGAGCGGCTTAAGGAGCACGCTTGGAAAGCGTGTGTGTCGGTGTTCCCGGCACCGAGGGTTCGAATCCCTCCCTCTCCGCCACTCTGACTTGCCGAAGCGGTCCGGACTCGCGAGAGCGGTCCGGACCCGTCACTACCTGTCGCGGCGGTTTCGCCGGTGCAGTCCGAAGTGGGAACTTCCGCGCGCGCCACGATCCCCGCGCTTCTCGAACTCGGCAGTGGGTCCGGTCCACCGCGATGGGGTCCCTTCGAACCGGGTCAGGCCGGGAACGGAGCAGCCCTAAGGAGGCGTGCTCCATGTGCGGCCGGCCCGGGCCCTCTGGCGCGTTCGAGAAGCGCGGTGCGTGGTGGGGAGCGTTCTTCACCAGCACTCCGGCGAATCTGCGCTTTCGGGTTCGGCAAGCGGTTTCCGCAGCAGGTGCCGCGAGCCGGTGCTCTCGCCGCGGGGGTTGAACAGGCGAGCGGAGCGGCGCGCCGGACGGAGTGCTAGCAGCCTGTCGGGGTCATCGCTACTGCGGCCCCGCGGGGTGCGCCAGGGCTGCGTCGCGCTTGCCGAGCCGTGCTAGGG
>JBJHAV010000019.1:0-26308 GCA_050480685.1 Planctomycetaceae bacterium | reverse complement strand
CGCGGCGAGCTCGAAACCGCGCGCGATGATGCGCAGCAAGCGCTGGAGACGCGCAGCATGTTCCTGGCGAACATGAGCCACGAGATCCGCACGCCCATGAACGGCGTCGAGGGCATGGCGGAGGTGTTGCTCACCACGGAGTTGGAGCAGGATCAGAAAGAGTCCGTCGAGACGATCCTGGAGTCCTCCCGATCCCTGCTCGTGATCCTGAATGAGATTTTGGACTTCTCGCGCATGGAGTCGGGCAAGCTGCAACTGGATGCGGTGCCTTTCCGGCCGGCGGCGATCGGCGAGGACGTGGTGCGTTTGCTCTCGCCCCAGGCCAGGAGCCGCGGTGTGGCCTTGGTGTGCGAGGTCCAGGGCCACCCGGATGCGGCGTTCCTGGGGGACAACGCCCGCGTTCGACAAGTCCTCGTCAACCTGGTGGGCAACGGCATCAAGTTCACGGCCGAGGGCGAGGTGCGCGTCACGGTGATCGTCGGAGAGCGAGCACAGCGGGGCTGCGCCGAAGGATTCACCTTCGAGGTCCGCGACACGGGCATAGGAATCGCCGCTGACCAGCAGGAGCGCATCTTCCAGGCCTTCGAGCAGGCCGACGGTTCGACCCACCGGCGTTTTGGCGGGACGGGACTCGGGCTCGCGATCACCAAACGCATGGTGGAAGCGATGGGAGGTTCCATCGAACTCGAATCCGAGCAGGGCCGGGGCAGCATCTTCCGCGTGCACTTGCCCTTGCCCGAATCCGCCGTAGCGGAACCGCAGGCGGCTCTGCCCGCCGTGGGGAGGGTGCGCTCCCTCCACCGAATCCTGCTGGTGGACGACCAGCCCGTGAATCGCCGCGTGGCCGGCCGCATCCTCGAACAGGCAGGCCACCGGGTGGTCAGCGCCTGCGATGGATTGGAAGCCCTGCGGTTCCTCGCCGAGCAACCGTTCGATTTGGTGCTGATGGACTGCCACATGCCCGAGCTCGACGGCTACGGGGCGGCCCGGCACTGGCGCCAGGAAGAACGCCGCCGCGGGCTCGTGCGCACACCGATCCTGGCCCTGACCGCCGACGCCATCGGCGGCCAGCGGGATCGCTGCCTGGAAGCCGGTATGGACGAGATCTACACCAAACCGATCTCCCGCGATCGCCTGCTGGAGGCCGTCGATCGTTGGGCGCTCGCGCCCGCGGACGCCAATCAACCGATCGCGGGATAAGCCGGTTCGCTGGTCAGGCGACCATCCTCCACGGGCACGCCGACGGTGAAGTGGTAGAGGCTCTGCACGGAGCCGTCGGTCAGCCCGAACACCGCGTGGGTCGGATCGTCGTAGAAGCAGCCGATGCCGGTGCCGCGCCGTCCCGCCGCTTCGGCGGCCAAGTAGAGCACTTGACCCACGAGGCCCGCTTCCATGTGGAGCCGCCGGTAGGCGCTCGGCCCTTCGGCGGCGAGCGCCGGCCCCAACTCGGCAAGCATCGCCGCCGCGAAGGCTCCGTCGGCGCCGATGTCTTGGTCGCAGCAAAGGTGCGCCGCCAAGCGCCGCACGTCGCCCGTCGCGAGCAGCACGAGGGGGGAGTCCAAGGGAGCGCCGGGCGGCCTCTCGAAGCGAAACTCGGCGCGCAGTTTGGGCCGCAGGCGCTCCAGGGCCCCCGGCCCACGCGGCAACAGATAAAGCCCCGGCTCCAAACCGCGCACGCGGTGCACGAACAGGCCCAGGTGCACCGCCGGTTCCCCCGGCAAGCAGGCGGTCGGAATTGGCCCGCCACCGGGCAAGGTCGCGGCGAGCATGGCCTCGAAGGCCTCGCGCTCCAACTCGCCGCGCCCGTCCAGGGCCACCGCCGAGCGGCGCCCGCGCACCCGCTCGGCCCACGCTTCGGGGCCATCGACGAGGGTTGCGTCGGCCGCCGCGCGGCCCTTGGGCGCCAAGGACCGCGCCAGGGCTTCAAAGTCCGAAGGTCCGCGCCGCGTGGCCCGCTCCGCCACCTCGACGGCCTCCCAAACCTGGTGCTCCGGCGAAAGCGCTTCGGCCGCACCCGCGAACTGCGCCGTGCGCGCAAGCTCCGCGAGCCGCGCCGCCAAACGCGTGCCGTCGATCGGCGCGGGCGCGCCTTCGCCCGCGGGTTCGAGCAGCAGCAAAAGCTCAGGCACCTCGGGCTCCTCCGCATGGGCCGCATCGCCCCGGTCGAGGCCGAGCAGGCGTTCCACCAAATCGTCCCCGAGCCCCCAAAGGACCCGGCAGCGAAACCCCACAAGCCCGGCCGCCAGCGCCACGGCCGCCACCGCGTGCCCCGCATCCAGCAGGCAATACCGGTACGCGCGCTCGCCGTACTTCCACGACTCGCGCCACGGGATCGACGACAATCCCATCAGGAACGCGCCCGGCGGCAAGAGTTCCGCCAGCGCCGCCCATTCCGCCCCCGCGAAAGACGCACGCCGCTCCAGCCCGTGCACCGCCGGCGCGTAGTGCCAAAGGGCCGGCTCTGCCCCCTCGCCGCCCGGCTCCAAGCCATCGACCGGCGGCAATAGCAGCCAACCCTCGGTGGGATGCAGATTTCCGCTGGACGGATTGACCCGCAGGGACCAGCGAGCCCCCGGCACACTCTTCCAGCCCGAAAGGGCCAAGCTGTGCATCAAGAGCCCCGAGAGCCCCGCCACATCCACGCCGCGGTTGGCTCCGCGGTCCCCATCGCGGTTCCCATCCTCGGCCACTCTCCCACCCGCTCCGAACCTCCACCCGCCCCGCGGCAATTCGACGAGCGGCGCCCCCGCAAAGCGCCGAAATGGATTCGGCTGGCTATCCCAATCCAAATACCCCAGCGCCCGCGCATACCTCCCCGGCGCATGTTTCGTGCGCTGGTGGTATCCGAGCACCACCTGCCCCGGATCCCGCTCCCCGGATCCACCGGAAGCCGCCTGCCGCGAAGTCGACATGGGGGAGCAGGCTACCCGCCGGACGCCTCCCCAGCCGCTTATGAGCACTTCTCGGGGCCTTCCGCCGAACTCGACAACGGGTGAGAAGTCGCGACAATGTCGGCCTAGGCTCTCCACCTCGACCCTGCCCCCTTTGGGCTCGGTCGCCCACCCCCGACCCCCATCCCGCCATGCGCCGCGCAGCCCTCCTGTGCTTGCCCCTGTTGACCCTGGCCGCCCTCGCCGTGCACGCCCTGCGCCCAGCCCAGGACCTGCCCGAGCCCACCGAGCAGCACAAGCGCCTGGCCGAGATGGTCGGTGTTTGGCAAGGCACCCTCGAGGTCTTCATGCCCGGTGTCCCCCCCGAACCGATGCCCGCCCGCGAGGTCGTCGAAGCCGTCGGCCCCTTCTGGCAGCACGTCCAGTTCGAGTGCGACATGGGCCCCGTCAGCTACCACGGCAGCGGCCACTTCGGCTACGACCCCGAGCGCGACGTCTACCTCGGCACCTGGATCGACAGCATGTCGCCGCACCTCTCCGTGATGGAAGGCCGCTACGACGCCGACAAAAACGAGACCCACATGCACTGGACCGCCCCCGGTCCCGACGGAGAACCGCAACCCCACCGCTCCGTCAGCACCTACGAGCCCGACCGCTACACCAGCACCTTCTACGTCGGCCCCGGCGAAGGCACCCGCACCAGGGTCATCCGCATGCGCCGCGCCGAGTAACCCCCGAGTCGCGAGGGAAAACATGCGGAATCCCACGCGACTCCGGGGTGGGGGCTCGGATCAGCGCGGCAGGCCCGGAGATTCGCCGGTGAAAACCTCGCCGTCGATGATCACGCGCAGGCAGCGCTTGGTGTATTCGAAGGGGTCGCCGTCGTAGAGGGCGAGGTCGGCGTCCTTGCCGGGCTCTAGGGTGCCGATGCGGTGGTCGAGGCCGAGTAGGCGGGCGGGTTCGCGGGTGACGAGGGCCAGGGCCTGGTCGAAGCTGAGGCCGTAGCGGGCGGCGATGGCGGCTTCGAAGAGCACCACGCGGGTGCGGGGCACGTAGGACTCGTAGCCCGATTGCAGGGCGGTTTGGATGCCGGCTTCCAGCAGGGCTTTGGGGGTGGTGAAGGAGAGGGCCTCGGCTTCGCCTCCGGCGCGCTGCATGGTGGGGTGGGCGATCACGGGCACACCCGCGGCCACGATGCGGTCGAGCACGAGGGGGGCCTCGGCGGCGCCGTCCAGAACCAGGCGCAGGCCGGGGAATTCCTCCGCCAGGCGCAGGGCGGTCATCAGGTCGTGGGCCCGCTGGGCGGTGACGAGCAGGGGCAGCTCGCCGTCCAGGACACGGGCCAGGGCTTCCTTGCGCAGTTCCCGGCGCGGCGGTTCGGGCGCGCGGCGGGCCTCGTCGGTTGGGCCGTCCTCGGGTGTTTCGGTGGAATCCCGCGCGGCTTCGTACTCCGCCATCGCCTCGCGGTAGCGGCGCCAACGGGCGCGGTAGTCGTCGGCTTCGATCAGCTCCTTGCGCAGCATGGCCGCCGCGCGCGCGCGGGTGCCCGGCGCGCCCGAGCCCCCTTGGGCGCCTTCGCCCAGGGTGGCCGCAACCATCGCTTCGGGCACCAGCACGGCCTCCTCGACCGTGCGTCCGCGGGTCTTCACGACCATCGTTTGGCCCGAAATCAGGGCCCCGGGGGCGTGGCCCGTGTGCACCGTCGTCACGCCGAAGGAGCGCACCCAGGCCACCAGGGGTTCGCTGGGGTTGTAGGCGTCGATGGCGCGCAGTTCCGGTTGGATCGGCGCCGAGCGTTCGAGTTCGTCCTTGTCGTGGTCGATGTTCCAGGCGCCAGCCAGGCCGACCACACTGCGTCCGTCGACCAGACCGGGTGTGACCACGTTGGCCGTGAGGCGCGGCAGATCCGCGGGCGGATCGAGCTCGGCGGCGGGGCCGACCGCGCGGATGCGGCCGTTTTCGATCCACACCAAACCGTCGCGGATGGGCGGACCGGCCATCGTGTGCACGATGCGGCCCTGCACCACGAGGGAACCGCCCGTCCGCGATTCGGCGGGGGATTGGGCCCCGAAAGCGGCGAATACCGCGCAGGCGGGTGCGAGCAGCCACATCATCGCTGGAACTCCTGGGCGTCCACGTAAGCGCAGCAGGAGACGCCGCGCATGCGTTCCCCGGCGCCGGGCCCGCCCAGGGCCACGAGCCGGTCCTCGGGATCGTCGTAGTCGAACACCTTCTTGCCCTCGACCCAGGTCTCCAGCACGAGTGTGTAGACCGACAGGGGGTCGCCGTCGAGCACGACGAAGTCCGCGTCCTTGCCGACCTCCAGGCTGCCCACCCGGTCCGCCAGGTCGAGCATTTCGGCGCCGGCCAGGGTGACCGCCTCGAGGGCGCCCTGGCGGGTCATGCCTCCGCGCACGGCGAAGGCCGCCGAACGCAGGAACAGCCGGCTGTCGGTGATGAAGTCGTCCGTGTGCACGGCCACGCGCGCGCCGGCCCGTTCGAGCACCGCGCCGGTGTCGAAGGAGAGCCCCAGGGCCTCCTGCTTCCCGCCCGGCGTGTCGATCAGGATGATCGAGCAGGGCGCGCCCGCCGCGGCGATTTCGTCGGCCACCTTCCAGCCGTCCGAGACGTGGTGCAACACGACGCGGAAGTCGAACTCGCGCGCCAGCCGCAGCACCGTCAGGATGTCGTCGTGGCGGTGGGTGTGGTGGTGCACGATGCGTGTGCCTTCGAGCACCTCCACCAGGGCTTCGAGGCCCAGGTCGCGGGTCGGGCGCTTCTCCGGATCGTCCCCGGCCCGCGCCAGGCGTTCGCGGTATTCGACCGCTTGCACAAAACGTTCGCGCACCAGCGCCGCCGCCTTGGCGCGTGTGCCCGGGAAGGGCGAGTCGCGCATCGGGTTGGTGCCGTTGGCCATCTTCAAACCGCCCATCGGCCGGCCGTCGGCGTCGCGGATGGTGAGCTCGTCCACGGTGCCGGCCCGGCGCAGTTTGAGGTACGCGGTTTGGCCGCTGATCAGGTGCCCCGAACCCGGCATGGCGTTGATCGTCGTCAAGCCGCCGGCGCGCGCGCGGTGCACGCTGGGCGCGCGCACGTCCAGGGAGTCGTAGCTGGAGACCTCCGGTTGGATCGGGCCCGAGCGATCCGCGCCCCAGGGCGAACCCACGTGACTGTGGGTGCACACCAGGCCCGGCATGACCACCTTGCCGCTCAAATCGAAGACCTCTGCGTCGGCGGGCAACTCGACCGCGTCGATGGCGCCCACGGCGACGATGCGCCCACCGGACACCACCAGGGCGCCCCGTTCGATCTCGGGCCCGACCACCGGGATCAGGCGCATGCCGAGGAACGCCACGGGTCGTTCGGCCCCGTCGGTGAATGCCGGCGAAGCGAGCGCGCCGCGCGGCCCGGTCGCCGCCGCGAGGACCCCGCCGAATCCCGCCAGGCCGAGGGCCACGCCGATGAGGAGGACGAGCCCCAGGGGGCCGAAGGTCGTGCGCATGATCGCGGAGGATACCGCTTGCGCCGCCGCCCACGCGCATGCTGCCCCTGCGCCTCCCCGGGGCGGAGCCCTTGACCGGATCTGAACCCGCTGCGAGGCTCGGGGCATGGCCAACCTTGCGCTGTTCCCCGTGGGCCGAAGCGCGACCCTCCCGCTGCTCGCCCTGGCGCTCGCCGCGGCCTGTGCCCAGCCCCGCGCGCCCCTAACCGAGGGCGGGATCCCGCCCGCGGCGGAGGCCGAGCCGGCTCTGCGGATCGAAGCCTATTGGATCGGGCCTGAGCGCAGGAGCTACGTGGACCTGCTGGTGGTGCGCGGGTCCCTGGAGGAAGTGCGGGCCAGACCCTGCCCGCCGGACACGCCGCTCGACGATGCGCGCGCGCTGGTGATCTCCACCTACGGGGGATTGGCCCTTTGGGGGCATGTCCAAGACTGGGAGAGCCAAGCCAAGTGGGGGCCGCTGCGGTTGCTCGAGCCCGGGGAACTGCAGGGGCCTGGCGTCTTCCAGGGCAGTGACGGGCGCAGACTCGAACTCGAGCCGATGGACCCGGCCGCCGTGCTTCACCTGCTGCGCCATCCCGAGGGTACGCCGCTGCACCGGCCCATTTGGGCGAGCTCCCGTCAGCAAGCCCAGCCCCTCGCGGCCCTCGAACGGGACCTCGCCCAAAGCCTCGCGGCCAGCGAAACGACACCCCCCTAACCATCTGTCGAGTCTTCGCCGCGCGAAGCACTCCGCCCATCGCGCCCGGTTCGCGGTCAGGGCAGGCGCACGACCTGGCGCCCACCGGCCGGCAGCTCTAGGGACAGTGCCTCCATAGAACTCGTGGTCTCACCAAGGGACTCGGTTCCGTTCGTCCGAATCGATTGCCCTGAACCGTGGAGGATAACAAGAGCACGGTAATTGCCCGGGGGAAGAGGAGCCAGGATCAGACGATCCGCCTGTGGGCGCTGATACTCAAGGCCATGGTGCCATCTCAACTCGTTGTTCACACGCCCGTGCCTAGCGGCGGTGAAGCGTAGAGTGGAGTGATCGCCGGTTTCAGACCGGAGGGCCAACAGAACCGAGAGTGAGTCCTGTTCGAGGTCCGCGATATGGGCGGGGAGGATCAGTTCCAGGGTGGAGGATGGGAATTCGAACTTCGCCTCCGTCCGGCCGCCGGGTTCGAGCAAGAGGTGAGCGTTGGGATGCGTGAAGGGACCGCTAGTGCCGGCCCGCAGTACGGGCCGGACGGAGCCAAGGGCAGGAAAGTACCCGTCCAGGCGACCCTCGGGGCCGAGGACAGCGGACACGGGATTCGGGCGGCGCAATGCGGGAGGCCACTCCAAGGGCTCGAAGTCCACGCGCCAGTACTCCATATCTAAATCGTGCAGTTGCAGGCTCAGCCGCAGGTGGCTCAGGCTTTGTGGTGTCGCATCCAGCACGATCACGCTCCGCTCTCCGGGAGCCAACTCGACCGCTCTCGGAGCCACGGGAGAGGCTCCCTCGGGCAGCTTCTCCACATCCACTCCGTAGAATCCCGCGGGCAAAAGTCCAAAGTCGGCCGTGGAGTCCGGCCTGAGGGATGCACGCAGCGATTGGAGCGGCGCAGGGCGGTTGAGCACGACGACCACTCCCGCAGTCGGCGACTCGGCCGGCAAACCTACTTGCAGGGTGAGCGCCGCGGCCGCCTCGACCTGGATGTCCCCGAGGTCGTGTATGGCTCCGCTGACCGCCTCGACGTGCAGCATCGTCAGCCCTCGCGGTCCAGCTCGCGCCTGGAAGATGTGTCGCCCTGGCCGCACGCCGCGCACAAGGAAGCGACCCTCCGCATCGCTAACAACCCTCACGTCTTCCCAGGGAGGCTGGCTGGCGGAGATGTTCACGGTCTCGATGACTGCGGCCACAAGCGGGCTTTCCGCCGCCATCAAGCGTCCGGTGATGCGCGCCCCGGGAGGGAGCCGGACCAGGTGTACCCCTAGGCCGTCGGCGTCGATGCGATCGTGGCGGACGGTCTCATGGAAGGGCGGATGATCCGGGCCGGTGAGGTGGACAGCGTCTAGGCCCGGGCGCGCGGTGACGACCGACTCGCCGCCGGGGTGTTCGCCGACGGGGTACCTGAGCGGGCGGCGTTGACTGCGCCGTGCCGCCGCGCTACCACCGTCCCGGACCACCACGAGACCAAAACTCTCCACGGGCTCGCCCGTGATTTCGTCGACGACTAGGAAACGCGTCCGGGACCCGCGGCTGGGCAGGCTGCGAAGTACCTCAACCTCGGGCTGCTCTGCGCCTGCGACAGCAGTCGCTGGCACTTCGATTCGCGCCGGCCCCGCATCCGGCGGTGCTGCGGGGGCATCCAGCGGCGCATCGACGGGCGGCGCCGCCGCCGGCCCGTGGACCGCACCGAGCGGGGGAAGTGGTTGCTCGCTCCCACCCCGAAGCTAAAAGAAGGCCGCCACGGCCAAGATGACCAATCCGAACAAAGAGGTGGCGAGGATCGTCTTCATGGTGCGCAGGCGTGGGAACCTCGATCCCCAATCCGCCGGTCCCCCAGCGCCACCCGGATGGCAAACGCGGGGCCCCGCCGGTGGAAGCTGGGATCGAGAGCGCCCCCGATTCTATGGCAAACGCACCGCGGTGACTTCGCCCCCGGGCGATTCCATCGACCAACCGGCCGATCCACTCGGAGCATCCTGCAACGGGTAGCGCTTCCCTCGAAGGCAACTCCGTGTTCGAAGGTCGCTGCTTCGCCGTCACCTCCCTGCGCTCCTCGCAGGCGACTCAACGCAGCGCGCCCGCGGTGTCAGGGGTTCAAGATCACACGCGCGCGCTCGCCGTCGACGAATTCGACGTCGAAGGTGTGCCTGGATGGGCTCGGGAGGGGCGCGGTCAGGGCGTCCCGTTCCTCCGTGGTCACCCACTCCCGCAGGCTCGCTTCGACCCGGTAGTGCCCGACGGGGAAGGGGCCCAGCACCAAGCGCTGGGGCGGGATGCGTTCCATTGTGTCGGCCGCTTGCGGCGGAATTCCCCCGCCAGCCACCCAGCGCATCAGCGGCATTTGGGTGCCTACGTCTCCGACAGGGATTAGGCGCATTTCGAGGGACCAGCGCTCTGGGACGGGAACGGGAAAGGTCAGGTCCAACTCGGCCAAGGGAAAGTCCACCCGGGCCGAGACAGAGGCGCCCCGTTCAAGTTCGAGGATGTGGCTCGGGTGCGGGAGCGAGACTCCGCTGGGGGTGCCCAGGTGCACACGCACGCGCCCCCTAGCCGGCACATCGCCGCGCGTGCGCCCGGTCGCGTCGAGGGGTGGCAGCAAGTCACGGGAGGACGCTCCCGGGGTGTGCTCGGCGGGCAGGAGGGCGATCCGCCAGCCCTCCAGGTTGCGGTCGCCCGCGCGCACCTCCAGAGTCACCTCGCAGCGGCCTTCGGGGGTGGCGTCGAGCAGTGCCGAGCGTTGCTCTCCGTTGGCGAGTGAGAAGACCACCGCCGGCGGCGCGTGGGCGCCGTCGGGTGTGCGCGGAAGGGACAGGGAGTAGGTCCCGGGCGTGAGCCCGCGGAAGGCAGCGCGGCGGTCGGGGCCCAAGTCCACCCGGCGCGGCGGCGCGGACCAACTCGCCATGCGCAGCTCTACTTGGACTCCCTCGTGGGTGACCGCGGCTGGCAGCAACACCTCGGCGAGCACGCTGGCGGGTTCGCCGAGCAGTACATCACCCAAGTCGATCCGCGCACCCGCTTCAACCTTCAGTTCGAGTCCGCCGACCAGGCCGTGGGGGCCGTGCATGCGCAGGGGGTACTGCCCGGCGGGCAATCCGACCAAGGTGAAACGGCCCCCGGGGCCACTGCGCGTGTGGAGCGCTTCCCAGGGATCGTTGAGGGTGGTGCGCAGCACCTCGGCGCGCAGTTCGACTCCGGCCACCGGCTCATCCGCGACCAAGGTGCGACCCGTTACGACGGCTCCGCGCTGCAAGAGCAGGGTCTGCACGCCGGGTTCGTCGAAGTCGTGCTCCACCGTGCTCTCCAGCGGCAGGTGCGCGGGCGCGGACAGGCGCACCCGATCGAAGCCCGGCCGCGCGCCGGCACGCATTTCACCCCCGGGGTGTTCGGCGGGGGGTGGCAGGGTGCGCCGGGAAACGAAAAGGTCCCCGGCGCTGTGCCTCTGGTCCACGACCAAGCGGAAGCGTTCGATCGGCTCCCCCGTGTCGCGATCGCGCACACGGAAAAGCGTGGTCGGCGCGGGCACCAGCGCGACCTCGATGCCGCGTGTGCCCGGGCGGAGGGAAGCGTCGGCGGTGTATCGCCGTGGGCCGTGGTCCTCGTAGCCCTCGAAGGCGATGTGGAGTGAGTGCTCTTGGACTTGGTGCAGGGGCAGTTCGAAGTGCCCGTCGGCGCCGCTCGTGCCCATGCCGACGGTGCCCCCGGGCGGCGCTGGCCAGGCTTCGACCCGCGCGCCTTCGAGCCCCAGGCCGTGCTCCCCGACGATGCGCCCGGCGAGCACGGGCGCCGCAGCGAGCACCAAATCAACGCCCTCCAGGGTGCGTCCGGCGACGATCTGGAGCCCTTGGACGTCGCCCCGAAGAAATCCCTCCCGCGCGGCGGTGAGCCCGCGGCGGCCCTCGGGCAGATGCCCAAGCAGGTAGCGGCCGGCTTCATCGCTGCGCGCCCGAATGTGTCCGGTCACGGGATGCCACGGGGTGCCCGTGACGATCGCGCCCGCGATCGGAGCGCCCGTGCCGTCGAGCACCTTGCCGGACACCGCGCCGCGCGCGGCGAGCACCCACTCGCCCAGGTCGGTGCGGCCGGGTGACAGCGGTCCTCGCAGCTCCAGACTGGGACCGCCGAAGCTGACCCGCAGGTACGCGCGGTGGGGGTCGGGAGAGACTTCGAGGAGCACTTCGCGGGCATCGGGCAGGGGACCCCGGAAAGCGAAGTGCCCCTCGGCATCGCTCCGAGTGCGCCAGCCGTGCGTGCCGCGTTCGGTGCTCGCGAATTCAGCGCCCTCCAGCGCGGGGACCTCCTCACCCGCGCTCCAAACGCCGTCGGAGCGCAGCACGAGATCCACATCCCCCAAACCCTGTCGTTCGCCATCCACGAGTCGGCCGATCAGTTCGAAGCTCAGACCCTGCGACGCTTCATCCCCTTCGTCGCCGGCTTCCGCGGAGCCGCCACCGGAGTCAACGCCCTGGATGGCGCGGCGCTGTTCAGCCGATGCGGCGCTCCTCCCGTCGTCCCCGTCGTTGCACGGTTCGCGCAGTTGGGCCGATGCATGTCCTTCATCGCCCATCGCCGCGACCCGGGCGCGACCCAGGGAACCGTCCGGCGCATCCCCACCGCCGACGAGCAGGAGGAACGCGACCGCAGCGAGCAAGATCGCCACCAGGGCGCCGCCGAGGAGGAGCAGGGGGGATCTCATGGCAAGTACCTCACGGGGTCTTCCCTTTCCCGATCGCCGAGAGTGGCTCTGGCGCGAGTTCGCCGAGTGGGTTGAGCCGTCCGTAGGTGCGGGGCTCGCCCTCGGCTTCGAGTGTGCGGCAAAGATCCTTTGCTCATCACGAGAGGAGAACCCGACTCGTCACGGACACGCCGCCGCCCTTTGGATTCGATCTCCCCCTCGGCCGAAGCGCTCCCGCGCGGTCGTTGCGCGAAATCGAGGTTTGTCGTAGGTTCGGGCACAGGGCGCATCCGTGCGCCTTCGTCGAGGCGCGTTCGGTGTTGGCGTGGGAGGCAAGCACCGAGGCTACGCCTCTCTCGCCATTAGATCACCGGCCGGAAGATCTGGCCCACCTGAGTCCGTCCCATGCCCACTTCGGCCCCCAGAGAGGCTCGCCCCTGGATCGCCGCGACCTTCGCCTGCGCTGTCCTCGTGGCATTGGGTTGGTATTTGCTGCGCCCGTCGCCCCACGGGCCCGCAGTGTTGACCCCGGAGCCAAGGGGCGTCGCGAGCGCCCATGCCCATGCAGATCCTCCGTCCGAGGGCCGCCGCGCGGTGGGGGAGCTCTCCACGCCCCAAGATGATTCCGGCGCGGAGTGGACCCCCGAAGGTCTTACGACCGTGGCGGCCCCCGACCAGGATTCCGCCGCCGACGCGGGTAGCGGTTCCTACGCCATCACCGGTCGCCTCGTTTCCCAAGGCGTGCCCCTCTCCGGGGGGCGCGTTCGCGCGCTCCTGCGGCGCAACACCGACGAGCAGCGCTTCGAGGTCACCAGCGCCGGCGACGGGCGGTTCGCGATCCACGGCGACTGGATCCCGGATGTGTGGCTGCAGATCATCGTCGACGGCCCGGGATTGGCCCAGATCGACTTCTGGGAGCAGAGCTTGCCCAGCGGGGACGGTTTCGAACTCGGCGACCTGGAGATCGAGCCTGGCATGATGCTGTCGGGGCGGGTGCTCGATTCCAGCGGAGTTCCGGTGCAGGGTGCCGTGGTACGGCTCGAGCGGTTGTCGCCGGCGAATGCCCCGAACCCCAGGCGGCGGACGAGAAACGTGGCCCATCCGCGCGAGGACGGCACCTATCGCCTCTACTTCCAGATCCCAGCGGATCGCTGGAGGGTCACCGTCTCGGGACGCGGCTTGGCCGGCGTGGCCGAGGCCGAACTCGATGGGCGTGCCGGCGGAGAGTTTGAACTCGACTTCGTTATCGAACCACTGCAGGCGGTGTCCGGGCGTGTGGTCGGACCCGACGGCGAGCCCGTCGGGGGCCTGCAACTGCTGCTGGTCGGCCGTGAGAGTGGGGAACCCGCGAGCCTCGCTGTGGGCTCACTCCCAGACGGGAAATTCCGCCTGCGGACCGCGCCCGGTTGGGACCCGTTGGTGCCCCTCGACCTGGTGGCTCGCCCCGGGAACAGCCCCTACAGCTTCGACCCCCGGCCCGTCAGCCTGGGGGACGAAGACGTCGTGGTGGTGGCGCGCCGCGCTCCCGTACGGCGGGTGCGGGTGCTCGACGCCGTGGATGGGAGACCCCTGCAAACCCTGTCCCTGCGCCAGGCTTCGCGACGTGTCCTGGGGGGCGAGCTGCGCGCCATTCAGGCTCCGGACGGCCTGTTCGAACTCTCCGCGCCCGCGCATCAGGAGCTGTGGATCACGCTCTTGCCCCCCGAACCCTGGGCGCCGCTCGGGCCCGTCCAGGTGCCCCTCGCCGATGACGTGCTCGAACTGCTCGTGCCGCGCGCGCGCCGTGTCGAGATCGAGGTGGTGCGCGCGGACGGCACGCCGCTCCCGGACGTGCCCGTCGTTTGGTTTGTCGTCGAAGAGGGGGCCGGGCCGGTGGCCGCTTCGCGGCTCGAGTTGGATGCGCACTCCCAGGGACTGATCCGGCACTGGGCCGCCTGGAGCCTGCAGCGCGGACACACGGATAGCGAAGGTCGGGCGCGCATGACCCGCCCGGCGCTCGATGGGTACGAGGACTTCGTGCGCGCGCTCCCCGAGGGAGGCATTCCCATCGTGCGCCCCGTGCCCGCGGGGGTGGACGCCGTGCGCCTCGAACTGGAGCCCGGCGGTTCCCTGGAGGTCGTCCTCGCTGGGCGTTGGCCCCCGGGAATGAGGATCGAGTTGCTGGTTCCGGGCGCGAACGGTCCGTCGGCGAGTCTCCGGCTGGGGGATGTGGGGGAACCGCTCCTGCTGCCCGATGCTCCGGCGGGGCGTTGGGTTGCCGCCGCCTCGGCGCGGAATCTCACTTTGCCCTTGCTCGCCTTCGAGGTGATGCCCGGAAAGCAGCATCAGATCGAGCTGGATTTCGAGGTCCTCTTCGCGGAGCCGCGGCAGGTAACCCTACGCCGAGCCGGCCAGCCCTTCGAGCCGGCTGGGCTCCCCGAGCAGGATCAGCAGACGGGCGATACGGCGTCCCTGCGGCTCTTGCACCTGGGCCCGGACGGTCCCGCACTGGCCTTCACAGGCGAGGCTCCCGGCGGACGGCTGGAGCTCGGGGAGCTGCCCCGGGGCGCTTACCTGGTGGAGCTGCCCGGCGAAGGACGCAGCGTCCAACTCGACGCGAGCCAGTGGGCAGCCCTCGATTGGGACCTCGACTGAGAGCGCCCTGGGGAGCGCGGTTAAGGCAACTCCAGGACGTGTTGCCCGCCGGGAGCGAGTTCCACGGGCAGGGTGTTGGAGTAGAGCGGTACGAAACGAGCCGTTCCGTTCGGGGGCACCGTGCTCGGGTCCGGGTACGACAGGAGGCTCACGCGTGCTGTGAAGTTGCCCGTGGGGAGCGGGGTCAGGACGGCGCGGTCGGCCTCGGGGCGCTGGAACCTCAACATCCTCGCCCCCTGCGGCACCGTGTCTGCGATCGGGTCGGATGCTGGGAGGAAGCGAAAGAGGTGCAGCTCCCCGTCCGCGCGCAGGGTGAGCGAGATTTGGAGGGTGCTCTGTTCTGGGAACTGCACATGGTCGGGCAACCGCAACTCCAGGGTCGAGAAGGACAGTTCGGTCTCTGCTTCCGTGCGGCCGCCGGGTTCGAGGACCAGGGGGGTCTCGGGGAGGGGCAAGCTTCCGCCCCAGCCGTGCCCTAGCCTCGGGTGCACCGCGCCGAGGGCAGGAAAGTACCCATCCAGCCTGCCCTCGCTATCGAGGACGCCGAAGACCCTGGTGGGGGATGGGATGTCAGACGGCCACAGAGCGGGTCGCAGCTCCACGCTCCAGCCCGCCAGGTCAAGGCCTGGACTCGTTGGGCGCACTTGCAGTTGCAGGTGGCTCTGGGCCTGCGGTGTGGCATCCAACTCCAGCTCACCCCGCTCTCCGGGGCTGAGTTCCACGATTTTGGCCGCCGCCTGGAAGGCATCGGCCGGGAGTCTCGCCAATCCCGCCGCGTAGGTGCCTGCGGCCAGGCGCGGAAAGTGGGCCGTGCCATCCTCGTGCAGCGGGAGGACCATGGGCGCGAAGCGGCCGGCCTGGTGCAAGATGACCACCGCACCTTCCGCGGGCAGCGCTTCCGGCAAACGGACGAAGACCTTGAGCTCGGCGGGAACGGTGAGCTGCACGTCTCCCAGGTCGTGAACGGTCCCGCGTTTGGTTTCCAGCCGCACCGCCGTCAGCCCGAGCTCATGGGCCTCCACACTCAGAAGATGAGGTCCGAACTGCACGCCGCGCAGTTCGAAGCGACCCTCCCGATCGCTCAGCGCCCGTGGGCCGCTTTCTCGACTCGGTATGTGGAAGCGGGAATCGATGTCGATCTCCGCACCCTCGATGGGTCCTTCCGCGCCCACCAGACGCCCGATGATACGCGCTGCGGGCATCAGCCGAATTGTCTGCAGCGGAAGTTCCTCCCCGTCGACCCGTTCGCCTCGCACGATCCATTGGCCGGGTGTGTGGTCGGGAGCGTCGAGGCGCAGAGCGTCGATTTCCGGTCGAGCGGAGGTGACCACCTCGCCTCCCGGATAGTTGCCGATCGGAATGCGGCGTGGTTCGGCTGAGCCGGGGATTCGAGGCTCGTCGACGCCACCCCAGACCACCACGATCCCGAAGCGCTCGACGGGCTCCCCTGTGTAGGCATCGATCACGCGGAAGCGCATCTGGGGCAAGGGGGCCTGCGGCGGGGGACTCCCTCCTCCTGCCGTCACATGCTCCGGGTCCGCGGGGTGGAGCGCGAGGTCCGCAGGGGGCTCCACGGGCGCATCCTCCTCAGGCAAGGGCACCGCTTGGGCGGGCTCGAGCGCGCCGGGGACCCGGCCGAGCCACCAGAAGGTGGCGGCCGCGGCTACGAGCCCTAGGGCGAGGAGCGCGACGGTGTGGGTGGTTTTCATGGCGCGTGTGGGCCGGGTCGGGTTTAGAGAGGATCGAGCCGGTCAGTCTTCGTTCGTGCGGAGGAAACGCACGCTGCGGGTGCGGATGTTGCCGGCCAGGAAACCGACGACCCGGCCGGACTCATCCCGCTCGAAATCCAGGGTTGTGAGGGGGAAGGCCGTGCTCGCGAATCGGTCGCCCTGGGCGTGGTGGAGCGGGATGGGGGGGAGGCGCCGGTGGCGGACGGACAGCTCTCCGTCCTCTAGTTCGATGCGGTAGAAGGTTTCGAGTTCGGCGCTGTAATAACGGCCGACGAAGGCGGCCCAGGCCTCGTCGGCCGGCGGGGTGTGCGCCTCGACGCGGCGGGCGAGGCGTTCGCCGTTTTGGTGCAGCATCAACTCCGGCACCGAGCCCTCCCCATCCGGCCGAAAGACCACACGCGCCTCCACTTGCCGGATGCGGAAGGCGTGGGGTCCGTCGGGGTCCAGGTCCACGGCGCGTTGGCCGGTGGCTTGCAGCTTGAGACGACCCTCTTCGAGGAACACGCGCAGCACGAAGTTCGGTTGCACTTCCAGGGCGTAGCTCCCCGCGTAGAGAGCCGCATCGAAGGCCTCGATTTCGATCGCCGGACCGGTCGTTTCGGCGTGGGCCTCGGGGGCTTCCGCGGGGTCCGCTTGCGACGCTGCATCCGCCCGCTCGGCCAGGTCCTCGGTGGAATCCTCAGCCGACTCCTCAGCCGGCTGCAGCTCGGCCGCGAAGAAGTGCCGCGTCAA
The DNA here is from genome assembly GCA_050480685.1 of Planctomycetaceae bacterium. GTDB lineage: Bacteria > Planctomycetota > UBA1135 > UBA1135 > JBJHAV01. The sequence goes on along the minus strand of JBJHAV010000019.1, from coordinate 9,456 downwards.
GGCTCGTGCGAGTTCGTCCCCGAGGCCCCCGTGGTTGCTGAGCACCATCCAGCCTGCGTCTATTTCGGGGTAGTAGACGAACCACGAGCGGTGCGCGATGTCACCCCCGCCGTGGTGCCAGCGCTCCAGCGCCCCTTCGCGGTCGATCATCAGCCCGAGCCCATAACCGGTGCTCTCGCCGCCGGTGAGCAAGTAGGGGCTCGTCATGGCCTCCTTCACACCGCTGCCGCCCAGGCGCCACGTTCCCAGTTGGCCCATCCAGCGGGCCATGTCGTCCAAAGTCGCGTAGACCCCGCCCGCGCCGCGCGAAGCGCCGAGGTCGCGAGCCTCGCGGTAGCGGCCCTCGAAGGGCAGATAACCCACCGCGCGCTTGGGGATCACGTCGCCCGGGTGCTCGCGCAGATGCACACCCGCCATCCCGGCGGGCCCGAAGACCGACTCGGCCATGAACTCGCTGTAGGGCCGGCCCGACACGCGCTCGGCCACCAGCGCCAAGAGCCCGTAGCCGGTGTTGTTGTAGTTCCACTCGGCGCCCGGCGGGTTTTGCAGCTCCGGCTGGCGCTGCACCACCTCCAAGACCACCTTCGGCGAGATCCAATCCCCCTCTTCGATGCGCACGCCGGACAGGCTGAGGGTGTTCAAGAACTCGCGGTACCCGCTGGTGTGGGTCAAGAGGTGGCGCAGCGTCACGGTCGCCCCCAGGTCGGGCAGCTCCGGCACGTGCGTGCGCACGTCGTCGTCCAGGGAGAGTTGTTGCGACTGCTCGAGCAGCACCAACGCCAGGCCCAGGAACTGCTTGGCGGTCGAGCCGATGTTGCTCGGTGTTTCGACGCCGAAGGGCACTCCGTGGGTCAGGTCGGCCATGCCGGCCGTCCGCGCGTAGACCAGCTCGCCCGCGCGCACCACGCCCACGGCCGCTCCCGGGGTGCCCGGACCGAAGCGCAGGAGTTCCAGGTCCATGCGCGCCTCGGGCGCTTCGGGCTGCGCCCCGGCATGGTGCAGGTGCATCCGGAATGGAGCCCCGCGCTCCCCATCCACGGATTTCACCGCCAGGGTGTGCTCGCCGGCCGTCTCGGTCGAGAGGTGAAAGAACACCGAGCCGCGTCCGTCCGCGGGCGTGGTCCGGGTCGCCAGGGACGAACCTTCCGGGTCGAGCAGTTCCACCCGGAGAGCCACCCCCTGCGCTTCGAGACGGCCGACGACCAGGGAGCCGGCCTCCAACTCCAAAACCCGCCTTGCCCCCTCGCCCGCGGCCAACTCGCCTTCCCAAAGGGTGTCACCGTCCGTTCCCGACAGGACCGAACCGTTGAACAGGGCGAAGACCAGGACCAAGTAAGCGGGGGTGTGGTGCATGGCAATCCTTCTTCGGGGTGGGAGGTGACGGTTGCCCGCGCCGTGTTCAGGGCAGCGTGATCACCGTGGGCGCGCCGGTTTCCAGGTGTGCGCGGAAGGTGTGTTCGTAGAGCAGATGGGCATCGGGGTCGGCGATGGCGAAGTGGGTGCGGGCGCCTGTGTCCTCGACCAGGCGCACTTGGATGTCCCCGGAACCTGCGAAAAAAGGCCCCAGACGCACGATGCCGTGTGCCGGGCGATGGAAGCCCTGACCCGCTAGGTCGCCATCGGTGTCGGGGGTCAGGCGCACCTGGCGTGAAACGCGCCCCGTGAATATGGAGACCTCGGGGTTGTATTCGGGGCTCAACTGTTGCACGAAGAGCCGGGTGCGCTCGGGGAGCGCAAGTCGGTCGGGGAAACGCAGTTCCAGGTCCGCCAGGGCGAAGTCGACCGAAACGTTCACCTCCGCGCCCGCTGGCAGATCGAGCCGGCGGGTCGGGTGCGTCAGGGGCACACCTCCAGGAGTGCGGAGCAGGAGTCGGGCGCCTTCCAGTGCCCGGACCTCGGCCCGCAAACGACCGGAGCCGTCGAGCGTCCCGAGGGAAATGCTCTGGAACGTCCCATAGAGGACCTGGACCTGGGGCCGCAGCTCCACCCGCCACCCTGCGAGGTCCCGGCTCCCGGCACGCACCTGGAGCTCGAGTCGCGCCAGGGCGGAACGGGTCAGGTCGAACTGGACCTCGCGGAGTTCGCCCGGCGCGAGTGTCACTGCAATCGGAAGGGGAGCGGGCTCGACGTCCAGGAAGAGTTGCAGGCGGTAACTGCCGGCCGGGATGTCCCCCAGGCGCGCACGCCCGAATTCGTCCGTGATCGCGGACTTCCTAGGGTCGCCATACGTGGACTGCAAGCCGACGGAGATCTCCGCGAGTCCCTCACCGGGTTCGCGCAAGAGACGCACGACCAGGAAAGCGGGCGGGCCCAGTTCGAGATCGCCGATGTCGAAAACTTCGTTGGGAGGAAGGAGCAGATCGTGGACCGCAACTCGTCCTTCCGCTCCCTTGGCTTCCAATCGAATCGGGCCGGGCGGGACTCCTTCCATATGGAAGCGGCCTCCCGGTTCGCTCGTCGCGCTCGGCCAGCCCCAGGCAGGAGTGGAAGAAGAAGTGTGGATCGCGCGCAGCGTGACCTGATCCAGGGGTTCACCGGCGTGAACGACACGTCCGGTGAGCCCGGAACCGGGGCGCAGTTCCACACGTGCCAGACCCGTCGCGGGATCGGGTGCGGGCACATCGCCTTCAAACTCCCCGTAGCCTTTGGCGACGACGCTCAGCCTGTCGTGGCCCGGGCGTGCTTCGATCTCGACCTGCCCGTCCTGGTGGGTCCGCAGTGGGCCGGGGGTCATTCCGTACCAGGTCTCACCTCGGGGGGCGCGGCTGCCCTGGCCGGGATCCACGCGGTGACCGAAGGACAGGATCGCCTCGCCGCTCGATGCATCGACCACGGCGAGGCGCACCCGGTCTGCGGATTCGAGGATCACGAGAATTCCGCCGGTCCCGGGTGGGTGCGCTTCGGTGCCTTCGGGGTCGGTTCGCTGGTTGTACGGGCGAAACCCCTGGCACTCGACCATCAGGAAGAAGCTGCTGTCTTGGGGCAGAAACAACTCGAAGTAACCCTCTTCGTCGCTGACCCCGCGGGCCCAAGAGCCCGAGCGTTCCGGCCTGCCCGTGACACTTGCGCCCTCGATTGGGCGACTGCTGGTGTCCACGATGCGCCCGGTGAGCAAACTCGCGTGTTCCAGGGCGATCGCCCCCAGCTCCAGGGTCTCCCCGGCGCGCACAACCAGGTTCTCCAGTTGCATGGTCCGGAAACGCCCATGGGAGATGTGCAGCGCGAAGTCGCCGGGTGGTACATGCCCAAAAAGGAAGCGGCCCTCCGCATCGCTGCGCGCCGAGAGCCACATGTTCGTCAGGGTCAGTGTCAATGGGCGCAGGGCGGCGTCTTCGACCGGATTGCCCGCGGGATCGATCACCGTGCCCGCAATCGCCCCGGCCGCAACCAGGGAAATGTCGCCCAGGTCGCGTGTACCGGCAGTGAGCTCTGGCAGCGCCCAATTCCGGTCTCCACCCAGTTGGTACACGATGTTCGCGCGATGGGTGTCCGGCGTCGCCCACAGTTGCACCTCCACGGGCCTCGGCGCCGGGCCGGTGAAGGAAAAGCGCCCTTCCGCGTCGCTCTCCGTGCTCCAACCGCTCCAGTTCGCACGGCCGTGCGACGCGGGCACCTCGGCGACCTCCGACCAGGGGCTCGGGGCCCGCACATGCACCTCGATGCCCGCAAGGCCCTGCCCCGCTTCATCCACGAAGCGCCCGACAAGTTCGAAGCTTGCGCCCGCGCGCTCCGCTTCCGCCGCGGCGAACCCGTCCTTCTCGCGCTCCGCCGCCGCTTCCACCTCGCGCCGCGCACCGGCCGCCGCTTCCCCATCGTCGGTGGCCGCCCGCAGCCCGGTCCCGGCGGCTGGCGGCGCGGGACCCACACCCTCCTCCAGCGCGCTCGTGCGCTCCCGGGCGGACGACACCTCCCGCGCATGCTCCTCGGACCCCGCGAGGTGCAGAAACAGTCCGAGGGATAGGGCCGCGAGCAAAGCACAGCCCGCAAGCAGCCAAGGGGTGCGATTCGGCATGGCAAAAGCTCCCGGGCAAGAGGGGACCGCCGCAAGCATAACGGCTGCGGGCTGTAGCGAGGTTGGGGTCAGGGCAGCGCGATTGGAAGGTACTCGCCGGCTTCGAACGCGACGGCGAGGGTGTGTTCGTAGATGGGCAAGTGCTCCTGGCGAGCGGTGAAGTACGGGGTCTGGCCGCTCGGGTCCTCGAAGATGCGCACGCGCAGTTCGCCGCGCTGCGCGAGGAACGGGCCGAGGCGCACGGTGTCGGGGGAGGGGCGCTCGTATCCGTGGCGCACCGGGTGGCCCGGGTCGCCGAGGGAAAGGCGCAGACGGCGCACGACCTGGGCCGCCTGGGGCGGATGCTGCGGCGGCAGTTCGGCGGGGGTGAAGTCCACAAAGAGCAGCGCCGGCTCCGGCAGCACGAAATCGCTCGGCAGGCGCAGCTCCAGATCCGCGAGCGGAAACTCCACCGTCGCACTCACACCCGCGCCCGCCGGCAAGTCGAGCCGGTAGGCCGGATGCATCAGACTCACCGAAGCCCGCGAAGTGAGCTGAATCCAAGCCCCCTCCATCACCGGCACATCCGCTTGCACACGGCCGGATCCATCGAGCCGCCGCAGCGGGATGTGCCCGTCGGAATGCCAGTGGGTTTGCCGATGGGGGTGCCAGAGCGCCACGCTCCAGGCTCTCAAGTCGCGATCCCCGGCAGTCACCGTGAGGTCGAGCGGAACGAGGCCGGCACGGGAGAGGTCGAAACGAACTTCCCGTAGTTCGCCCGCCGCAAGAGTCAGGGATACTGGCTGGGGAAGCAGGCGGCCTGGCCCGTGGATGGGCGCGTTGAGCGCAAGCAGATATTCCCCGGGGGCCAGCTCGGCGAAGCTCGCGCGGCCCGAGGCATCGGTGCTCGAGCCAAACCTGAGCAAATTTTGGAAGGAGATCCACGAAGCACGCTCCTGCAACCACTCCTCGGTTCCTCCTTGCCTCCCCATGGGGAGTGGGCGGTGCAGGGAAGCGAACGCGCGATCTATCAGGGACAGGCGGAGCTGCTCGAGCGAATCACCGGGCTCCACCACCACGTGCACTCCCACGGCAGCCATGGGCAGGAGCTCGAGAGGATCAACCTCCAACCGCATTTGTCCCCTGATGCACAAGGTGCGATCCGCCACTCGCCCGGCCCCGTCCCGCGCTTCCACCCTCACCCAGTCCCCGGACAGACCCTGAATGGTGTAACGCCCCTCGACGTCGCTGATCGCTTCCAGCGAACCGGATGGATTGGCCACAGAGTTGCGTGCTATCGCGCGCAAGTGGATCCCAGCGGCCGGCACGCCATCCAGGAGGACGCGCCCGGCCAGTTCGACCGTCGGCGTGAGGCCCACCAGCATCAACCCGGTGCTGGGATCGGGCTCGGGCAAGTCGCCGTGGAAATCCTGATATCCCGGGGCGATGACCCACAGGAGGTCCTTGTCGGGCCGGGCTTGAATGTCGACTTCGCGTCCCTCGCCGACAATCCACGGAGGAGGCGGGGTCAAGCGGATGGATCGTGCCCCCACTTTGCGCCTGCTTTGGTCCAAATCAACGCGGTAGCGAAAGACGAGGATCGGCTCCCCACTCAAGGCATCGATCACCGCGATGCGTACGCGTGGGGAGGAGTCGGGTATCCCAGCGGGCTGCGCTCCGTCTCCCTGCGCCTGCCCTCCCTCCGGCTCCGTGGTGGCATCGCCTCCCTGTACGTGCTCCGAGGCCCCATCGGCGCCTGGCCGCTCGCTCCGAGGTGCCGCTTGGCTGACTCCGATGAGATCGAGCGAATTCCAGGAAACACCGAAGAGTCCCGCGCCCACGAGCACAAAGGCCGCGAGCAGGGAAGTGGAACGTGATGTCATGGCGAGAAACTCCCGGGCAAGTGGGGACCACCGCCAGCATAACGGCCGCGGGCCGCCGCGCCGGTCAGGGGGGGCCGCAGTGGTCGAGGGCGCGCAGAAGGGTGCGCAGGGCGATGCGATTGCCTGCGGCGGAAAGGTGGCCGTCGTTGCGGAAGAACGCGGGGAGGGGGGCTTCGCCGGCGGATTCGGCGGCCAGCAAATCGTCGCGCACCTGGGCGTGGGGCACATCCAGGCGGGTCAGCTCGTCGACCAAAAAGGCGTGGCGCCAGCCGGTGGTGTCCGGATCGCGGGTCGCCTCGGGGCCGTGGAAGAGGACGACCGCGAAACACAGTCCCGCGCCGCGCAGGTCCGCCACCCAGCGCCGCAGCACGGACCGCGCCAGGGCCTGTTTTTCGGCTTCCTGTTCGGGCGTGCCGCGCAGGCCGCGCGGGCCCAGGGCGCGGCGCGCGAAGGCCAGCGCGAAGGAGCGCGGCCAAAGCTGAGGGTCCGCCAAACCCTCCTCCAGCCTCGGCACGGCGGCGCGCGCCGGGCGCAGGTGCCCGCGCTCGAGCACCAGGCGCGGCTTGGGCCAATCGCGGAACGAGAGCAGCATGCGATCCAGGTCGTCGTCCACCAGGATGCCGATCAGCACCAGGGGCGCCTGTTCGCGGAAGCGCTCCAAAACCTCCTGCGACAACAACCAGGCCTGATCGAAGCCGTACCCGGCGACCCCGTAGTTGAGCAGCACCCGTTTGCGGCCCTCGGGTGCGGCTTCGAGCAGCGCTTCGAAGTGGCTCTCGGGACCGGCCACACCGGCGGCGAAGGAATCGCCGAAGAGCAGCATTAGGCGCCGCCCGTCGAGGCGGTCTTCGTGCACGTGGGCGTAGCTCTCGGGCGCAAAACGCTCCGACGTCCAACCGAGCCGTGCGTCATGGTGCGGCGCCCAGGGCGGTCGATGGGTGCGGGCCGCGGGCGGGGTGAAACGCCGCACCAGCGCGTAATAGAGATCGTCGCTGCCCGAGCGCGCGAAAAACTCGGGGCGCCGCAGGGCACGCGCCGCGGTCCATTCCTCGGCGGCGGGGTGGAAGAGCAGCAGGCGCAGGCCGAACTCCGCGGCAAGAAGCGCGAGCGCGAGCCCGAGGGCGACAGCGAGGAGGCGCGCGGCCGGGCGGGCCAGGGTGCGCTTCGGGCGAAGATTCACGGCGGGGGAGCGCGCCCGGGGGGAGCCGGCCGCGCCCGTGGGGGGCTTGAGGGGCGCGCAGTCTACCCGCGGCCGGGCGGCGCGAGGTCGAGGCGTGCCAGGCGCCGGTGCAGGTTGGAGCGGTCGAGGCCGAGCAGGCGCGCGGCGGCGGCGCGGTTGCCCGCGCTGCGCTCCAGGGCCAGGGTGAGCAGGGCCCGCTGCCATTGATCGAGGCTTGGGCCGAGCTTCTGGCCGGCGTCGAGGGCGGCGCGGGCCGCGTCGGCGAGCCGCTCGCCCACAGCGTCGGCGGCGGGCTCGCCCCCCTGTGCGCGGGTCCCCGCGCCATCTGTGCGCTGCTCGCGCTCCACCAGGTCACGGTCCAAGTCGCCGCTCTCCACGGTGACGGTGCCCTGGGGCGCCGCGCGCGCCCAGGCCCGCAGGATCGCGCGGCTGATCGCGTTTTCGAGCTCGCGCACGTTGCCCGGCCAGGGCGCCCGTTCGAGGGCGTCGAGCGCCGCCGGTTCAAAGCGAATCGGTCCGGTGCCCAGGCGTTGGCGCGCCCGGTCCGCGAAAAACGCCGCCAGGGCCGGCACGTCCTCGGGCCGCTCGCGCAGGGCCGGCACGTGGATGCGCCCCACGTCCAAACGGTGCAGCAAGTCGGCGCGAAAACGCCCGGCGCGCACCTCGCCTTCCAGATCGCGGTTGGTGGCGGCGAGCACACGCACATTCACCCGTTCCGTGCGGTCGGCGCCCACGGGTTGGATTTCGCCCGACTGCAGGGCGCGCAGGAGCTTGGGTTGCACGTGGGCGGGCAGCTCGCCGATTTCGTCTAGGAAAAGGGTGCCGCCGTCGGCGACGCGCAGTTTGCCGGCGCGCGGGCGATCGGCGCCCGTGAAGGCTCCGCGGCGGTGACCGAAGAGTTCGCTCTCGGCGATCGATTCCGGCAGCGCCGCGCAGTTGACGTAGACCAGGCCCTGGTCGGCGCGGGGGGAGCGCGCGTGCAAGGAACGCGCGACGAGTTCCTTGCCGACACCGGTTTCGCCGGTGACGAGCACCGGGTAGTCGCTGGCCGCGACCAGGTCGATTTCCTCGCGCAGGCGCCGCATGCGCGCGGAGTTGCCGATCAAAAGATCGCCCCGGCCGAGCAGCGCTTCGCGCACCAACTCGCGGGCCAGGCGGCCGTCCCGTTCGGCGCGCTGCTCGAGCGCTTCCAGCAACGCACCGGTGCGCAGGGCGGCCGCAGCCAGGGCGGCGAGGTGTTCGAGGAACGCGGCGGGCACGCGATCGAAGGCGCCCGGGGCCAGGGCGTCGGCGGTGAGCAGGCCGACCAACTCACCCTCGACCCGAAGGGGGCATCCCAGGCAGGAGTGCACCCGGCCGTCGAGCGCTTCGCCCCCGGCGATCCACCCGTCGTAGGGGTCGGGCAGATCGCAGTTCGGCGGAAACACATGGGGTCCGGGGGCCGCGCAGAGCCGGTCCAGGCGCGGATGCTCGCCGCGCGCGAAGCGCCGGCCGAGCACCTCGTCCGCCAGCCCGCGGGCGGCCACGGGGACCAGTTCTTGGCCCTCCAGCCGGAGCAGGGCCACCGCGTCCGCCGGCAGGGCCCGGTGCACGGCCTCCACCAAACGCCGGGAACGATCCGCTCCGGAAAGGGCCGCGGTCATGTCCCGGGCCAGGGGAAGCAGCGAGAGGGGGTCCGGTGTGGACATCATGACAACAGAGTAGGACGTTTGGACCGCTCTGAGTGTCTCGAAGCGACAACAATTCCGCGCTCTACCCGCCAAATCGGCCCCTGCGCCCTCGGCACGGGGTTCGCATAGCCCCGGGCGAACCGCGGCCCCGGCCGCCCAACCCCGAGCGAGCCCCCATGACGACCCTGCCTGCCATCGCCCCCGAACAGAGCCTCGCCGCCCTGGCCACCAGCTACCCGGCCGCCTCGCGCGTTTTCCACCGCCACGGCCTCGACTTCTGCTGCGGCGGCCGGCGCACCCTGGCCGAGGTCTGCGCCGAAGCCGGTCTCGATGCCGAGCGCCTGGCCGCCGACATCGCCGCCGAAGCGGCCGCCCGTCCCCAACGTCCCTTCGACCAGGTGCCGCTGCCGGAGCTCGTCCAGCACATCCTCGACGCTTTCCACGCCAAGCACCGCGAAGAGCTCCCGCGCCTGGTCGCCATGGCCGAGAAGGTCGAACGTGTGCACGCCGAGAAGGCCACCTGCCCGCACGGGCTGACCGAGCACCTGCGCCTGGTGGAGCAGGCCATGGAGGAGCACATGCAAAAGGAAGAGCAGATTCTCTTCCCGATGATCCTCGCCGGCCGCGGGCGCATGGCCGGCATGCCGATTCAGGTGATGGAGGAGGAGCACCGCGATCACGCGGCGAATCTGGTGCGCACGCGCCAGTTGGCCACCGAGTTCGAGCCGCCCG
>JBJHAV010000018.1:0-26941 GCA_050480685.1 Planctomycetaceae bacterium | reverse complement strand
CTACAGGGGACGGGCGGGAAGTTGGAGCCTGGCACCGTCTTCCCGGCACCACCCCCTCACGAACGTGCCGTCAGCCGCCCGACTGCATCGCGCGCAGGCGCCGGGCGGAAGGCAGGTGGTCCGGGCGAAGTTCGAGCGCGGTGTGGTAATGGCCCGCGGCCGTCTCGGGCTCATCGCGGGCCTCCGCAATCAGGCCGCGATTGAAGGCGAGCCGCCAACCAGGTGCGCCCAGGCGCTCGGCGCGCGCAAGCCGCGTTTCGGCACCGTCCGCGTCGCCGGCTTCCAGGGCCAAAAGCGCGTCCAACTCCCACAGCTCCGGATGGTCGGGCCGCAGGGCCAGATGACTGCGCACCAACTTGCGCGCCAGCGGTGTGTTTCCCGTGTCATAGGCGAGCTGCGCGCGCAATATCGCAGCGGAGGTGTCGCTGGAGTTCGCGGCCAAGGCGGCGTCCAGGTGCCGCTCGGCCTCTACGAATTCAGATGCCGCGTAAAGCACAGCCCCGGCGGAACGCTGCACCGGCCCGTGGCGCGGAAAATCGATCGCCAACAGGCGCAGCTCGCCGCGCAGGCGGCCCTCGGCCGCACCCAGCGCGCGCCGGGCCTCCGCCCGCGCGTCCGGCTGCGCCTCGGGATCTTCGAGCACGGCCTGCGCCTCGCGTTGCTCCTCGGCGAAGCGACCCAGGGCGGCGTCCAGGCGTAAGGAAGGATCCCCGGGCCCCGCGAGCGGATCGAAGGTCGCCGCACGGCACGAAAACAGGAACAGGGGCAGTGCCAAAGCGGCGAACAGGGCGCGGGAAATCATGGGGGGCTGCGTTTGCAAAGGGACGGACCCGTGGTTCAGTTGCCGGTGCGGACCATGTTCGAGGCCATCTCGAAAAACTGATGGAAAGCGGGTCCGAGCACGAAGACGAAGATGCCGGGCAGAAAACATACGATCAGCGGCACGGCGAGCTTGACCGGCAACACCTGGGCCTGGGTCATGGCGCGCTCGCGCCGCCTCACCCACAGATCGTCGGCCTGACGCCGCAGGGTTTCGGCCAGGCCCGAGCCCATTTGCTCCGCGTGGATCAGGGCCGATGCGAAGACATCGACCGACGGCACATCGAGGCGATCCGCCAGGCGTGCGAAACACTGAACACGCGGAACGCCGGCCAGGGCTTCGCCGCGGAAGGTGGCAAGTTCCTCAAAGAGCGGCCTTGGTTCGCGCTGGGCTTCGAGCAGTCGCATTAGACCTGCATCAAAACCCAAGCCGGCTTCACCCAAGGTGGCGAGCAGCTCCAGAGTCACCGGCAGATCGCGCTCGACCGCATCGATGCGCTCGCGCCGGCGATCGCGCACAGCGAGCACGGGAAGGGAAGCGACCAGCACGAACAGCAGCCAAGGGGCCGCCATGAGCACCGGGACGAACAGTCCTCCGAATCCCCCCGGAACACCATCCGCATAGCGGATCGCGTCCCCGATCAGGCCCGACTTCCAAACGGCCAGCGCGACCAGCGAACCGAGCAGCAGCGCGCCCAGTTGCGCTGCGAGGAAGTTGCGGACCGCACGCTCGCCGCGGTACCCCGCAAGGTAAAGCCAGCGCCTAAGGCCGCGGCCGGTGGATTGTTCTCCGCGCAGCGCGGGGGTGCGCATTTCCGGTTCGGAGACGGCGAGCCGCTCCCGCGAACGGCGGATCGCCGCCAACCAGCGCGCGAGGGACCAAGTCAGAAGACCCAGGCTGAACAGGAGTGCGAAGCGCAGCAACATGGCGGGGCCTACAGGCGAATGCGCGCCAACCGCGTGATCCAGACGATGCCGAGGGCCTGCAACAGCAGGATGGCCACCAGTAGCGCCCCCCCGAGGGTGCTGGAGAGGAACCCTTCCATGCGACCGGGCTCCGCGCGCCACATCACCAGCGCCAGGCCCCAGGTGACGAGCAAGACGGCCAGCACGGAAACCTGGGTCTCCACGGCCTGGCTGCGGATGCGCCCGGCCAGGGCGAGCCGATCCCGCGCCCCGCGCGCCACTCCGGCGAGGGTGACGGAGAGACTGCCGCCCCCTTGCCACTGGGAGGCGAGGGCGAAGGTCAAAAGCCGGTAGCTCTCCAGGGGTACGCGCCGCCGCAGCGTCGCGAGCACATCCAAGGGATCGTCACCCAGGCGCAGACGTTCGACCACATCGCTGAGCAATCCGCCGAAGGGGTTGCGCACCCGCTTGGCCGCGGCCGCCAGGGCATCGGTGATGCCGGCGCCGGCCCGCAGAGCGGCCACCATCAGGTCGACACCCTCCGCGAGCTGGGCTTCCAGTCGGGCTGTGGCGCGCGCCAAGCGCCAACCGTCGAAGAGCCAAGCCAAGACGCCTGCGACGATGCCCAGGGCTCCGGCCAAGGCGGGCGAAACCTGGAAGGCCCCGAAGGCAATCAGGGTCACCGCAAGGCCCACCAGCGGCGGCAACCAGGTCCAGGGTTCGAGCAACGAGCGCGGATCCGGCTCCTCGGGAGCTACGGCCACACGCTGGCTGGGAGCAGCCAAACGCAGACGTTCGCGGGAGCGCCGCTCCAGGCGCCGACGGGCCACGAGGGACACCCCCGCGGCGCCGAGGGCCAGGCCGATGGCGATGAGCAGCACCGCGGTAGCTGCGGATCCGGAGGCTTCGGGGTCAACCACGGCCGCCGGATCCCTCCACGCGCTGGAACCACTCCATGCTGAACGGCTGACCTTCGGTGCGCATCTCCTCCGCGAAACGCGGCACGATACCGGTGGCGGCGAAGCTGCCCAGGATGCGGCGCCCCTGGCGTCCGCTGCGCTCGAAACGGAACAGATCCTGCATCAGCGGCGTGAGCCCTTCCAAACCGACGACCTCGCTGATCGATTCCACGCGCCGCACGCCGTCCTCGAAGCGGCGCACGTGCACCACCAGATCGAGGGCCGCCACGATCTGCTCGCGGATGGCGCGGCTCGGCAGGTCCATGCCGGCCATCAAGACCATGGTTTCGAGCCGCGACAGGGCATCCCGGGGACTGTTCGCGTGCAGGGTGCAAAGCCCCCCGTCGTGTCCCGTGTTCATGGCCTGAAGCATGTCCAACGCCTCTCCGGCGCGCACCTCACCCACCAGGATGCGTGTGGGCCGCATGCGCAGGGCGTTGATCAAAAGATCGCGCTGGGTGATCTGCCCGCGTCCTTCCACGTTCGGCGGACGGGTTTCGAGGCGCACCACATGATCCTGATCCAGGAGCAGCTCGGCCGTGTCCTCGATGGTCACGATGCGCTCGTCGGAGGCAATCGACTCGGCCAGCGCGCCGAGCAGGGTCGACTTGCCGGCGCCGGTGCCGCCCGACACGAGAATGTTCAGGCGTCCGCGCACGGCGGCCGCCAAGAAGCCGCCCATCTCGGGCGAAAACATGCCCGCTCGCATCAAGTCTTCCTGACGGAGGCGACGTTTGCCAAAACGCCGGATGGATAGCGTCGGTCCGTCGATCGAAGCCGGGGGAATCGTCGCGTTCACCCGGCTGCCGTCGGCCAGGCGCAGGTCCACCATTGGCCAAGCAGCGTCGATGCGCCTCCCGATGCGCATCGCCAGCCGCTCGATGATGCGCAGGATGTGCTCGCGGTCGCGAAAACGTACCTGTGTTTTCTCCAGTCGCCCGAAGCGTTCCACGTACACCTGATCGGGGCCGTTGACCAGGATGTCGGTCACGGCCGGGTCAACCATGAGGGCCGCCAGTGGACCCAGCCCCAGGGCCTCTTCGGTAAGTTCATCGGCCAGGCGGGCGCGTTCATCTCCGTTGAGAGGCAAGTCTTCATCCGCGAGCACACGCGCCACGAAGTCCTGTACCGCTTGGGCGATGGCCTCTTCCCCGGAGCCGAGCAGGTTCTTGCGGGAAATCTCCTCGAGCAGGCGCTCCTGGAGCTGCGCCTTGACGACAACTCCGTCGGTCCCGGCGAGCTCCGGCTTGCCCATGCGTGCCGCTTCCTGCGCAGGCCTGGCTTCGCTAATCACCTGGCGTTCGCGGCGCGCCATGCGCGCGGCGGACTCGCTCGACAGGCTGCGGCGGAAGAGCGCTCGCACGGAGGAAGGGTCGCCGTCCGGTTCGGAATCGGCCTCGCGGGCCTGTGCGGGCTCTCTCACCGAAGTACCTCCTGGGTCTCGGGGGATGTAACCTGCGCCCCTGGGGGCGCCACGGGGCGAAGCACGACCGCGGGGCTCTCTTCCGGACGAGCAAGGACCTCGGCGGAGCGAACGGCCGTGCGCGGCAAGGACTCGATCTCATCGACGATGCGCGCCGCCGCACGCCGGTAGCTGGACCAGCGCGAGGCCTGCAAGACGTACGGCCGTCCGGTATTGGCGGCGGCGAACAAGCGGCGCTCGAAGGGCAAGGTGTGGTCAAATCCACGGTCCAGGCGCTGCTCCACGTCCGCGCTCGGCAAGTCGCCCGCGAAGCGCGGGTGGCAGCGGTTCAGAACCAAACGCTGCCTCGCCGGAGCAAACCCGATGCGGTCGAGCACGTCCAGGAAACGGGCGACACCGTGCACCACCGGGACCAAACCGCTCGTGACCACGTAGGCCAGGTCGGTCACGTCCAGGATCGCTACGGCGACGCTGTCGAGCATCGGGAAGGTGTCCACGACCACGTAGTCGAAGCTGCGCCGTGCCACGGCAAGCACACGGCTGATCGCGGCCTCGTCCACCGCGGCGGCGGCCACCGCGTCCACGGGCGCCGCCAGCAGGCGCAATCCGCTTTCGTGTTCGATCGTCAGGTTGCGCAGCAGTGTTCCGTCCAGCCGGTAGAGCTCCCGCGCGGCATCCGCCAGGCCGACCTCGGGCTCCAGGTCGAGCATCGAAGCGCACACGCCGAGCTGCAAGGACGTGTCGATCAAGAGCACCCTGCCCGGGTGACGCGCGGCAAGCAGCGCCGCTGTGTTCACCGCCAGGGTCGACTTGCCGATGCCGCCCTTGTTGCTGACAAAACTCACGATGCGTCCCGTCGCGGCGCCGCGCGCGGCCCCGTGCAGCAGGTGACGCCGGAGCACGTCGGCCAGCTCCGGAGGTGACACGGGGCGGCGCAAAAAGTCGCGCACGCGGCTGCGCATCACATCGATCAAAAGCGCACCCGCCTGGGGGTCTTCCAGGGACTCCGCGCGGTAGGCGGCGATCACCACGGTGTTCGCCGCGCCTTCGACGATCTCGGCAGCGGCGTCCCGCACGGCAGCGGCCCCGTGCGCCAGGTCCAAAACCACCAGGGCGGGCTCACGATCGCGGGCGATCTCGACCCCGCGGCGCAGATCCCCTTCCGACTGCACCACGTACCTCACGCCCGGGGTCGTCGGCAGGGCCTGCTCGACCTCCGCGGAGAGATTCCGATCGGCTCCGAGGATCAAAAGGTGCAGGGTGCGTTCCACGGTAGGTCTCCTTCGTGCTGAACCACCGGTTCAGCGGGCCAAGGTCGGCGCGCACAGCGCCGACAAAAGGGTGGTTCCCAGGCGCGCGGAGGCCAGGGCCAAAATCGCCCCTTCGGGCGACAACTGCGCGAGGCCAAGGGCGCCGGGATGGGCTGCGGCGCCCGAGGGCACGATCGCGCCGGCGCGCGGCACCAGGTTGAACACTGCGCCGCCTTCGACCAGGGCAGCGGAGATCCACTCCAGTCCCGCGAAGGCGATCACCGAACTTTGGCCCGCGATGGCGAGTTCCTCGATGCGGCCATAGACCATCGGGCTCTGGGGCGCAGACGGCGCGCCGAAGATCAACGGAAGGGAGGGTGCGCTGGGCACCTCGCCGACCACGGCAACGCGGGGAGCCGCGGCGGAAAGGACCACGAGTCGCCCCACCGGGGAGCCCGCCACTCGCAAGGTGCCGTCGGCGGCATCCGCGAAGAGTTCGATAGCCACCGGTCCGGCGGCGGACAGCGCCTCGAAGGCAGCGGCCTCGAAGCTCAGGCCCAAGGTGATCGGCTCTCCCCCGGGGCCGGTTGCCGCGAGCGCCAAGAACGCGCCCCAGCCTGCGGGATCGTCACCCAGGCGCAGGGCCGCACGCGCGCGCGCCACGGCGTTGGCGCGCACGCTGATGCCGTCCCGTCTGGGGTCGTAACCGCCATCCGGATCCGGCCCGATGGCCGCGCCGCGTCCGAAGATCAGCGGGGACGTGGGCCCCGAGGAACTCACGCCGGGGATGCGGTCCAAGCCGTCCACGTCGCGCGTGCGCCGCAGCCGCGCCAAAAACGCCGGCGCCGCGGCTGCCTGGGAAGCTTCGGCGGGAGCAAAGTCGGCTCGTTCGTAGTCCGCGGCTTCTTTCACCACCGAGGTCGACGGCACGAACACACCGGCGACCAGATCGCCGAACACCTGGTTGCTTTCGTTCAGCTCCAGGGCAAACCCGCCACCGCCGGGCACATACACCCCTAAGGTCGTTAGGTCGATGCCGCCCGCACCGGCCAGGTCGATGTCCGGTAGGTCGAAGGCTTCGAGCACACCGCCTGCGCCGAGGCGGATGCGCTGATTCGCCGTCTCAGGGTCCAAGTCCTCCGAAAACACTTCGGCCGCGCGGCGCGAAGCGGCGAAACGCCGAAGCAGGTCGCTCCCATCGGGATCGCTCACGAGCGGATCGCCGAGCCAAAGATCGCGGCCCGACAGTCCTTCCAGCGCCGCGCCGTCCGCCGCGTTTTGCATGGCCAGACGCGCCGCCCGGGCGAGGCCCAGATCGACGGTCAGGGCCGCAACCGCCAGCAGAGCGAACACGAGCAAGGCGAACTGCACGAGCACGAAGCCGTCCCGACGGCCCATCGGCCGCCGTGCATCCCTTTGGACGGCCCCGGGGCGGATCACTGGGGCACGTTCTCCCCGCGGGGCACCGCAACCATGCGCCGTCCGCTTGAATCGAAGGTCTCAACCATCACAAAACCGCCGGCACGGTGCTCGAAGGGCGACCTGGGTTTGCGCTCGGGCGTGACGCTGTCGATCGGATCCCCCGGACGCCCGGAACGGGGCACCGAGACCACCTTTGCGCCAATCGCCAAGGCCTCCATCAGAGGCGCAACTTCCTCGGGCGACACGGCGATCACAACTTCTTGCACGGGGCGCGTGCTGGTGAACTGCCCGCGGGTCAAGGAGGCGTTGCTGGTCGGCACCGCGCGGGTGCGCATGGGACTCACGATGGTGCCGTTTTGAACCAGCACACTGACCCGCGCCTGGCGATCGAGACCTTCGAGGGCGGCCTGGTTGGCCGACTGGGCCGCGAACGCACCGCCCAGGGCGTTGGCCTGCCCAGGTGGCTTCGTTTCCACGGGCAGGGTGGCGAGCAGGTCGAAACGATCGCCCGCGTTCAACTCCACCAGCCCTTGCACGTCGTTGGCTTCCAGTCGCACCCCGCGTTTGCCCTCGGGGATGCCTGCGGTGATCCCGGGCCGCGTGCCCACCGGCAGGAAATCGCGCTCCGTGAAGACAAAACCGGGTCGTTTGTCGCGGGCCATCACCCTCCCGACGATCTGGCTCAGGTCGGTGAGGATACCCTCGCGCTCGATGCGGTCGGGGGACATGCGCATGACGGCGAAGTCTCCCTGGCGCGGATCGATCAGGTCGTTGCGATCGACACGCGCGTAGGCTTCGATTGCCCGAGCGGCCATCACCACCGGCACGCGTCCGTCATCGCGGGTCGCGGCCTGGGCTTCACCGCCGAAGCGCAGGATGCGGCCCGTGAAGGGCACTTCGAGTTCGCCGTCGCGGAGCAGCGGGTAGGCGGCCGCGGCGAGCAGCGCCAAAACGGCCAAAGCGAGGATCGAGCCCAGCGGGGCTCTGCGGCGTGTGCGTTGGGGTGACATGGGGCCATGCGCTCTAAGGCGCCCTCATTCGAAGGATTCGCGCCGGAACACGGCCTGCGCGGAGATGAGTTTGCGGAACGGGCGGATCTCCTCCCCCAGTGCCAAAAGGCGCCCGAGCCCGTAGGGCCCGGCGTAGGCGCCGATGCCGCCCTCGGCGGCTGGAATGCCGAGCGCGCCGTCCTGAAGGACCTCCACCGCGCCGTCGTCGGCCAGGTTGGCGAAGGCCAGGTTGGGCTCGAACGGTCCACCGGGAGCCTCGCGGAAACTTCCGAGGCTGGCGGCTTGGTAGGGCACGTTGATGCGCAGGGCGGCGACGCCCCCATCGGGCCCGAGGGCGGAAAACGCGCCCGGGCGGATTTCCTCGAGTACGGGCAGCCACTCGATCGTCTCGATGCCGTCGCCGTCGCGCTGCACCACTCGGGGCACACCGACTGTGAAGGTCTGATCGTCGGCTGTTTTCAGCAGAGCCCCGGGAAAACGCAGAAAGCGGCGCTGCACCCCGTCGACCACCGGACGGTCGAGGATCATGAGCGGGCGCAGGGCTTGGTTCACGAGGGGTGCGGCTGCAAAAAACGCGTCCAAGTCGCCGGAGGTTTCCAGGTCGACCACGAGCAGGGTGGGATCGAAAACACGCTCGAGCACCCGCGGGTCGGCCAGGGCCTGTTCGAAACCGGCTTCGGCCGGAAGAGGCATGAGGGCCAGTTCGCGGGCCGCGACCCGCACCGCGTCCTGGGCCGCCTGGGCCAAGAAGGTGGCGCGACCCAGCTCGACGATGGCGGCGAAGAGCAGATAGAGCACGAGGGCCACCAGGGCGAACTCAACCAACACTCCGCCGCGGCGACGGACGTGATTCGCCCCAAAGGCCCGCGGGCCGAGGCCCCGCACCCGCGAGGGGTGCGAAACCTCGGCCTGGGCTCGACTCGCGTGCGCGAGCCGTGGACCCTTCGCGGGGATCACTCGACGACCAAGTCCTCGAGCAGATCGCCGCCACCCGGGCCGAACAGGTTGTTGCCCAGGCGGCCGGTGTCGGTGTTGTCGATGATGCCCTGGACGTCGATGGAGATCGGGCCGTCCTCGGACTCGGTGGTTTCGATCAGCTTGCCGCTGAAGATCGGGCCGTTGTCGTCGTCGTGGGCGCCGGGCAGGATCGCCGCGGTGGCGGCCACCAGGTCGTTGGTCTTGTGGCCGAAGATGGCGACGGCGGCAGCGGTCACCAGGGAAACGCCGGCGATCAGCAGGGCGTACTCGATCAGCGCGGCACCGCGCTTGGAGCCAAAACGGTTCTTCATGGGAGTAGTGGATGGAGAGTTCGGGGATGGGAGCCTTCGGCCGCGCAACTGCGCGCGACGTCGACTGTTCCGGGGGAGGAATGTCGGTGGGCGATCCGGGGTTCCACGGGAATCCGAGCTCCCTGGGGAGCGGCTGCGGGCCGTCAGCGCCGGAACAAGGCCTCCAAGGGGTCGGAGAAGGCCCACAGGCGCGGCGTCGCCCGCGGGGCCCGCACCAGGGTCGGGTTGATCGCGATCAAGAGCTCCGTCTCGTCGGTCTGGGTACGCGCATCCTGGAACAGGAGCCCGATCAGCGGCAGATCCTTCAGTCCGGGCGCCCCGCGATCGGAGCCTCTGGTGGAACTGGAAAGCAGCCCGCCGATCAGCAGCGTCTCTCCGTCGTTCACGCGAGCGCTGGTGCGCAGGGCGCGACTGGCAAAGGCCGTGCTCGGCAGCCCACTTCCCAGATCTTCCCCCAGGCTGGTGGTCAATGCGCTGTCCGGCTGGACTACCTGCGGTTGCACGTCGAGGGTGATCGCACCGTCTTCCCCCACCAACGGCCGCACGGTGAGCTGCACGCCAAAAGAGACAAAGTCGACCGCGTTGAACACGCCGGCCACGCCGCCGGTCCCGGACTGGAAACTCGACAGGATCGGGATCTCGCCGCCCACCTGAAAGCGGGCCAGTTCGCCGGAAAGCACCGTCAAGCTGGGACGCGACAGGCTGCGGGCCAAGCCGTGGGTTTCGAGCAAACCGAGCGCGGCGTCGACCGCGAAACGCGAACCGGCCACTTGCACCTGACCGCCGAGCACGTTCTCCAGGAAACTCAAACCGCCCTGGGCATCCACCGGGCTGACCGAACCCACCGCGGGAGAACTTGCGAGGAAGGTGTCGGCCAGGCCGCTTCCGACCATGCCGCCCTGGTCGAAGTCCGAAAAGATCGCGCCGAGTTCCGAGCGCCGCTGGAGCAACTCCGAGCGGTTGACCTCCACCAGCCGCACGTCGATGCGCACTTGGGGCAGGTCCTGCACGCGCAGGAACGAAAGGATTCGTCCGCCGGCCGCCTCCACCAGGGAGGCGCGTGCCAGGTTCGCTTCGACGCGGTTGTCCAAACGCCGAGCCCCTCCTGTTCCGGTACCCGACGCCAGGCTCGTGGCCGACGCGAGCTGGATCAGTCCGCCCCCCGTGCCTCCGGGCAGCTTGTCCCGCAGGGCTCCGGCTTCGTCCGCGACGACGTTGAGTTCGGCGCGCGCGCCCTCGGGCCCCAACAAGGCCGAAGCCGCCAGGCGCAATGCGCGCACCAGCGCAACCTGGTCGGGCACCGTGCCTTCGAGCACGAAGGGGTCGCGGTTGTCGTCCTGCACATCCCCGGTCGGAATGCGGCGCACGCGCACGTCCCGTGCCCCCGCGGCGCGGATCGCTTCCGCCAAGCGCTCTTCCAGGCTCATTGGCGCCTGACGAATGCGCAGCAGGTTGAGCACGGCCCCGCGCCCCGGCGCGGTCTGTCCCGCCAGCAGCACGGATCCGCCCTCCCCGTCCGCGGCGAGCGCCGGCAGACCCGGAGTGCGCGCGTCCAAGTAGGCCCGCGCCAGGGACTCCGCGTCGCGGAACGCCGCCAGGTTTTCGACGGACCCACGCAGCAGCACAACGGCCCGATCCGGCGCCAACTCGACGCGGATCTCGCCGTCCAGTTCGGCCAGGGCTTCGCGCAGCACGGAAAGATCCGGCTCCACACGCAGTTCGAAACGCGCACGCCGGTCGCCTTCGAGCCAAACCGAGAGGCCGCTGCGACCCGGCGCCAACCCGACCACGAGCAACTCGCGCGCGCTCAATGGCTCGACCCGCACCACCTCGGTGGCGCCGACGGCGAGGCGCACGAGGTCCCCGTCGAGCACGAGCTCCATGTGCTCGCCGACGACCAGGGTGCGCACCTGCGCGGGGCTAACTTGGCTGTGCGCCGCCGCCGTGCCCCAGAACGAGGCGATCAGCAAGGATGCGGACAAGAGGCGCCGCAGCGCTCCCGAGAGAGAGGTCATCGCGTGCTTTGCTCCAGCGCGGCGTCGCGCTCAACCGGATCGAGCAGGCCTTCCAAGCGCTCCCGCAGGGCCGTCCGCGCCCGCGAAAGGCGCGAGCGCACGGTGCCCACGGGCACCGCGAGCTGTTCGGCGATGCAGGCGTAGTCGTGTCCTTCCAACTCGAACATCTCGAAGACCCGGCGTTGGTCCGCCGGCAGTTGCGCGAGGGCCGCCGCCAGATCGCGGCGCAGTTCGCGCGCCTCGGCGGCCGCCCGCGGGCACTCCCCCTCGGACCGGTGCGAGGGCGCTTGACAGGCGGCGTCCTCGTGGCGCTCGCGCCGCGTCCGTCCGCGCAGGACCTGGAGCGCCGCCAGCGAAACCAAATGCCGCAGGGCGCCCGCCGGTTCCCCGGGCAACCAACCGCGGTGCCAAACGCGCAGCAGCACGTCCTGCACCGCGTCCCAGGCCAGGTCGTCACTGCGCACGATGCGGCGGGCCGCCAGGTGCATGGATTCGAGGTGGGGAGCGACCAAGCGCTCGAAGGCCTCCCGTTCGAAGCGAGTCGCGGGTGCGGGCCCGGGGGGCGTCGCAGCCGGCATGGCGCGGGGCGCCGGGCGCCGCGGCTTAGGCGCGACGTGCACGGGGTGGCTGCGGCACGGGCGCCGGCGACGGCGCGACGCCGCGGAGAGCGGAGACGAAACGGGCAGAGTCATGGTGGGCTGGGGCCTGGGGCCGGCTCAGCCGGCCCGTGGGAGGCGCGTCCGAGGGATCGCGCCATCGCGGGAGGAACGGCCCAGGTCGCGCACCGGGGGGTTTTGCGCGAACGCTGCGGGCACACGGGCGCTAGGGCTCCCGGGAGGGAGTCCGCGCCGACCTCAGGCCTTCGCCGGCGGCGACTGCTTGGGCGCCAAACGATGGCGCGCGATGGATTCGCCGAGCACTTCCGCGGGCCAGGGCTCCGCGGGAGCGGGCTCCAGCCGGCGTCCGTGGGCCTCGACCGCGCGCTCGGAGTGGGTCGCTCGCTCCTTGGCGAGCTCCAGCACCAGACACAGGTGCGCGTGGGCGGAGGGCTCCAGGCCATATCCCGGTCCTTCCGTGGGATCGCCCGAGTCGGCCACCGGGCCGCAATTCGAACCGCACCCCACGTGCACCAGACGGCCGTCCGCCCCGATCGCGTGCTCTTCGAGCGCCAGGTGCAGGCCGGGCGCGAAGAAGCCGCCGAGCAACAACAGCACCAAACCGATCGCCGCCCAGGGGCGGATCGGGTGGGTGCGCGCGGCCGAAGGCGAGCGGAAGGGGAAGGCGTCCATGGGATCGCCGGGCCCGGGAGCCCAGCGGGCGGACTAGCCTACGGCCGGCGCCGGGCCTGTCAAACCGGGCAGACCGCCGTCAGCGGCGCCCAAAGAGGCCCCAAACCACATGGGCCGCTCCGCTGGTGAGCAGCAGCCAGGGTAACTCCGGGCGGTTCCCCAGCGGGGTGCCCGCGGCCAGGTGGGCCGCCGTCATGGCGGTCATCGCCAGGCCCAGGGCCAACGCCAGGGGGCGCATGGCGGTGCCGTGGGGCCGGTAGAGGGCGAACCAAAAGAGGGCCAGGAACCCGGCCAAAAACAGCGGCGCGGCTGCGGTCCGGGCGCGGAAGGGGTGATGGGGATCCCCGCGCAGAAGCTCCGCCGAGGGCAGGTCGAGCCAAAAACGCACCAGACACCAGCAGAAAAGCGCCGCCAAGGAGATGCGTAGGAGCCAGCCCGGAAGGGGTCGCTCATCCCGGTGCAAGCGCAGCATCCGGTTGGGATCGTCTTTCCCGGGCGGCCGGGTCGAGGCGTGCCCCGCACCTCGCGGCGCCACGGGATTCAATACATCCGATATACTCCCCCCTTTCCCGCCGGCCTAGTCCCACTGCTTCGCCCCCATGGCTATCGGAACCTTCCCCGCCGGACGCCGCGCCCCGCTCCTATCCCCCGCGGGGTGGCTGCTCGGAGGTCTGCTCCTGGTCTTGGCCCCCGGTCCGGCCGCGGCCTCCCAAACCACCAGCGACCTGCGCCGGCTGGAGCGCGACGCCCTCGGGGGCAGCGGGGCCGCACACCGCGAAGCCGTCGAGCGACTGGCCCACGCCGGGGAAGCGGCGGCGCCCCACCTGGCGCGGATCGTGGAACGGGGTGCCCTTCCGGTCCGGTTGGTGGCGCTGCGGGAGCTGACGCGACTGGGGGCCGAGGGCCAAGGGGCCCTGGGCGCGGCCCTCGGTCGGCTCGGCCCGCCCGATGCGATCCCCGGGGACGTGCGCATGGGGGTCGACCACGTGGGCCTCGAGGTGCGAGAGATCCTGCAGCGAACGACGCTGAACATGCTGATCCAGGTCTCGGAGACCACTGAGAACCAGATCTTGCTCGAGGGTCAGGAACAAACGGCGATCCTCTGTTTCCTTCGCAAGGTCGCCATGGGGGATGCGGCTGCGGCCCTGCAAGCACTCCAGGGCGACCGGCGGCGGGAGCGCTCCGCGCGCGACGGCAACGACCTGACCCTGGTCGCCTTCGCGAGCGGGATCGCGGCGGCGGACCCTGCCCCGATCGAGTTCCTGGTCGGCCAACTCGACTCGCGCAGCGCCCACGCGCGCCACCTGGCCCTGGCCGGATTGGCGGCCCTGGGCCCGAAGGCACTCGAAGCGCGGCCCCATCTGGTCGGGCTGCTCGGCGACCGCGACCGCGCCGTCGCCATGCGCGCTGCCGAAGCCTTGGCGAGCATCGGCGGCACCTGCGAGGGAACACGCCCCGCCGTAGCCTCCTGGCTGGAAGGCCGCGACCTCCGCGCGCGGGCCCTCGCCCTGTGCATCCTGCGCGCCGCCCATCCGGAAGACACAACGATTCAGGCCGAACTGATCGCGATGATCGGCAGCCGCGACGCGGCCGCCAGTCACCAGGCCCTGCTCACCCTGGCCCGGCTCCGGCAACCTTCGCCCGAGATCCTCGCCGGCCTCGAAACCCAGCTCGTCCACTCCGACCTCGAACGCCGGCTCGTGGCAGTGTACGCCCTGCGGGCCCTCGGCGCCGCGGGAGCCCCCTTAAGGTCCGTGGCCCAGGCCCAACTGCGCGCAGAGGCCGAAGGATCGCCGGTGATTTCCCCGCTGGAGATCACCCTGAGGGTCCTCGAAACGGCCCGTTGACCACGGCAACATGGCCGAGGAAGTGCCTGCAGAGACATCACGGCACCACCTCGGAGACCGCCCGCTGCGGGGGAGCTCGGACCCGTGATCGCGCCGGATCAGAAAAGAATCGTGCCGGTTTGCACGTTGGTCGCCCGCAACTCGCCGGAGGAACCGAGAGCCAGTGCCTGGAAGTGACCGACCAATCCCTGGGGTAAACCACCAGGGAAGTAGACGGCCTTGGCCCACCCGCTGTGGAGCGGGAGTGGAAAGTACCCCAACTGCAAGAGGTCGGAGAAACCCGCTCCGATGTCGAGGGCCAAAAGACCTGGAAGCACCGAGGGCTGTAGGGAACCCGAGACCAGCAGCACCATCCAACTTCCGGGCTCGCCCGCGAGCGTCAAGCGAATGCCCATCACCTGGATCAGGTAGTCCGCAAAGGCGTGCTCAAGGTCGATGGCCGGGGGATCGTTTGCTACCACCGACAACTGAGTGGTGGCGGTTCCCAGTGGTGACGTAACGGCTACCGTCACCAGGCCGAGTTGCCCGACCAGCGGCATCGAAAAACGGATCGCGTTCGCATCGAGAACCTCGAAAGCCGGGGTGCCGCTGAGTGGGACACCGTCCAGCGCGATCGCAGTGGCTAAGCCGAGGTTGGGGCCGGTGAGCGTGATGCGATTCGGCTGATCGACGGAGAGAATCGGAACCTGGGACGGCTCGATCGAATGGATCTGCGGAGTGAGCACGGAGCCGAGACTGGCGCCGGCCCGAACCAACCCCCAGCCGTAGAACGGATCGTGCCCAGGGGCGCCCAAATCCTGGGCTGCAAGCCGCATGGCCAGCTCGACTTGAGCGGGAGTCCAGGACGGATTCACCGCGAGCAAGAGCGCAGCGCATCCCGCAGCAAAAGGTGCGGCCGCTGACGTGCCGTCCATGCAGGTGATGTCGCCGAACGTGTACCCGGCGGGACCCGTGCGGTCGAGGGTATAGATGCCAACACCCGGCGCAACAAACGCCTGGCCCGGGCCGTAGTTGCTGAACGGGGCCAGGTTGCCGGCGCGATCGATCGCCCCCACCGCGTTCACCGAGGCCAGGTTGGCGGGATAGGCAATGCCCAGCATGCCTTCGTTCATCGATGAGGCGAAGTGCACCATCCCCGCACTTCGAGTCTCCTGATACTTGAGCGTGATCAGCGGGTGCGGGTCGAAACGCCAGCTCGTGTTCGAAACCCGCGCACCTTGGTCGAAGCCCCACTGGAGGGCATCCGCAACCCAACTGGCACCCACCCACCAGGAGTTGCACGAACTGTTGACTACTGAAATCCTAGCGGTGGCGACGCGGCTGGCAGGGGCAAGCCCGGCGATGCCGTTCCCATTGTTGGCCGTCGCAGCGATGATGCCCGCAACCGCCGTACCGTGGTTGTCGCAGGGGGTCACCGGTCCACCACCACCACCCTCGCCGGTGAAGTCCGCACCCAGACCAGGTGCGATGTACAGGTCCGGATGATTCAGTTGCACCCCATTGTCGAGCACGAGGACGATGACGCCGGGGTCGCCTTTGGTGACTTGCCAGGCAGCCATCGCATCGACGTCGATGCCCGGCGTGGTCGCTCCGAAACTCGGGCAAATGATCGGCTGACCGGTGTTGCGCAGTCCCCACTGCATGGCAAAGCCGGGATCGTTCGGCACCAGCCATTGACTGGTACCCGGCACCGCCTCCGCCCACCAATCGAGGTCCGCAAAATGCACCCCGCGCTCCTGAGCGAGCCCGTTCGCCAAAGCAATGAGTTCCAGTCCGTGCCGGGAGGCGACCCGCAGGCGATAGACACCTTCCAGGCCGGCAACGGCCTCATCGAGGATCTCGCCATGGCGCTCCAAGCGCTGGAACGCGCCGCGCCTGTCGATCCAAGGCTCGAATCCGACGAGCAGGTCGCGGGAAACAAGCAATTCGAGGCCCTCCGGGGAACGCAGTACCGGCGAAACTAGCGCGACCGAACTCAGGTCGGACAAATCGTCGAGCCGTCGGGAGAGTGCGCTGAGACTTGGCAGCCAATCTTGCCACTCCAGGTACCACCAGCCGCGCAAGGGGTGGGAAGTGAGCTTGGCCCCCGGGGCGTGTAGCGGGCCCCACACTTCGACGTCCGTCCCTGGCATCAGTTCGACGGCCATGCGTTGACGCTCGACATCGAGGTGAATTGCCCGGTCGAACTCGAATCGGACCTGCGCCGCAGAAAAGACCTCCTGTGAATAGCCGACCGACGTCATCGAGAGCACGGCGACGGCCAATAGACTCGGGTGTGCGGCCTTGGGGCGCCGGTGGCAAGTGAGGTGCGACATGATGGAGGGGAGAGGTTGGGGCGCGGCGCGTCGAGTCGACTCGCTGGATACCGACGGCCTGTGCGCCTGGTCCCGGCGACCGGGAATCGGCTGTGACTCACACCCGAGGGTGGAAGTCCGGTGGCGAGTCAACTCTGAGCAGCGGCAAGGGAACGCCGGGATAGCCGGCGGGGAAAGAAATGCGCGGGAGATTCGGTGGCTGGGGAAGCGAACCAACACTCCCACCCGGGGGCGGAAGAGCGCCGGTACCGGGTCCGGGCGGGGGCAACCGCGTCGGATCCGCTCGCACACTCTCCCATAGAGACAGGCAACGGTCCGGTATCGCAAAATCTCAGCCCACCTGCGGCGCCGCCCCCCGCCGGGCCCCTAGGCCGGTGCCCGCCCGGCAAGGGTGTTGAGCGGATCGACGACTTCCAGGAAGCTGACGGCCCCGGGTTAGCTCCTCGGTTGGGGGCCAGGGGCGAGTGTCCGGCCTGCCTCCTGGGCGTCCAGGGGGTCCCTGGGGCTAGGGGGGTCGTGGCGCCAGGCATCCGGAAGCACCGGCGCCACAGGGCGGAACGGGCTGGGGCCGGGTATCTTCTTCTTGCCGGGACCACCGGGCGCTCGTCCCTGGGGTCGGGGCACCCGTGGACGGTCTCCGCCCCTGGGACGAGCCCACGGCCTCACCCTCTCGCCAGCGTTAGAATCCGGCCTGCGCGCCCCATGAAGGTTCAGCTCATCCACCCGCCTGTCTACCTGAACGTGCACGCTATGACGGCGCTGCGTCCCAGCTTGCCCCTGGGACTGGCGTACATCGCTGCCGCCCTGCGCCAGGCCGGGCACGAAGTCAGCGTGCTCGACGCGGTCGCCCTGGCGCCGGATCAGGTGACCACCGGTGCGCGCAAACAACTGTTCACCCTGGGCCTGACGCCGGACCAAATCGTCGAGGCCATCGACCCCGAGGCCCAGGCGCTCGCCCTGACCAACATGTGGTCCTTCTCGTGGCCGCTGGTGCGCGAGACGATTCGCAAGATCAAGGCGCGCTGGCCGGACAAGACGTTGATCTGCGGCGGGGAGCACTTCACCGCCCTGGCGGAACACTCCATGTCCGAGGCGCCCATCGACTACATCGTCCTGGGCGAAGGCGAACAAGGCGCGGTCGAACTCGTGACCGCCATCGAAGCGGGCGACAAGGACGTT
Source organism: Planctomycetaceae bacterium (assembly GCA_050480685.1). Classification (GTDB taxonomy): domain Bacteria; phylum Planctomycetota; class UBA1135; order UBA1135; genus JBJHAV01. The sequence continues at coordinate 9,218 of JBJHAV010000018.1, read as the reverse complement.
TCGGGCATCCCCAGTATCGTCTACCGGGACGCAGCAGGGCAGCCGGTGCGCACCGAAGGCGTGCGCGCCCGCAACAAGGACGTCGACACGATCCCGTGGCCGGCCTGGGACCTGTTCGATATCGACGTCTACAACGACCACAACTACGTCAACGGGGTCAAGCAGGGCAAAACGATCCCGATCCTGGCGACGCGCGGCTGCCCCTACCAGTGCACCTACTGCAGCTCGCCGAACATGTGGACCACGCGCTGGTATCCGCGTGACCCCAAGGACGTGGTGCGGGAAATGGAGTTCTACAAGAACACCTACGGCGCCACGAACTTCCCCTTCCAGGACCTGACCGCGATCATCAAACGCGACTGGATCATCGAGTTCTGCCAAGAGCTGCTCGCCCGCAACCTGAACGTCTCCTGGCAGTTCCCCTCCGGCACCCGCTGCGAGGTGATCGACGAAGAGGTCGCCCACTACCTGGCGATCACCGGCGGCCGCTCCTTGGCCCTGGCGCCCGAGAGCGGCTCGGAGCGCACGCGCAAGCTGATCAAGAAGCAGATGAAGACGGAGTCACTGCTCAAGGCGGTGCGCGCGTCCTCGAAGAACGGCCTGATCGTGACTTGTTTCATCGTGATCGGCTTCCCCCACGACACGGCCGAGGACTTGGCCGAAACGCGCAAGCTCGCCCGGCGACTGGCCTGGCACGGCATGACCGACATGGCGGTCGGCTTCTTCTTCCCGCTCGCCAACACCGAGCTCTACCGCCAGTTGATCGAGAGGGGTCGCATCCGCCTGGACGACGACTTCCTGCTGACGCCGATCTTCGCCAACGAAGAGAAGCTCTTGCCGGAGAACAACTACTGCGACCACCTGAGCGCCCGTCAACTGACCTGGCACAAGTACCGCATCCTCGCCAACTTCTACGGGGTGAGCTTCGCGACGCGGCCCTGGCGTGTGGCCACGATCCTGTGGAACTCCCTGCGCGGCAAGGAAACCCGCAAGCTGGAAACAGTCTTGATCGACCTGCGCCGCAAGTTCGGCATGGCCCTGCGCAAGCGCTTCTCGCGCACCTCCGCCGACTAGGAACGCAGGCGCCTCAACCCGCGAAGCGTTCGGTGGCCGCCACGAGTTCGGAGGCGATGCCGGGCTCGAAGGCCGAGTGCCCGGCGTCTGGCACCACGATCAACTGGGCCGCGGGCCAAGCGCGGGCCAACTCGAAGGCGCTGCGCGGCGGACAGACCACGTCGTAGCGTCCTTGCACGATCACGCCGGGGACCTGTGCCAAGCGGTGCGCGTCCCGCAGCAATTGCCCGTCGGCTTCGAAGAAGCCGCCGTGCACGAAGTAGTGGCTTTCGATGCGCGCGAAGGCCAGGGCGAACTCACCTTCAGCGTTTTTCGCCCAATCGGACGGCTCGGGCAACAGGTAGCTGGTTTTGCCCTCCCATACCGACCAAGCGCGCGCGGCCTCCAGGCGCACCTCCGAGTCCGCGCTGGTCAACCGACGGTGGTACGCGCTGATCAAGTCCCCGCGCTCGGCCTTCGGAATCACGGCCAGGTAGTCCTCGAAGGCCTCCGGGAACAGCTCGCTCGTGCCGCGCTGGTAAAGCCACTCCAGCTCCCAGCGCCGCAGCAAAAAGATCCCGCGCAGCACCAACTCGCTGACCCGCTCGGTGTGCCGCTGGGCATAGGCCAAGGCCAAGGTGCTGCCCCAGGATCCCCCGAAGACCTGCCAGCGCTCGATGCCCAAGTGGGCACGGATGGTTTCGATGTCGTCGACTAGGTGCCAGGTGGTGTTTTCCTCAAGCTCCGCGTGGGGCGTACTGCGCCCGCAGCCGCGTTGATCGAAGAGCACGATGCGGTAACGCGCTGGATCATGGAAGCGGCGCATCTTGGGTGAACAGCCGCCGCCCGGCCCGCCGTGGAGCATCACCACCGGCTTGCCGTCCGGATGGCCGCACTCCTCCACGTACAGCTCGTGCAGCGCGGACACACGCAGCCGGTGGGTGCGGAAAGGTTCGAGATCGGGGTAGAGGACGCGGCGACCGGTGGATTCCATGACCGCGCGAGTCTGCGGCCCGGCCGATCCGGGGGCAAGGGCCCACACCGGTTGCCGGACGGACGGATGGCTGCCCGATCCGGGGCGACCGTGGGCGCGGCATCAGGCGCTGCGAGCCGAAACGGGTACGGCGATGGGTCGAGACGCGTGGCGCGCGGAATCCAGCAGACGCTCGCCCACCATGCGCGCACCGCTGATGTTCGCTGCGACCGGGCCAATCTCCAGTTCGGCGAGCGACCCACTCACGTGGAGCCCGGGCGCCCAGGCCAGGTCCGCGCCGACCTCGGGGAACCCGCAGGGAGCCAAGGGCAGCTCCAGGGCCTCGATCGCGCGACTCAGCCACGCTCCGCCCGGGCGCGTGCGCTCCAGCCCGGTCGCTAGAACGAGCCCATCGAAGTGCTCCAGCCTTCCCGCTGCGAACTCCAACTGGATGCCACCCGAAGCATGCGGCGCGGCGCTGACAACACCCGTCGCCCTCCAGCTCAAGCGGCGCCGACCCGTCGCGATTCTCACGCGCCGCACGAGCTCCGCGGGCAGCGTGCCGCGGGCACGCGCGCCGTCGATCGCTCGCCGGCGCGCTGCAAGATCGGTGAGTCGCCGGAAGCCATCGAGGCACTTGGGACCCTGCCAACAGGGATCCGTGTCGAACTCGGACTCGCGCACACCCGTGCGGGTGACCACAACCGCGTCGGCTCCTTCGCGTGCCAGGGCAAGCGCCAGTTGCGCTCCACTCATGCCGCCCCCGAGTACGGCGATTCTGGGCGGGGCGGCCCCCCGACGGACACTCGTCAGGAAACTCCCGCGGTCGAATCCATCGTCCAGCACATGCGCCACAGGAACACCAGCCCGCAGGAGCGAACGGGCCCAATCCGGCCACGCGCCCCGTGTTGCCTGCCCGAGGGCCAAGATCACTCGACGGGCCTCCACTTGGCCCCCGCCGTACGCGACGGACCATCCGCCGCGCACACGCTCGATGGCGTGCGCCGATCCCCGCAGGGCGCATTCGGCCAATCCGGCCCGCTCGTACTCCCAGCGGGCATGGGCGTCGAAGAGGTCCAGGCTCGGTCGGTCGTAGCGCCCGATCGTGTACGCGCCCGCGGGTGCTCGATTGGAGCGTTGGAACGCGAGCAAGCCGAAGGGTTCCACGCCCACGTGGTGCACCACTGGGGAGCGCAGGGCGTCCACGCCCGCGTTCGCGGTCCTTCGGCGCCAACGGGCCATGGGCTCGGGCTCCGGGTCCAAGATCGCAAGCCCCTCCCGGGGAACGCCGCCGCGGCCCGCCAGGGAAAGGGCAAGGTGCGTCCCATGGAGGCCGCCGCCGATCACGAGCCAATCCAGCATCAAGGCCGGTGATGCCACTCGTGCTCCCGGGGTTCCTCCGGGGATGCGCGAAACCGCAGGAAGGCCTCGCGGTTTCCATCGGCGAGCCGTTTGGCCCCCACCGACCCCATCCGCTCCCACCGCCGTGCTCTCGATCACACTGCTGCTCACCCTGCCCTGGCTCACTTTCCAGGAACCCAACCCGGCCGAGCCCGGGGAGCGTCCCTGCCCCTTCGAGTCCGCGGCCGACTATTCGGAAGCGCACGGCGGGCGGGCGCTGCTGGTGCTTGAGGACGGAAAAATCCGCTTCGAGCGCTACGCAGGCGGCTGGAATGCCGATCGCCCGCACCCGCTGGCGAGCGGGACCAAGTCCTTCGTCGGCCCCATGGCGCTCGCGGCCTTGGCCGATGGCCTCTTCGAGGATCTGGACCAGCCCGCGTCCACCTGGATCGAAGCCTGGCGCGAACCGCCCCGGCGCGCGGCGATCACCCTGCGGCACCTTTTAGAGCTGACCAGCGGACTCTCCGCGAATCATCCCAGCCTCGGACCGGCAGGCTGGGGTGTGCACGGTTTGCTGCGCGACTCCCAACCGCGCCTGGAACTGGGTCGCCGTGCGGAGCCGCCCGCGGACCGTTTTGCCGCCGCCCTCGCCCTGCCCCATGTGTTTGCGCCCGGCAGACGTTTTGACTACGGCGCCGGACACTTCTTTGCTTTCGGAGCCGTCTTGGAAGCCGCTTTGGCGATGCGTGAGGACGGACCGAAAACCGCCTTCGAGTACCTGCGCGAACGGGTGCTCTTGCCCGCCGGCGTGGATGTGGGGCTCGACCGTTTCCACCCGGATGCCGGAGGCAAACCCGGGCTCGCCGGCTCGGCGCACCTGACGGCACGCGAGTGGGCACGCTTCGGCGAGTGGGTCCGCCTGGGGGGCGCCACGCGCACACCACAGGGTGAGCTCACACGCGATCTGCCCGAAGGTCTCTTGGACGCGCTCTTCGTGCCCGGTCGCGCGAATCCACAGTACGGTCTGACCTGGTGGCTCTTCACCGGTGAGCCGGGCGCCGTGGCGGACGTCGGAGCGCGTTTCTCGAGCCGCCGTCCGCCCGCGCGCACCGAAGCGCTCACCGATGGGGAGGGAACGCCGATTCCCATCCACGTGGCGGCCGGCGCCGGCAAACAGCGGCTCTACCTGATCCCGACGTGCTCGATGGTGGTCGTTCGTTTCGGACGCCCAACCTTTGGCGCCGAAGACTTCGATGACCAGGAGTTCTTGAAGCGTTTGCTCGGGCTTTGAGCCTGCCGCGCCAACCGCTCAGAGTGTGGGAAGAATGGTCGCGCAGCGACCTTCCCACACTCTGTGGCCGCCGGACGGCGGCCCAAACGGCACCTGACGGGCCAGGTGGCCAGGCCGAGCAGACTTTTTTCCAGCCTGTCAGCCCGTGTTCTGCAATCCCTGTGCGATTCCGTGCACACTCGCAAAGAGGGCCGCTTCCAGCCGCGCATCTTGACGGTCACCGGCTCGCCAGCGTTCGAGCAGATCCACTTGGGCAAAGCTCATGGGATCCACGTAGGGGTTGCGCAGCAGGATGGAGCGCTGCAGCGTCGGATCGCCGTCGAGCAACCGTTCTTGACCCCGCAGGGCCAGAATGCGCTCCAGGGTCAGTTCATACTCGGCGCGAATGCGCGGGAAAAACTCGGACTCGAGTTCGCCCGCGAGGCGCGCGTACCGCGCCGCGATGCCCATGTCCGTCTTGGCGAGCGCCATCTCCGCATCGGCCAAGAGGTGCTCCGCGAAGGGCCAGCGGCGCACCATGTCCAAGACCTCCTCGCTGCCGACTTCGCTCTCCAGGGCCGCGAGCGCGCTGCCTACCCCATACCACCCGGGCAGTCCGTGCCGGCTCTGGGCCCAGGCAAAGACCCACGGAATCGCGCGCAGCGAGCCGATGCCCGCACGCTGTCCGCGGGACGCGGGCCGCGAACCCAGCCGCATGCGCTCGATGACATCGATCGGCGTCGCACCGCGGAAGTACTGCTCGAAGGCCGGACCGGAAAAAACCAGCGCGCGATAGGTCTGCCGCGCCTGATCCGCGAGCCGGCCCATCCAGTCGTTCCAGCGCTCGTCCGCGGGTTCGCCCGCGCCCGGCAGGAGAGTCGCGCGCAGCACCGCACCGGCGCTCTGCTCCAGATTGCGCAGCGCAATCGGCCGTAGGGCGAACTTGCGGTGGATCACCTCACCTTGCTCCGTGACGCGCAGGCGCCCCGCGACCGAGCCGGAGGGCGCGGCGAGAATCGCCCGGTGGGCCTTGCCGCCTCCCCGCCCCACGGTGCCGCCGCGGCCGTGGAAAAAACTCAAGGACAAGTCGTGCTCGCCGAACAGGGCGACCAGTTCCCGCTGGGCCTCGACCAGGGACCAGCGCGAGGCCACCAGGCCGCCGTCCTTGTTGCTGTCGGAATAACCCAGCATGACCATTTGGCGTCCGCCGCGCAGTTCGAGCCGCTGGCGCCAGGCAGCGCTCTTCAGGAGGCCCTCCAGCACACCGCGCGCGGCGCGCAAGTCGTCCACCGTTTCAAAGAGCGGCACCAGGTCTAGGGCCTCGTCTTCGAGGCCCGCGGCCCGCGACATGGCCCATGCTGCGAGCAAATCATCCGCCGCGCGGCTCATGCTCACGATCAAAGTCGTGATCGCTCGTTTCCCAAAACGCAGGCGCGCCTGGGCGGCGGCGAGCAGCAGCGCGGCCACCGGATGTCCGTCGTCGGCCGCGGGCAGACCCGCCTGCAAGGCCGCCTCCAGGCGACGCACCCTTTCGCCGCGATCGAGTTCGGACCAATCGGCCTCTCCCAACAGGCGCCCCACCGCTTCGTGCAGGTCTTGGCTGTCGACACGAAGGTCGAGGGTGGCCAAGTGGAACCCGAACCCCTCCACCCGTCTGCGCAGGCGCTCGACCGGGAACGAACCGGCCAGCCTGCCGCGGTTCGCGCGCAGGCTGACGAGAACACGGTCCAAATCGGCCGCAAAGGCTTCGGGGTCCGGATAACCCCGCTCCTCCTCCGCCAAGGTCGCCCCAAGCCGCGCATCCACCAGGTGCAGCCAGGCGCGGTAGGGCATGTCGCCGTGCCAGCGGGGAAACGCCGAGGCCGCCTGCGGAAAGAGCCGGCGGTAGTCCGCGAGAGCACCGAGCAACTCAGGATCCGCCTCGACACGCCCAAGGCTTTGGCTGAGCAGACGGTTGAGGCGCTTGACCTCGGCGCGGTAGTTGCCAATCACCTGGCGCCGCTGCTCTTCGAGGGTCGCCAGCACCGTTTTGGCCCCGACGTTGGGGTTGCCGTCCATGTCGCCCCCGACCCAGGAGCCAAAGCGGAGCACGCAGGGCAATCGCGGCGAATTTTGCGGCCGCGGCCCCCAAACGGACTCGATCGCGTGCTCGAGTTGTTCGTGGAAGACCGGATGCACCCGGTAGAGCACGTTCGCCAGGTAGTAGTGGGCGTGCTCGGCCTCATCCGCCACCGTCGGTTGCTCGCCGGGGGATTCGGAGGTCTGCCAAGAAATGGTCAGCTCCATGCGCACCCGCTCCAGCAGCAGTTCCACTTCGCGCGGGGGCAGACTCGGATCGAGGCGTGCAATCAGGTAGTTCGCCATGCGCTGTTCCTTCTCCAGGATCGAGCGGCGCGTGGCCTCGGTGGGATGGGCGGTCAGCACCGGCTCGACGAGCACGTCGTTCAAGCTCCGCTCGAACTCGTCCCGGTCGATGCCGCCGGCCTTCAGGGCCTTCAAGGATGCGATCAAGCTGTCCGGTTGTGCATCCGCCCCTTCCAACTGGTACTGCCGGCGGCGGCGCACCCTGTGGATCTGCTCCGCCAGGTTCACCATGCGGAACCAGGCCGCGAAGCCGCGCACCAGATCGCTGGCCTCGGCCGGGTCCGAACAGCGCGTCAGCGCCTCCAGGGCGCGATCCGCATCCTCCCCGCCGGATTCCCGGCGACTGATCGCCGCCGAACGGGCCGCCTCCACGCGCCGGAACAGAGCTTCCCCGCACTGCTCGCGCAGCATCTCTCCGACCATCGCCCCCAACAAGCGCACGTCGTCACGCAGGGGAGCATGGGGCTTGGGAAAGTGAATCTCGTGGCGCTTCATGGTGGTTTCGTTCGGCCGATCGGTCGGAGGATGGACTGGTACCTAGCGGCGTGGCTGGGCCTCCTCGCTCGGGCCCCCTCCCGCCCCCGTGCCCACCGATTCGGTTAGGTACGCGATCGCCGCCTCCAGCACCCGGTCCGTGCGTCCGATCCAATCGCTCGGCTCCGGATCGATACGTCTCTCAGGGTATTCCGACTGTCCATCATCGAAACGCGCCCCATCCACGCGGTAGGAGAGGATCGAAGCCAGTCGCACCTGCACACCCGGAAGCTCCGTCGGCCAGCTTGAGGGCGCGCCGCTGCTTCCCGCACTGGGCTGACCCATGCGGGTCACCTGGGGGAGCGCGCCCAGGGCGTTCAAGAACACATCGGTCGCGCTGAAGCAGTCCGCATCCATCAGCACAACCACCGGACGGTCGAAGTGATAGGTGCGCGGATCCCCTCCGGGTCGCAAGCAGGCAAAGTGCCAGGGACCAAAACGGTCCTCCGACGGCTGCGCATCGCGCACGCGCTCCAGGTAGTCGGCGATGGCCCGGCGTTCCGCAAAACTCCAGTGCGTGTCCTCGGCCACGAACAGATACCTATCCGCTAGACGCCGGCGCATGTTCGCGGACAGCTCTTCGCCGCCCTCGACACGCAGAGGGCGCGCCGCCGTGTAGACAAACGGCTCCGCATCGGGGGCGACCAAGTATCCACCAAGCAGATGCAGAGCATTCCGCCGTCCGCCCCCATTGCCGCGCACGTCGATGATCAGCGCACGAGCCGATCGAAAGCGTTCCATCCACCCGTGCAGGGCCTCCAGTTCGGAGCCTGAGAGGTTCATGCTGGCGAGCCTCAGGTAGCCGATATCCCCGGGCAATAGGCCGCTTTCCGAGTCCGGCAGGCGGCCCCTCTCCAGTCGTCCAGATCGGGCGGCCACACGCAGTTCCCGCGGGTTTCTCCCGTCCAACGCGGAAAGGGTGACGCGAATCTCACGTACGCCGGGCAAACCGAGCGCATCCCTCCAGCGCCACAGGGAACGCAACTCGCGCAGGGCGCGGCTGCGACGAAAGGCCGGTGAACCCTCAGGTACGACACCGCTTGCGACCCGGATCCAATCCTCGATGGGCACCCCGTCGATGGCCGTCAGACGCGGACGGTGCTCGTCGAGGAAGCCGGTTCGATCCGCGGCAATCGCGATGACCGGGTCGCCCGGCTGCTCCCCGAGCATCTCCACCAGGAACGGCAGGTGGGCCGCCGTGGCGGACCCGAGGCTCGTGCGCCAGCGGTCGCGAGCGGCCGCGTCCTCGAAACGCAGTCCCGCGTGTCCGTCGCCCAGGGGCGCGAGCAGGGTTTCCATCCGGCGCAGGAGGTGCTCCAAGGCGACCGTTTCCCCCTCCAAGGACTCCAGGGACAACCGCGCGGCGGACTCCACGGAAACCCCCAAGAAGGCGGCGTGGGCGTGCCGCGCATCCACGGTGCGCCCGAAGGCCAACAGCGTCGCCTCGGCCTCGGCGCGCGTCAGCCTGCCCGCCGGTTCGACCTGAACGGCCGGTCCTGCGACCATCGCGAGGAGCAGCGGGCTGAGCCCCAGCATGGCACGCGCCCCCTCCGACGGCGTGGGACTCGGGGGGCCGGCGCTGGCAGCAGAGGGAGTGGAACTGCTGGCGGGGCTGGACGAACTGGCGGTGATGGGCTTCGCCGAGGTGGCGGCCCGGCTTCCCTTCTTCCTTCGTCTGGAACT
>JBJHAV010000017.1:0-28555 GCA_050480685.1 Planctomycetaceae bacterium | reverse complement strand
CCGCGCTCCGAGCGCAGCTCCGCCCGCGCTTCCGCCGAGCCCGAGTCGGGCAAACGACGGGGCCGCGCCGCGCGCGGGGAGCGCCCGGCCAAAAAGCGCAGCGCCATGCCGGGTCTGGTGGCCCTGCTGGCCCTGCCCGTTTTGGGCGGCCTCGCCTGGTGGCTCTTCGCCAGCGGAATTTTGGGCGGCGGCGCCACCGAGGTCGAAGCCGGAGCGGATACCGCCGCCGAGACGGCGCGCGCGGAACCGACCCGGGCCCCCGGCGTCGACCCCTTCGCGGAGGTGCTCGGAGACCGCGCCCTGGCGGATCCCGCCGAGGATCCCTCCGCCGCGCCCGCCGGCGACGCGGGCTCGGCCGCACCCACCGATGTCGCCCAGGACCCCGGCGCCGCAGCGGGCACTCCCCCGGCGGCTCCCCGCGAAACACCGACCGCCCCGGAACCCGCCCGGGACCCCGATAGCGTGGACCTGGAAGCGATCCCGGACTTCGGTCCGGCCGAGGGCACCTCGGACGAAGAGTGGGCCGAAATCGTCGCGCTCGTCGAACAAGCTTCGGACCCCTACGGAGCCGCGCGCGCCTCGCGCGCCATGCGCGAGGTCGAAGCCCTGGGCACGCCCGCGGTGCCTGCGCTGATCAACGCGCTCAAGAAACTGGACATGGCCGATCGCGACGGCGTGATCATGGGCGATTCGATCCAGAAGGCCCTGGAGCGCATGACCGGCCGGCACTTCGACTGGCGGCACACCCTGGAGCCGGGGCACGTCTACTTCCGCAAGCGTGTGGCCCAACTCTGGGCCCAGAACTGGCAGCGGGAAATCGACGAACCCGGCTACTGGGAAGAACGCTTCAGCCGCCGCAGCGGGCAGTAGCGGCTGGGCGCGGGCGGGGCTCGTGCTCGGCCCGCGGCAACGCTGCTTGCGGTCCGAGTCGAGCCGGGCGGCTCACGCGGCGAAGAGTTGTGCCGCGCCTTCCCGCGACTCCTTCGAGAGCACTCGCCCCCAAGCGTCTCCGTCTAGGCCCATGGCCCCGAGTCGCGCCGCCAGATCCGCATCCGGCCGGCCGGTGCCCCGTTCGACGAAGTGGGCCAGCCGGTCGGCCACATGCGCCAAAAGGGCCGCATGGCGGTGCTCCAACGCCGCGTCCGGATCGTGGTGCTGCCCAGCCGCGGCGGCCAGGTGGGCCGGCAGTTCCCAGTCGGCGACGAGCATGGCGCCCAGGTCCTCGTGCAAACCGTCGGCGGCAGCCCGGCGCTGGGCCGGAGCTTGGCGGTAGGCGGGCCCGAGGCGTTGTTCCGCCCGGCGCAGCAGCCCCAGGGCCAAGGGGCGCCCGACGTCGTGCACCAGTCCGATGAGTAGCGCACCCTCCTGGTCCCCGCGCCGCTCGCGCGCGATCGCGCGGGCCAGGGCCCCTGCCCGGGCGGCGTGGCTCCAAAGGCGCTCCACCAGCGCCGCGGAAATCCCGCTGCCCTGGAACACACCTCGCCGCAGGGCCATGCCTGTCACCAGGGTCCCCAGGGCCCGCGAGCCCAGACGCGCCACCGCTTCCGCCAGGGAATGGATCGGCGCGACCGGCGCGTAGAGCGGCGAGTTGGCTTGGCGCAGGGCGCCGGCAGCCAGCACGGGGTCCCGCGCGATCACGGCGGCCACACGGGCCAAATCCGCCTCCGTGTCCCCCAGCAGCCCGAGCAGTTCCGCCACGTGGCCGGGCAGGGGCGGCAACTCCAAATCGCCCTCCGCGAGCAGATCGAGCACGCAGCGGGCCAGTTCCGAAGAATTCGCGCCGCCCTGGGGATCGTCGTGTTCCGCGCTCACATCGCGAGCGCGATCTGGCGCGCCTCGGCATGTCCGCGGAACAGGGGCCCCAAACGCTCGCCGGTCAGTCCGAGGGACGGCAGGGCGGGATGCACGAGCAGTTGCCGGCCGCCCTCGGCCGTGGGCGCCTCGGCCCAGTGGGCCAAGGCGTCGGCCATTTGGGCCAGGGCGGCCACCCGCTGGTGTTCTCCGGCCGAGTCCGGGTCGTGGTGGTGTTCGATCGCCGCAATCAGGGCCTCCGGCAGGCTCCAATGGCTCGCCACCGCCGCTCCCAGCTTGCCGTGCACGCCGTTCAAGACGGAGTCGAGGGTGCTCTCATCGAGGGTCAGGCCGAGCTCCTTTTCGACGTCGTCGATCAGACCCAAAGCCAGGGGTTTGCCGACGTCGTGCAGCAACCCGATCAACATGGCGCCGCGCGGCTCCACACCGCTCAGTTGGCCGAGATCGCGTCCGAACACACCGGTCAGCGCCGCGTGCTGCCAGAGTTTGCGCACACGCAGTCCGTGGCGCAGGCACCCGCGGTAGACGTCGCTCTTGAGCATCAGCCCGGCCGCGACCGCTTGCACCTGGCGTGCGCCCAAGCGGTTCACGGCTTCGCCGATCGAATCGATGCGCTGGGCGGCGCGGAACTGGGCGGAGTTCACCACGCGCAGCAGGTGGGCGGCCAAGGACGGGTCGGTCATGACCACGTCCACCACGGCGCGCACCTCGAACTCGGGTTGTTGGCAGAGCTCCAGGACCTGCATCACGCTGTGGCGCATGATCGGCAGTTCCACGGTCCCATTGGCGAGCCCCTCCGTCAGGTGACGGTCGAGGGCCTGCTCCAGGGAGGCGATGTCGGATTGTGATTGGGACTGCATGGCGCGGGACCGCCCGGGGCTGGGACTTTGGTCGGCCGCCGGGCCCCGGCACTTTGAGCCCGGACTGGATTCCCCGCCGTGCCGGGGCGCCGCCCCACCCCCGCACGGCCTATTCCCCGGCCTATTCCCCGGCCAGGGCCGCTGCCAGGGCCGCGGACTCCTGGGCCAGGAGTTCCCCTAGGGCCCGGGCCAGGGAGGGCACCAGGTCGCGGCCGGGGGCCAGCTCGCGCATCGCGGAGCGCTGCTCCAGGACCCGCACTACGCCGTCGGGATCCACCCTGCGGGCCTCGAAGCGCAGGTGAGCGGCCAGCGGCTCCCCGCGCGCGCCGCGCACCAGGTCGAAGGCGAGCAACTCCACCTCCAGGCGGGTCGCGGACGCCACCGCCCCGACCGCGAGCCCGGGGTGGGCGGCGACGGCGCGCTGCAGGGCGCGCTCCAGGTACACCGACGGGCGTTCGGTCCAGCGCAGGCGTTCCTCGAAGCCGCGCTCCCCCGCCGGCCCCTGCCAGACGACCCGTTCACCCAGGTGGGCGGCGGAGCGCACCGGCGCCACACGCACCACCAGGGCGGGGGTCGCCCGCAACCCGGGGAACTCCCCCGCCGCTTCCACGTCCACCGGCGCCAGATGGCGCACTTCCATGGGGCGGCTGGGGCCGAGGCAACTCGGGCACAGCCAAGCGGCGAGGAGGGCGCCTAGGAGACAAACGCCGATGGGTGCGCGCGGTGCGAATCGACGCGGGCGGCGGGCGGCGGGGAGAGGCTGGGGGCCGGACATGGTGGCGTGCAGGGACGGGGTTTCAGGCGGCGGGATGTTGGGCCACGGGGACACATCAACGGGGCTCGTGGCGCCCGCGCAGGAGAGCGGAGGGTTCCCGTTCGAGCAGTTGGGCCAAGGCCCGCAGCGCTTCGAGGGCGGCGAGCACCTGGGGCCAATCGGCGCGGGTGCGTTCGACGGCGAAGGCGCCCTCCGCGGTCAGGAGCGCGAGGCCGTCGACCGCGCGGCGCAGGGCTGCCCCGGTGGCTTCCGGATCGAAGGCTTCGAGCCCCTGGTCGAGTCGCTCGAAACCGCGCCCGGCGGCCTCCATCGCCCCGCGCGCTTCGGCCAGGAAGAGCAGGAACTCGCCTTCTTCCTCGCCCAGACGTTCGCCCAAGACAGCCAGGGCCGCCGAGGCCCGGGCCACGTCGGCGATCGCAGCCGAGAGTGTGTCCGGATCGAAGGCGAGGGTGCGCGCTTCCAGCGCTTCCGCCAACCGTGTCCATGTCCCCAGGGCCTCGGCCAGTCGCCGGCCGAGTTCCAAGTCCTCGAATTCGGCGCCGACCCCGCGCACCAAGTGGTTCGTGTTGCGGATCAAATCGGGCACCTCGCGCAGGGCTTCGTTCAGGCCATCCTCCAAGCCCTTGAGCAGCGATGGTGTGGCCGGGATCACATTGCGCGGCACGTCGCCCGCGAAGTCCGGCAGCGGAGCCCGCGGCCCATCGAAAACATCGGCCTCCAGGAAGGTGATGCCGGTGATTCCGGAGCGTGTCAATCGCACCCGCCAGCCCTGTTCGGCAAAGGCCAAACCGCCGGCGCCGCCCCGTTCCCGCAGTCCGAGGCGGGTCAGCACGTCCTCGAAAATTTCGAGCCGCAGCTCCACGTGGCGGCGGTCCGGCGCGAAGGTGATGTCGCGCACACGTCCGATCGGCACACCCCGGAACTTGACCGGAGCACCGGCATCGAGGCCTTGCACACTTTCGTCGATGTAGGTGACCGCTTCGATCATGCGCCGGTCGAAGCGCGCCGCCCCGAACCAGATCACGGCGAAGAACACCAGCAGGGCGCCGCTCAAAACGAACAGGCCGAGTTTCCAGTGGTTGGCCTGGGGCCCGATCACGCTCCCCTCCGGGTCTTGCGGTCGAAAAAACGGCGCACGCGCGGATCGACGGAATCCCGTGCGAGTTGTTCCGGCGGCCCATGGGCAATCGCACCGCGCGCTTCGCGGTCGAGCATCAGCGCATGGTCCGCCAGGCTCATCAGGCTGGCCAGTTCGTGGGTCACGAGCACGAGGGTCATGCCGAGGTCGCGTTTGAGGGATAGGAGCAGTTCGTCCAGCTCCGCGGAGGTGATCGGGTCGAGGCCCGCCGAAGGTTCGTCGAGCATCAACAGGGCCGGATCGAGGGCCAGGGCGCGGGCGATGCCGGCGCGTTTTTTCATGCCACCGGAAATTTCCGCCGGCAGGTGATGGTCGAAGCCGTCGAGACCCACCAAGCGCAGCTTGGCCGCCGCCACGGTGCGCGCTTGTGTTTCGTCCATGGCAGTCCAGCGCAGGATCGGCAGGGCCACGTTTTCGATCAGGGTCAGGGACCCGAAGAGGGCCGAGGACTGGAACAAAACACCCGCGCGCGGGGCCTCAGGGGCCAAACCGGCGAGTTTGGGCAGGTGCCAATGGATCTCCCCCGCCAAGGGTTGCTCCAAACCGATCAGATGGCGCAGCAAGGTCGACTTGCCGCAGCCCGAGCCGCCGATCAGCGCCAGGGTGCGGCCCGCGGGCACGTCGAAGTCGAGGCCTTCGAGCAGGCGCGTTTGGCCCCAGCCCAGGGCCAGGCCACGCGCTTCGATCAGGGCCGGCGGAGCCGGTGTTGGGTTCCTTTCGTTCACAGCCCGAGCCCTTGGTAGGCGAAAGCGAAGAGCGCGTCGGCGATGACGAGCAGCAGGATCGTGGTTACCACCGCCGAGGTGGTGCTGCGGCCGACACCTTCCGCGCCGCCGCGGGTCGCCAAACCGCGGTCGCAGGCCACCAGCCCGATGATCAGCGCGAAGGCCAGGCTCTTGGCGAGGCCGCCGAGCACGTCGACCAGATCGATGGCGGAGAGGGTTTGATTCCAATAGGCGGAGGGCGACAGCCCCATGCCGCCCACGCCGACGAGCAGTCCCCCGAGCACACCGCAGGCGTTCGCCACCAGGGTCAAAACCGGCAGGGCGAGCAGCAGCGCCATCAACCGCGGCACCACCAGGTGTTCGTGGGGCGACAGGCCCAGGGTGCGCAGGGCGTCGATTTCCTCCCCCACGCGCATGGTCCCCAGTTCGGCGGCAATCGCCGCACCGGAACGCCCGGCCACCAGGATGGCGGCCATCAGGGGGCCCAACTCGCGCACCACGGAGAGCCCCACCAGGTTGGCGACGAACAGTTCCGCGCCGAAGTCGCGCAGTTGCACCCCGGCTTGGAAGGCCAGGATCACGCCGACCAGGGTGCTGAGCAGGGCGACGATCGGAATGGCGTCGGGGCCGAAACGTTCGACCAGGCGCGGCAGGTCACGCCAGGGGATTTGGCCCGGGCGCACGAAAGCGCGGCACGCGGAGGCGGCCACCTGTCCCAGTCCGTCGAGCACCCCGCGCACCTGGCTCACCCGGGCCAAGGTGCCCGCGCCGATGTCTTCGAGCAGCCCGGTGCGTCCGGGGGGCGGTTTGGCCGGCTCCAGGGGCGGATGGGCGCCGTAAAGCGCCAAGAGCGAAGCGACCGCACCGCGCGCTTCGACCAACTCCGCCTGCAGCCCGCGCCGCCTCAGCCGCGCGCGCAGATCCAGCAGCAGCGCGGCACCGGCACCGTCGAGGCGCTCGAGCCGCCCGAGGTCGAGCAGCAGCGCGCCGCGCGCCCCCTGACAGGCGGACTCCAAACGGACCAGCGCCGGGCTGAGTTCACCGATGCCGAGCTCACCGCTCAGGCACAGCCTGAGCCCATCGGGTTCTTCCCGCCGCTCCAGGGACCATCCGTCCGCTTCCACATCGGGAGTCTACGGGGCCGGCCGCGTCGGGCTGCGCCGGGCGCGTGCGCGCGCCCGCGACGCCACCTGCCGCGAACCGCCTGCGGGACGGGGCCACCGCGCGGCCAGCGGGGCTTCAGCGGGCAGAGCGCACAAAAGCCGCATCGCCGCGGCCGGGCAGCGGGAAGTACGCAAGCCGCCGGGCGCGGGCCTCGAAACGCACCAACTCGGCGCCCCCCAGGGCGAAGGACCAGCGCACCGCGTCGGCCGCCGGCCGCGGGACGTCGAGCTGCCACAGCTCCCCCGTCTCCAGATCGAGCAACTCCGCGTGCCCGCTCTGGGTCGCGAGCAGCGCCCAACCGTCCCCCAGGGCCAGATGCCACGCGGACAGGTCGCGCGGGATGCGGAACGAACGCCGGGGATCGCCCTCGGGCCCGTACCAGGCCAGGTAGGTGCCGGTGTCCTCGTGGCCGGGGATGCTCGTCGGATCGACGGGCTCGAAGCACTCACAACCGTCGAGCACCTGGGGGGCCACGTCGATGAAAATGAAGGAACCATCGGGCGCGAAGGCGACCGCGTGGGCGATGCGCACCTCGCCCCCGTCCGGGCGCCGCTCCAGCACCCGCGGCGCGCGGCCGGGAAGCGCAAGCGCCAAACCTTGGCCGCGGCGAAGGAGCGCCGCGCCGCTCGCCGCGAAGGCCGCGGGCGGATCCCCATCGTGAAGGGCTTCCCGCCGCCCGTCCGCGTCAAAGGCCAACCAATCGGGCCGATGCACCGCGCGCCGCAGGGCCAATCCGCCGTCGGGGCGCGGCGCAAGTTCGACCAAGTCCGGTCGCGCGAAGTCGCTCTCGTCCGGCACGTAGAGCGCGGACCGCTCACCGCGGCCGTCGAAGCGGTGCACCTCGGCGCTGACGCCGTCTTGCACCGCGACCGAGCCGTCGGGACCGAAGGCGTTGGCGCGCGGATCGATCAACAGACCCCGCGGCGGACCTTCCCCGGCGAAACGCAGGGCGCCGCCCTCCGGCGTCAATCGATAGAGGCTGCCCGCGTCCCGCGCGATCGGCCGCGCGGCCCCATCCAAACGCGCGCTTTGGGCCAAATCCGCGAAGCGCGCCGAGGCTTCGCCTTGGGCCGGATAACGCGCATGCAAACGGTCGGAAGCGTCCAGGTGCAAAAGCAGCGCCGAACTGGTGCGCTCCGCGCGCGGGCGATTCGCCGCCCGGGGCAGCGGATGGTCGGTGGCGTATTGGCGCACCAGGAGCCCGCCCGCCGGCGCCGCCACCAAACCGGTGGGCATCTCCAGGCCCTCGCCGCGCGGCAAGAGCGAGCGCAGGTCCAGTTCGCCGGCCGGAGCGCCCGTGGCGGCCTCCAAGAAGACCAGCCGTTCGTCGGCGCCGAGCACCGCAAGCCGCTCACGGGAGGCCGGCGCCAGGGCCAGGGAAGCGTGTTGCGCGGGAAGTGCCCTGCGCCAGAGTTCGGACCCGTCGCGGTTGAAACGCGCGGCTCCGCCCCCGTCGAGCAGGAAAAAACCCCCGTCCGGGGCGGACGCCAGGTCGAGCAGGCCGCCGTGGCCGGGTGAGGGCAAAACGACCGGTTCTTGGCCCTCGTCGGCTTCGCCGGCGCCCTCCGTTTGGGGTTCCAAGCGCCAAAGGCCGGGCGGATCCCCGGCGCGAACCCCACTGGCGGCCACGAGCCACGCACCGCCCTCCAGCCGCTGCCAGCGCAGGATGCCGACGGCCTGGGGGGGCAGATCGGGCAGGCTCCACTCGGCCCACGGTTCACCCGCGGCGCGGTCGGCCCCGCCGGCGAGTCGCAGGAGGCTGTGGCGCCCGCGGGGACCTTCGGCGCGGACCACTTCGAGGGAACCGTCGGGGAGCGGCTCCAGGGCCACCGCCGGCCGTCCGCGGTGGACCGGACCGCCGGCCTCCCCAGCGCCGGAGTCGGCGCCGGGAGCGGGCAGCCTGAGGTGGTGGCTCTCGCGCAGTTCGGGGGACACATGCCCGGCCGCGACCGGCTCGACCCAGCGCGCCTGCAGTTCACCGGCCGGGGGGCGGGCGGTGCAGGCCACGATCAGGGCCAACAGGCCCAGGGTGCCCGCGAGCGGGGCCCGGGGGCTGCCCGGCGGCTGTCCTTGGCTGCGCTCCCAGCGAGCGGAATTCCCCATGGTTGCAGTCTACCCCGCGTGCGCCGGCCCCGGCGTTCGCACTGCGGAGCGGCGCTGTTGCACGCCCGTTGCGGAAGGGCCTTGCCAGGCGGATACCATCGCCCCATGAGCTTCCCGCGCCTGCTCGTGGTCGAGGACGATGCCGCGGTGCGCCGCGCCCTGGTGGACACCCTGACCGCGGCGGGTTATTCCGTCGAAGCCTGCGCGGACGGTCCCGCGGGGCTGGAGGCGGCGCGCAGCGGCAGCTTCGCCCTGGTGCTGCTCGACGTGGGGCTACCGGGCATGGACGGCTTCGGCGTGCTCGAACGGGTGCGAAGGACCCACACACACCTGCCCGTGATCGTGCTGACCGCGCGCGGCGCCGAGAGCGATCGCGTGCGCGGGCTCAAGGGCGGCGCGGACGACTACGTGGTCAAACCCTTCGGCGCGGCGGAGCTGCTCGCCCGCGTGGAAGCGGTGCTGCGCCGTGTGGCCGCGCAGCCTCCGCCGGTGGCGCTGCTCGAAATCGCCGGCCGACGGATCGACTTCGAGCGCCGGGAGGTGCGCTTCGCGGACGGCGGCACGGAGAGTTTGAGTGAGCGCGAAGCGGCGCTGCTCGCTTACCTGGCGGAGAATCCGGATCGGGCCGTGCCCCGCGACGAGTTGCTGCAAAAGGTCTGGGGGCTCGATCCGCGCGGCCTCGTCACGCGTACCGTCGACATGGCGGTGGCGCGCCTGCGCGAGGCGCTGCGCGACGATCCGAACCAGCCCGAGGTCGTGCGCACGATCCGCGCCCGGGGATACATGCTCGCTTCGTCCGCGGACGCCGCGGGTTGACTCCGGCGGCGAAGTCCATGTCCGCGCAGGAAACGCAGGTTCCCGCGCGCTCCGTCCGAGCGCCGCAGCCGATCCGCTCGGGGCTCTTCCAGCGGCTCCTCACCCTTTGGGGGCGCTCGTCGGGCATGCGCTGGACCCTCGCCGGCTCCTTGACCCTGGTGGTGCTCGGCACCCAGGGTTTTTTGGTGGCACTGGCCTTGGCCCACGAGCGGCGCGAACACCAAAGCCGGCTCTATTGGCAGACCCGCGAAGTCACGCGCCTGGCCAGTTGGCGCATGGAAACCGTGCTTGCGCCGCTGCTCGCGGGGGAAGCCTCAAGGCCCAGTCGCCACTACGACGCGACCCACTCCCCCGATGCCTACGATGCCGAGGGCCGACGATTGGCGAGCGGTGTCGTGGTGGTGCCTTCTCCGCTCTTGGGCGCCGAGTTGCCCCTGCGACGACTGCATTTCACCTGGTCGCCGAGCCGCGGGCTCGGCTCCCCCCAGGTACTCGGCGAGTGGGCCGCGGCCGCCGAGGCGGCGGTGGCGCCGGCGGAGGTCTACGTGCGCGCGGCGGAGCGACTGGAAGAGCTGGCCCGGGCGGTCGCGCCGGAGCGTTTCGCGGAAGCCCTCGAACGCCTGCCCGCGGTGCCCCAGTCCCTGCTGCGCCTGGAGCAGGCCCGCCTGCCGGCGCAGCCGGATGCGGAGTACCTGGTGGGCATGTTGGCGGCCATCGTCGCCCTGCCGACCGGCGACGAGGGCCGCACGCCGCCGGGATTCACTCCGCACCTCTTTCCGCGCAGCGACGGCGGAGAGCCGGTTTTGGCTCTGCTTCGCCCCGGACGCGCCGCGGACGGCGCGCGGCTGGAGGGGGTTTGGCTTGATTGGCCGCCGCTGCGCAAATTTCTTTTGGCGCAAGCGGCCGATCTGCTAACCGATCGGCGCGCAGGTTTGGAGTTGGCGCGCGGCGCAGGGCTGGTGGACGGCGGAGAGCGGCTCGTGCAGTTGCCTGCCGTGCTGCGGGTCGGTGCCCCGCAAAACCCGACTCCGCGGCCGAACACCGGACTGGGGACGACGCTCTTGTGGTCAAGCGCCGTGGTTCTCGCGGCCATGGGCGCGGTGCTCTTGGCCCTGCGCGCCGCTTGGCGCATGTCCGAGCGCAGGGCGCGTTTCGCGAGCCTGGTGACCCACGAATTGCGCACGCCCCTGACCAGTTTCCACCTCTACCTGGATCTTCTTGCGGGAGGGCACGTGCGCGACCCGGAGGCGGCGAAGGAATATCTGGAGACGCTTCGGAGCGAAGCCGGCCGTTTGGGCCGTGTGCTCGAAAACGTGCTTGCCCACACCCGTTTGGAGCGCGGCTTGAGGCCGGGCGGACGCGAGTCCGTGGATCTGGCGGCACTCTTCGAGCGCAACCTTCCCGAATGGCGCCGCCGCGCCGAGGAAGCGGGTTTGTCGCTCATGGTGGAAACTTCGACCGACATGCCCGCGGTGCTGGCCGACCCCGCTTCCGTAACCCAGATCCTCGGGAACCTGGTCGACAACGCGGCGAAGTATGCGGCGGGTGGAACTCCCGCGCGCATCGAAGTCAGCGCTTCCCCGCGCGCCGGACAGGTCGACATCGCGGTGCGCGACCATGGACCGGGCGTTCCAATCGCGGCACGCAGGCGCATCTTCGACCTCTTCGAGCGTGGGCCGGACGCCGCGCCCGGCCAGGGGCTCGGTTTGGGTTTGGCCCTGTGCCGCGAGTTGGCGCGCGAATCCGGCGGCGATTTGGAACTGGAGTCCCCCGAGGACGGCGGCGCGCGTTTTGTCCTGCGCCTGCCCATCTCCAGCGCTCGCTGAGCGCCCCAGACCGACTGCGCGTGCTTGGCGCGACGCTGCGATCAGTTGCGCGCGCGGCGCGAGCGCGCGTAGGGACCCTCCACCTCGGGCAGGTGCCCGACCTCATCCCAAAGTTCTTCGT
This sequence comes from Planctomycetaceae bacterium, assembly GCA_050480685.1. GTDB lineage: Bacteria > Planctomycetota > UBA1135 > UBA1135 > JBJHAV01. The sequence continues at coordinate 17,215 of JBJHAV010000017.1, read as the reverse complement.
GGGTGCTCGGCACCAACCCCAGGGAAGCTGCCGCGGCGAACCAGTCCGCCAGGGAGCGGCGCACTTCGTCCCCGCGCGGGCCGGTCAACGATTCGAGATGCACGGTGGTCGTCAGCACCGGAACCCCGTCGGCGAGCAGGTGCCGGGCCAAACGGGCCAGGGCCGCGCCGCTGGAGCGTTCGGGGTCCAGCCGGCGCAGTGCGCCCAAACCCGCGCGCACCCACCAACCGTCCAGGGCCGCCAGGCTGCCGCCGGCGAGCGGGCCGATGCGGGCCGCGCTGCGCGGCACGGCGAGCACGTCCGACACCGCCGGATAGACAAACGGGACGCGCGGGAAGTGGGCGTAGTTCGGGCCGGCTTGGTCGGATAGGTCGACGGGCGGGATGGGGCTCACATCGACCCTCAGGCCGACCTTTGAGAGCAACGCCGCGGACGAAGCTCCGGTACCGCCGCCTGCGGCCAAATACACCCTCGGCAGCACGCCGAAGCGTCCCTCGAGGCGCTCCATCAGGGTTTCGAGTTTGGCCCGCTCCACATCCCGCGGCAGGTTGCCGGGGAACGGAGCGGGCTGGCGGCCGTCGAGGGGCGGGGTCAGGGCCGGGATCAAATGGGCGCCCAGCCGCGCTTCCCCCGCCTGCACGGCGCGCACCAGGTCCTCGGAAGCTCGCCCGTCCGCGGCCAGGGCGTGGTCGACCGCCACGGTCGGCACGATCCCCGCTGCGAGGCACAGCTCTCGCAGGGCGGTCCATCCGGCCGGAGTGCCCACCTGGGGCGGCCAAGGGCCTCGGCCGCGGCGGGTGGTCGCGAGCAGCAGGAGCCGGGGACGCCCGTCCTTGGGACGGGGGGCGAGGCGGGACGGCGGGCGAAGATCGGCGCAGCCGTCCTTGCGTGTCGAGGCGGAGTCCATGGGCGCTTGGGGCGAAGGGCGGGCAGCATACAGCGCCCCGGCGGCGCCCGTCGGCCCAGAGCGGGGATCCCGCGTCCGGGCCGCGCCGTCAGGCTCCCGGCGACTCCTCCAGGGGCTGGACGAGCAGCCAGTTGCTGAGGCTTTCGGAGCAGCGGAAGAGGTGCAACAGGGCGTGGCGAGGGGCCCCGTGGAACGTGAAGGTGTAGCTCAAGAGGCAGTCGAGGCGGTCCTCGGCGACACCCATCTCGAAGGTCCCGCGCACCAGGCTGTTGTTGGTCGAGGGCTCGAGCTCCGAGAAGTAGTGCTGGCCCAGGTGGTCGGCCGGCCAGCGCCGGGCAAAGGGGCCGCTGCCGCCGGCGGCCTGCACGAAGCCGTCGTCATCGACCCGGGCCGCGAAACAGGGCAGCGCGTCGAGTTGCGCCTGGGAGAGCCCCGCCAAACCGGCGAAGTCCACGGCCTCGCGCAAGGGGCTGGCCTGGGCCAGGGACTCCCCTTCCAGGCGCAGGTGTTCGGCGATGGGGTCGGGCGGACCTGCCATTACCGGACGCCTTCGGGGGACTGGCAGCGCAGGGAGAAACGCACGCCTTCGACCTCGCCCTCGACGACCAGTTCGCTGGAGCCGAAGCGCGGAGCCAGTTCCCCGGCCAGCAGGCCCAGGGCGCGCACCACCTGGTCGAGTTTGCCGGCCGGTAGGGCTCCGAGGGGTTCAATGCGCTCCTGAGCCGGGGAGGTCCGCGGGGGGGAAGCTTCGAAAACGGGGGCTTCCTCGGCGGCTTCGTGTTCTTCGATCCCCAGGCCTTCGGTGGCCTGCGTGTTTTCTTGATCCATGGGACTGCCCTGGTGGGCGGGGATGTGGGGCGGGGGCGGTGCTGCCGAGTTCGCTTCGCCCGCGCCCGCGGATCGCGCGGACGCGCCGCGGGCGTCGGCCAAGCGCTGCTCCAGGTCGCGCGCGAGGCCCACCAGGAAGGCGGCACTCGAGCCCCCGAGTTCCCGCTCGATCCACTGGCGCTCGCCGTAGAGACTCAGGAGTTGGGCCTCGAGGCTGCTGCACTCGGCGGGATGTCGCGGGCCCGTCGCGGGGCTTTCGGGGGCGGTGTTCACTCGGTGCAGGCCTTCGGCGCCTTCGGCCCCGGGGCTGCACCGCGGGCCCCCGTGCCGTCCCAAGGACGGGTCTGGCCCCGGCCCGAAGTGCGCGGGACGGCGGCCGGCCCGGCTCGGACCTCAAGGGTCCATCCCCTTGCGTCGATGGGCCTGCGGTCGCCCATGGAGCTCGCGCGCCTCTTGCTCTTCGGCCTCGGGGTGTACCTCTCCGGGGTACTTTTCTCCTGGTTGGCCGCCCGTGCCCTGGCATGGTGGCGGGGGGGCCTGGCCCCATCGACGGCCGTGGCAGCGGCGGAGCCGGGCTTTGGCCGGCTCGAACAGGATCTGGAGCTGAGGCGCAAGGAACTCGGCGAGGCGCGCGAGGCCCTGGACCGCCTCTTCGGCGGCGATCCCTCCCCCAGCGAGGTGCCGGTACTCCAAGGGGAAAACGAACTCGCCGCCGCGCTGTCCGGGACGGCGGAAACCGCACCCGGCGAGGATCCCCTGGCGGACGCCTGGGCCAACGCGGAAGCGGCCGCATTCCTGGCTGCCGTCGGCGAAGGACGCGCTTCCCACGACGATCAGGTCGCCGATGTCGAGCCGCCTGCGCTCCACCACGCCGCGGCGAGCGGATCGGAGGCTGCCAGCGCCTTCGACCGCGCGCGCCTCCTGGCCCTCCAAACCGAGGCGGCCGAGTTGGCTCCGCTGCGCGCGCGGCTGCTGCTGCTGTCCAAACGCCTGGAAGCCCTAGAGCGGTCCGAACACGCGGAGGAGGCGCCGAAGGGTGTTTCTTCCGCTCTCGCGGCCGGCGTTTTGCGCGTGGTGACGGACGAGGTCGAACGCCACCACGAAAAGCACCTGCGAGAGCTGCAAGTCGCCCTGGAAGGAACACGCCTGGAAGCGGAGCGTTGGCGCCGCAGCGCGGAGTCGTCCCTTTCGTCGGCGACGGAGGGTTTCCGGCGCCTCGATCGCGAAGTGCAAGCGGCGGCGGCCGGGCGCGCGGTTCTCGAACGCGAAGCCCAAGAGGCCCGCGAGGCGCTGGCCGAGGCCCAGGAGTTGCTCGGCCGGGCCCTGGAGTTGGTCCAGCCGGCCGTGGGCGAAGGACGGCCGCCGGAGCGCTCGTCGGGCGCCTGATGCGCGAGCGCGGCCCGCGGCCGGCCACAAACCAGCAGGGGCGCCCTCCCTCCAGGAGGACGCCCCCGCACCGCCCGAGACCCTCGCGTTCGCGGCCGAGCGCCGCGCGAGCGAATCGGGCTTCACCCCATCACCCCATTACCAAGTCACGGCCGTGTTCGCCGTGACCGCCACGGGGGTCCAGGGCGGGAGGTTGCCCATGTTGTTGAAGTCCGGGTCGTAGCCGAAGTCGCGAATCGGCGCGGTGTAGATCTTGCCGCCGTGTTTCCAGGCTCCCGTGGCCAACTGGCTGGTCCAAGTGTTCACGAAGGAACCGAGGATCGTGCACTTGCGACCGCTCCAGTTCTCGTGGAAGCGCGGCAGGTTCTCCAGGCCTCCGTTGTAGTTGCCGCCCTTGGTCGGCAGGCCACCGGTGATCATGGCCACGTTGTAGGTCGTGTCGGCCGCGACCGGCAAGGAGGTCGAGTGGGTCTTGCTGTCGTTCCAGGCGTTGCTCAAAAGATTGATGGCATCGCCGATCACCGCGGCACCTTGTTTGCCGTGGCTCGATCCGCCCACGTTGTAGTCCCCGTGGATGTAGATCGGACTCTCCGAGGCCACCGTCACCGGCAGGGCCAGTTCGGCGCCGTTGGTCAGCTTGAGACCTCCCGTTCCGAGTCCGGTGGTGGCCCCGTACTTGGCGCCGTAGATCACGATGCCGCCGCCGGGAGCCTCGGCCCCGGAGATGTCCAGCTCGCCGGATTCGATCAGCGCCATGACGGTCGCCATGTTGATCTCGACCACCTGCACGGTGCCGGGACCTTCATTCGCCTGACGGGCGTCGTAGATCTGCTTGAGCTGGTAGGCGCCGGCCAAGATGTCGGCGTAACTCTTCTCGACGTAGGTGTAGCCCCCTTCACCGTCGGGGAGGGCGGTTGTGGCATTCAAGGCCCCGTTGGGCCCGGTCACGATCACGCCCGTTCCGGCGGGATTGATCAGGAAGCTCAAGGCCGCCTTCTCGTGGTAGAAACCCTTTTGGTGCGTGCCGTTCCCCGCACCCACGTAGGTATAGAGCCCCGTGTCAGGATTCAGGTCGTAGCTGCCCACGCCTGCGCCCACGTTGTCGAACATCTGGATCGAACCGATCGGCGGCGGCACGGCCTCGGTGATGGCGTGGTCGCTGGTTTTGATCGTGTGACCGCTCTTGGCGTAACCCGCCGGCGGCCCCCAGTACTCGAGGGCACCCGGAGCAAACGGCAGGAAGTCCCCCAGATCGTGGAAGCTGCCGTCACCGCCGGCATCGAAGCCGGCGGTGAACTTACTGTCGTAGCCGCTGATGGAAGGCACCCCAAATGCCTCCAGTTCGCTCTTGTTGTGCAAGTTCACGAACTGCTTCGGCGCGGACGGATCGAAGGGGTTTTCGACCCACTTGCGCACGCGCACCGTCCCGTTGGAGGCGCCGACCGCGTCCTTGCGGTGGCGGTAGAGGTGCCCCACGGCCCGCAGGTAGTTGGTGTCGATCGTCAATGTGCTGCCGTTGGGCGACAAGAAGATATTCTTGTTGCTGTGCACACGACCGCCCAGGGTCATGTTCGGACCCGGGTTCACCTCCAGGTCGTCCGCGTAGAACACGGCGAACTGGAAGATCGGCACTTCCTCGGTCATCACCACGCGGCTGAGCCGCACCACCGTGTCCTCGACCACCGCGGTCGCGGTGATCTCGAAGGTGCGGATGTTGGCCATGATGCCGCTGGCGTCGAACACCGCGGGCGGAAAACCCGCCGGCGAGTACGCCGTCGTGTCGGTGACCGTGTAGGGCACCTCGTGGCCACCCACCGTGACCACACCTCCGGTCGGCGGAGCGGACCAGTTGGCCAGGGCTTCCTGGATGCGCTTCTTGGCAACCTCCACGGCGCCCTCGGCGACGTAGTGTGCCTGGGTGCTGTTCTTGGTTACGCCTGAGCTGCGGTTGGTCGCCAGTGCCATGGTCAGCAGCACGGCCACGAGCGCGGCCGCGGTGAAGACCGTGATCACGGCGGATGCTAGGGCGAGCCCGGTTCGCGGGCCGAATCGATGGATATTCTTCATGTTCAGAATCCTGTCCCGTTGCGGAGTCGGACCGTGGCCTCCATCTGGAAGCGGTAGATCCGGCGGTTCTCATCGGGGACGCGGAAGAAGAGGCGCACGCGCACGGCGTCGAGGGGGATCTGAAAACCCGTGGCCTCGGCGTTCTGGAAGACGACGCGCTCCAAGTCGCGCGCCAGGACACGCACGGCGCCCCTCGCTTCGCGTCGTTCCAGGACGTTGCGCCCGGAGCCGTCCGTGCGCAGGGTGTAGGAAATAGCGTTGCCCACGTTCCAGACGATGTCGCTGGGCCACGGATCGGTTTCCCCTGGCGCGATCATCACCGCGAAGTCGCTGTCCTCGGGATCGATTCCATTCACGCCGGAAAGCGGGCCGAGGCCCTGGGTCTCGCCGTGCAGCACGGGCCGCCCATAGGGCCAGCGCGCCTTTTGTTCCGGGTCGAGGCCGAGCACGTCCTCGGGCCACAGGGCGGGATGCACCAGCAGGATGCCGCGGTCGTCGCCGAAGTCCGCATCGCCCGCCTGGGCGCTCTTTTGGGCGGGATCGTGGCCGTGGGTTCCGTCCGCGTCGTAGGCCGCCGGCACAAACCCGGCTTCGATGAAGTACGGGTAGTCGAGGCCTTCGAGTTGCACAAAACCGGAGCGGCGCAGGTCGCGCACGATTTCCGTCAGGGCGCGTTCGGCATGGGCTTGGGCGCGCGACTGCACACTGCCCACCAGGGCCATGCGCTTCATGGATCCCAGAGTCTCCAGCACCGCACCGGTCAACACCAAAAGCAGGATGGCGCCGATGGCGAGTTCCAGCACCGTGAAGCCCGCGCGAGCCGAACCCGCGCGCCGCAAAACAGCTCGTTTCATCGGGTCACCATCGTCGAGAGCCGCAGACTGCGTTCGCGCTGGGAGAAATCGAGCCAGGTGCCGGTCAGCACCACTTCCAGCGGGTCGGGAATGTCCCCACCTAGGGTGTAGCCGGGGTACTCCGCCACCAGGACGAAGTCGCTCAAACCGTGGGCGTTGTAGCCGTCGATCGGTTGCCCCGACTCGAAGGGACTGCCCGCCACCGGAATCGACGCGTGCTGCAGCGCCAAAATCGCCTCCAGGGCGGCGCGCATTTGCAGCATGGCCGCATCCTGTTCCCGTGAGGAACGCAGCAGATCGACCGAGCCCACTTGGCTCGAGAAGGCCGCCATCACGCCGATGGCCAGCACGGTCAGCGCGAACATCAGTTCGAGCAGCGAGAATGCCTTTCGGGGAGAAGTCCCCCGACCCCAGTTGATCTTCATGGTGTCCCCTTCGGGCGCCGTGGCGACGAGACACTCGACGGATCCCCCCGTCCCGCGTCTCTCCCGTGCTCACCCTTCGGTAGCTCCCAGGTAGGGCCTTGAAGGAAGTCGGAAATTTCCGTTCGGCTCCCCGCAGGCACTCCGCTCCACGCCCCTCGGCCTCCCAGGGCCCCCAATGGCATCAGGCTCCCGCTGCCCGGCAGGTCCCCTACGCAGTCCTGGGCGGAGGGCTCCCCGTCGGTAGCTTCGATTCAGCCGGCGCAGCACCCCCCTCTTTTCCTTCCTCCCTTCTGATCCCCCCTTCTCCGTGCCTCTTGTGGATCTTCTTCTTCTTCTTTTCAGAAAAAAACAGGAGCCACGGAGAAGGGGAGATCAGAAGGGAGGAGAAGTGGGTGCGTGGACGAAAGCCAGGGAAGAGTTTGCGGCGCTTGAGAGCGACCGCCCGGCAGTCCGCGAACCGAATGCGGGGGTTAGCGCCCGGGTTCCAGGCGCAGGGTGGTGCGGGCCGCCGCTTGCGCCCGCTGCCGGCTCCAGTGCATCGGATGGAGCTGGCCCCCCCGCCAGGCATCGATCTGGTCCGCGTAGTGCCGATCGAAGGGGTGTCCGCTCTGGCCTCCCGGCTGAACCGCCATGGAGCGATCGGGATCGGCCGCGTCGGCGACGATCCGCAGGCAGGCCGCCCCCACCGCCTCCAGACGCTCGCCGCGCCAGCGGGACCAGGCCACATCGATGGCGCTGTCGTGGCCCCCGAAGCCGTAGGGCCCGCGATTCATGCGCGCGCCGATCCAGGGCAAATCGCCCATGGGATGGCGCAGCTCGATCTCCTGCAAAGTCTCCAGCCGCCAGCGTGCGGGATCGGCTCCCCCACGCCGCAGGGAAGCGCCCCAGGCCCGTTCCAGGGCGGGTGCGATGAGTTGATCGCGCTTACCGTGGAGCTCCCCATCAGGCCCCAAGAGCCTGGGCAGCGCGTCCCTCAAGGGGGAGAAAAACTGCCGCGCCAAGCGGGGCTGTTCCAACAAAGCCTCGCCGCAAGCCTGCACCAGCTCGCGCACCGTGAACTGGAAGAGCAACGCACCCGGCCCGGCCTCGACGCGTGTGTCCCAGGCAGCGAGTAGATCCGCCGCCCGGTGGGCGTCCCCCGTCCAGGGGCCCTCGAGCGCCTCGATCAGATCCCGCGCGTAGGGCGAAAGCCGATCCCCTTGAAGCTCGGCCAAGGCATCGAGATCCCAGGAGCTGCGCTCGTCCAGGGCGGCCGCGATGCGGTTGCGCCGCGAAGGATGGGCGAAGTCCGCTGGCAGGGGGTCGTTCCAACCCGGGGGCCGCACGTCCGCATTGGCGGAGACGACGAAGCCCGTGGGCGCTTCGACACGCGGCCCCACCGCTCCGTGGCTGCGCCCGCCCCAGTGAAAACTCACGTCCCAGGCGGGACTCGGCAGTCGTCCCGCTCCGCGGCCGCGCAGGGGCAGCGCCCCGATCACGCCGTAATGGGCTTCACCGCCGGCTTCGGCCACCACGAGGGTTTGCACCGGAGCCACGTAGTCCCGCGCAGCCAGCCAGACCTGGGCCGGGTCGGACTCCCGCGCGAGGGCCAGGAACAGGCGCAGGGGATCACCGGGATCGTGGGCCGTCCAGGCGAGGCTGAAGGCGGGCCGCCCCCGGGCGTCGTCGGCGGGCATCAAAGGGCCGATCTCCGTGCGCCACATGGGCACCTCTTGGCCGCCCTGTCCGCGCACACGCACGGCCTCGACGCGCTCCTCGACCCGCACGCGCTCCGCGCCCCGGCGAACGGTGGCGGTGCGCGGATCGAAGTCCTCGACGAAGCTGTCTTCGGTGTCGGCGCCGGTCGTGGTCAGGGACCAGGCCCGGTGCGGACCCTGCCCAATCACCACCATGGGCAAGCCGGGCAGCGAAAATCCCTGCGCGTCGTAGTCCGGCGCGGAGAGGCGCACCTGATAAAAACGGCTGGGCAAGCCAAGATTCAGATGCGGATCGCCTGCCAAGAGGGCGCCGGTTCCTCGGGATCGGGCAGCGGACACCGCCCACGCATTGCTGCCCCCGCCCACGGGGGTGATCTCGGACGTGCCCGTGACGATGCGCGGCTCCTCCGCGGCGTTTCGCGACGAGCGCGTGGCCCGCGGGCGAGTGACCTGTTCGCTGGACCTAGCCACGGTCTGCGCCAACTCCAGGTGCTCCGACTCCAAGTAGTCTTCTTCCCAGGCGTAGAGCGCATCGAGGGCCCCGGGACCGAGCAGCCCCAAAACCTCGAGGCGCGCGAACTCCCCGTCGAAGGAGGTCGACAGCTCCAGGGCCATCAGCATCGCGATGCATAGACTGTCAGCGGGAGTCCAAGGTTCGGGGCGCACCCCGAGCAACCTCAGCAGCGGATCGCGAGCGCGACTCTCCAGATGCGCGTTGACTCCTTGGGCGTAGGCTTCGAGCCAAGCCAGGGACTCGGGTGACAACCGCTCGACGCCGAGTTCCGCCGTGCGCGCCAATTCGAGGCGGCGCATGCGGATGTCGTTTGCCAGGGCGGCTTCCCCCACCGCTTCGGCCAAACGGCCGCGTGCGAAACGGCGAGCCAGTTCCATCTGCGCCATGCGCTCCGAAGCGTGTAACCACCCCAGGCTGCGCGCCAGATCGGCGCTGCCCGCGGCGAAAACATGCGGTACGGCGCGCGCGTCGAAAAAAACTTCGACCCGCTGTTCGAGGATCGGCAGGGAGAGGGTTCCGGAGCGGATCGGGGAGCCGGAGCGCACAACCCAGTAGACGCCCGCTCCCGCGGCACAGAACCCGAGGAGCAGCGTCGCGCACGTCAGCAGCAGCAGGCGGCGCAATCGGCGGGGAGGTCGCTTCATGGCGGTGCCGATCCTAGTGCGGGCACTCTTCGGAGTTTCCAGGCCGCTCCCAGTCCCTCCCGCCGCGGTGCCGCCCGTGGGCGGGAATGGGCGCGGAACCTATCCCCCCAGCGGATCCGTCATAGGTCACCGGAAAGACGCAGGCCCTGGCCCAGACTGTCCGAAGGACGCAGGCGCAAGCGCCCCGAGGGCGCTTCGACCTGCTCCACCTTGGGGGTCTGGGGAACGGGTTTCGGGCGAGCTTCTTCCGGAGGCAATGCTGCCCTCGCATCCGCGCCCAACCGCAGTTGTAGAGCGATTTCCTCGACCAAGTCGCCGGGCTCGTAGGGCGCCACCAGGTAAGCTTGGGCGCCCGCTTCCGCGGCCGCGTCTTGGAATGCCCGCGCCGTGTACACCCCCGAGCACATCACGATCGGAAGGTGGGCCGCGCTGAAACGCTGCCGCAGGGAGCGACAAACCTCGAAGCCGTTCGGCCCTTCGATCAGAACGTCGAGCAAAACCAGGTCCGGGCGGGCTTCTTCCACCAACTCCAGGCACTCGGTGCCGGACTTGAGCAGGCGCACGCGGTAGCCGGAGAGCTCCAGCAGTTGCTGGCGGGCCCGGGGGTGTTCTTGGCCATCGTGCACGAAGAGGATCGTGGTCATGGGGTAATCTCGCGAGCGGTGGAGACGATGGTTCAGGCGATGGCGCGCAGCACGTCCTCGATGCAGCACTCCCCGGTGCGCACGGCCTCGAAGGCGCGTGCGGCGAGGCTCGTTCCCAGTTGGGCGGCGATGCGCTCTCCGATGAGTTCGCGTGGAGCACCGCAGGCCAGGGCCTCGGCCAAACCCTCGTCGATGAAGGCAAACTCCCGGACCGGCAGCACATCGAGGAAACCGCGTCCGCGGCATGCTTCGCAGCCGGGACCTTGCCGGCGAAGGATCTGCGGATCGTCGAGTCCCATGCGTTCGAGGGCCAAACGCGCCCATGAACAGGGTTCGGCGGGTTGGGTGCAGGCGGGGCACACGCGGCGCAGGGAACGCTGCACGACGGCGCCGCGCAGGGTGTGGGCCAGGGCGTAGTTGCCGAGGCCCCAACCACGCAGGTGTTCCACCGCGTCGGCGAAACCGTGGGCGCGCAGACCGGCCAGGACCAACAGGCCCTGACTGGAGGCCGCCAGAGCGACTTCCGCTGCTTCGGCGTTTTCGAGGGTGGTCACCAACAGGACATCGGGGTCATGGCGCAGGAGCGTGCGCATGCGCCCGGCTTGGGTGCGATCGGTCAGGCTCTGCGCGGAGACGTGCACCACGTGCTCGAAACGCGCTTCGACCGGATCCTCCAGGGCGATGACCTTGCGGTCCGGCCGGGCGACCGTGCGCAACATGCCGTGTAAGGCGCCCACTCGGCCGCTTCCCGCCGGACCCACGGAGAGTATCAATCCTTGGCCGGCGGCAAGTTGGACCGCTAGGGCCTGTTCCTGCTCGATGCCGAGGTCGAGCCCTTCCAGTCCGCGCGGTAGGACCAACCTGGGAGTCAAGCGCACGACCGCGGAGTCGCCTCCGGCGCTCGGCACGATGGCTACGGAAGCCACGTATTCGTTCCCTGAAATGGCCACGTCGCCGCGTCCTTCCAGTGCGCGGTCGGAAACGCCCGGGTCGAGTCCCGCCAGTTCCTTCAGCCAGGAGAGGGCTTTACCGGTCCACTCGGCCGGAAGCTGCTGGCGCTCGCGCAGCCCGTGGCGAAGACGCATGCGGATGGTGAAGCCGCTCAGACCCGGTTCGAAGTGCAAGCAGTTGGCATCCGCGGCGACGGCGGCCTCGAACAGCGCTTGCATCACCTCCGGCAACTGCTGGCGGATTTCCCACGGCGCGGTGGCGGCCGCCGGCTCGGTGCGCTCGGGCGCCTGGAACCTGCCCCGCTCGCGCTCGCGCACGCTGAAGGACTGCACGGCGGGGTTGTGGATCGCCTGGATGCACTCGCGAATGCGCGCAGGCTCGGCGTAGACCCCGAAGATTCGTCCCTTGAGCTGCCTGGAGAGCTCGTCCAGGGCAAAGATGTCGGAGGGGTCCTCGAGGGCGACCGTGACGACGCCGGCGATGCGATTGATCGGAATCGCGCCTAGTTGTCGCGCTTCGTCCTCGGAGAGTTCGCGCGCGACTTCGGCGTCTACGATGCGCGGGGTGAGGCTGATGCAGGTCAAACGGCCCTGCCAGCGCAGAGCCTCGGCCAGACCGGCCTCCGAGAGCAGCATCAGATCCACGAGGCACTGGCCCAGCTTCTGGCCGGTGCGCTTCTTGTGATCCAAAGCGCGCTCCAAGCCGGCCTCGTCGATGAGGCCCTTTTCGAGCAAAAGTTGGCCAAGGGGCGGTGCGAGTTGGCGTTGGGCCAAGGGGCCGCGCGGGGCCGGGCTGGATCGCTGCATGGGCGGACGGGGGCGGGGGGCGGATGCGCCGATTCCGCCCCATCGGCCGCCCGGCCGTCCCGGGTTGAATCGGGGCCTGCGAACTCGCCCCGCTCAGCCCAGGGCCGCGAGCACTTCCCCGGCCAGGGCCAGGTGGTGCTCCCCGTGAATGCGGGCGAAGGCCAGCCACAGGGGCGCGCCCAACACCCCCAGATCCTGGTGGCGGATCCCGCCCGGCAGGCGCACCAGCTCCCCCGCCCGCTCGGCCAGCTCTGCCAGCTCCCGCCGGTTCGAGGCCAAGGCATCGCGCACGATCCCCAGGTTCGGCCGGGGCGGAGGGGTGACGATGCGCGGGGCGCGGCCTACCCCACGGGGCATGGAATCGAAGTGCAGAATCAGGAAACCGGCCAGGTCGGGCCCTCCCTCGCGGACGATGCGCGGGTGGTCCCGGGAAAGCAGGGCGCGCACGTTGCGGTAGGCCAGCTCATTGGCCAGCAGCACGTGAAAGATTTGCTGGGCCGCGGACCAGCCCGAAACGGATGGAGCGAGGGCCAGCAGCCGCTCGTCTTCGACCTCCAGGATGTGCTCGGCGCGGGAGTGAAAGACCTCGAGCCGCTCCAGGTCGCCGGCCGTGTCGCAGCGGTACATCGTTCGCGCGCGGGTCAGACGAACAGCGCCATCTGCAGACGTCGGCGGAAGTCTCCCGCCAAATCGCTGTCCGGACCGAGCGCGTCGAAGAGTTCCACCATGGCGCGCCGGGCGGCTTGTTCTTCGAAGTCGCGGTCCAGTTGGACACAGGCCAAGAGTTCTTCGAGGGCCGCTTCGAATCGTCCGGCCGCCGCCAGGGCTCGGCCATGGGCCAAGCGCGCCGCGGGATCCTCGGGTTTTGCCTGCGCGATTTGCGCGAGTTCGGCCAGGTCCCCGGGGGATCGTTCGCTCAGGTCCATGCGCGCCCGCAGGGCCCGCGCGCCGGCGCTATTCGCAAGGTCCTCGGGCAGGGCTTCGAGGCAGGTGCGCGCTTCCTCCCGGAGTCCGAGTGCGAACAACGCACGCGCGAAGGGCACCCGCGCTTCGGCCCGCGGCGAATCGCCTTCGGCGAGCGGTCCGAGCAGCGCCGCCGCGGCTTTTGCGTCTCCGGCTTCCAGGGCGGCCAATCCCTGCTCCAGGGGATCGCCCACCGGACGCACGTAGGCGGACAGGAACTGGCGCAGGGCGGCCTCCGGCAGCGCGCCCGAAAACTCGTCCACCAGCCGGCCCTGGTGCACCAACTTGCAGCTCGGGATGCTCTGGATCTGGAACATTTGCGCCAGCTCCGGCTCCTGATCCGTGTCGACCTTGGCCAACACAAACGCGCCGCCGTACTCCGCGGCGAGTTTTTCGAGCATCGGCCCCAGGGTCCGGCAGGGTCCGCACCAGGTGGCCCAAAAGTCCACCAGCACGGGCACGGTCATGGAGCGTTCGAGGACCGCCTCGCGGAAGTTGGCCGCGCCGGCGTCGATCACGTGGGGGGAAACGGAACTCATGGGCTGGATGGGGTGGAGGGCGCCACGAGGGTAGTCCCTTTTGGGCTCGGTTCCAGCCCGGGACTCGGGGTCGCGCCGGACCGCCCTCTCGGCGCTTGGGTGTTACCCTTCCGCCGATGGCCTCCCCCACCCCAGGCGGCTCCGATGGAATCCTCGCTCCCGAAGGGGGAAAGCGGCCCCGGGTGCGCTGGGCGCGGGGGAAACCCTGGCCGGCCGGCACACGCTGGCTGATCCTGGCGGCGGTTTTGCACGGGGCCCTGGCCCTTCTTCTGGTGCCCCCCTGGATGGGCGAGGACGAACCCTGGCACCTGGAGGCCGCCTGGCACGTGGCCACGGGCGAACGCCCGGGGCCGCGCATGGCCTGGCGGGAGTCGATCCACGGGGATGGTCTGCCCGTGTCGATCCATCAGGTGCTGGCCCGTTTTCCAAACCTCGACGGGGCCCGGGCGGCCGCGCTCCAGGGGGAGCTGCTCGACTCCATGGCCGAGGAGGGTTTTCACCGGCGTGTGGATTGGGCGCCGGATACGGCGGGAACGCTCAGTTTCGACGTGTTGCGGCCGGGCATGAGCGCGGCCCAGCAGCCCCCGCTCCACGCCTGGCTTTTGGGTAAGGGGCTCGCGCCGGTCGCCGACGCGGGTCCCCGGGAGGTTTTGCCCTGGGCCAGGCTGCCGGCCTGGTTTTCGTATCTGGTGGCGGTTTTGGTCGCCGTGCGCCTGGGGCAACACCTGGCCCGCGATCCGCGGGTGGCCGTGGGCGCCGGGGCCGTGGCGCTGCTTTGGCCGCTGCACGCCCGCCAGGCCGCGGTGGTGAACAACGACGTGCTCGCCAAGTTGGTGGTCAGCCTGGCGCTGCTCGCGGCCCTGGGGGCGCTCGGGCGTGGCGCTTCTTCCCGGGTTCGCTCCCGGGCTTGGATCGGCCTGGGGCTGTGCCTTTTGGTCGCGCCGCTGGCGAAAACCACCGCGCTCTCCGCGTGGGTGCTCGCGCCGGTCGTGCTTTTGTTCGCCGTGGCGGAGCGCGCGCGCAGCGCCGGGCGAAGCGGCTGGGCGAGTGCGGCAAGCCGTTTGCCGGCGGCCGCGGCGTTGGTTTTGGTTTTGGGGGCCGCGTTCGTTTGGTTCCTGGGCGACAGTCCGGCGATCCCGGGGGGCTGGCGCCAGGCCCTGGCGCGCGCTTCGGCTGGACTTTCCGCGGAGCGCTGGGGCGAGTTGATGCGCACCTCCGTGGGGACGCTGGCGTGGCACAGCCGGGAGTTGCCGAGGGCGTTTGCTTGGTGGGGAGCCGCCATCGCGGCGTTCGCCCTGGCGGGTGCGCTCGCGGCCGCCGCGCGTTCGCGGGGATCGAAGGGCACGATGTCGCGGGCGCAACTCAGCCGCCGGGGGGCGCTCGCCGCCGCCCTGGCAATCGTGACGGCGCAACTGCTCTTGGTCGTGCTGCGCGGGGAAGCCGCGGGGCGCTACCTGTTGCCCGCCGCACCGGCCCTGTGCGCCCTGGTGTCCGCGGGCCTGTTGGCGGCGGTGCCCGAGCGGCTGCGGGATCGGGCCCTGGGGCTGCTGTTCGCGGCGCTGCTCGGACTTTCGGCGATCTACTGGTGGCGCGGCGTTTTGGCCGAGGAGTGGCTGCGTTGGGGAGCATGACAGCGCGCGGCTGGGTGCTTTGGGGCGCCGCCCTTGGCGCTTTGGCCGGGCTGCTCGGCGCGGGCTGGCTGGGTGTGTTCGCGCGGGAGCGGCCGCTGCTGGAGGTGCGCACGGTGCCCCGTGTGTTGCACGGCGGACTGAGCGATCCGGGTTCCATCTGGCGACAGCCCATGACTCCGGAGGCGGGGGTGTTGCGCGCGGTGCGCGTGGCGGCGGTGGACTATGCCCAAGGGGATCCGGCGGCAGGTCCGCGGCTCGAACTGCGCACGGGCGCGGGCGAGCGGTTGGCCGGGCCGAACGAAGGGCGGTTCGAGCACACTTCGGGAATCGAAGGCGAGTGGCGCTATCGATTCGAGCCGCCGCTGGAGCTCGACGGGAGCGAGTTGGAGCTTGCGCTCCTGGCCCCCGCCTCCGGTGCGGCCGGCGGGGCTTCGCCGTTCTTGCGCGCCCGTGGGCCGCGCATCCACCTGGCGGGCGGCGTGGATCGCACCCACCAGGGGGAGCGTTTCGCGCGCGACTTCGCGGTGCCCGAATCCGGGCCGGGGCCCTTGGCTGCCCTGGTGCTGCACGTGCGCGCCCTGGATTTGCGCAGCGGACCGGCCCGGGCGCGCTTTCGCGATGCCGAAAGCGGTGAGCTGGTCGCGGAGGCCGAGAGCGCGGCGGGCCTGCGGCAGCGCGAAGGGCACCTGCTCTTGCCGCTGCCGGAGAGTTGGGCCTGGGGGCGAGCCCAAAGGCTGCGGGTCGAGATCGAACTGCCGGAACCAGGCGGTGTGCTGTACGGGGACGGGAGCGGGCCGGCCCTGGGAGCCTTGCTCGGGCGCCCGGCGTCCCCGCCGCGCATGGGGACCCTCCAGCGCGGGGAAGCGCGTTTCGAGGACGTGGACTTGATCGTGGTCTTCGAGGGGCGTCGTTCCTGGGGCACCGCGGCGCGGGCGCTCTGGGGCCTGGGGGGAGCGCGTGTTGTATTGCTCTTCGCGGGTTGTGTGGCGGTGGGCGCCCTCTTGGGGGCGGGCGCGGCCGGTCGCCGCCCGGCTTGAAAGGGGCTCGGCGGAAACCGCCGGGGGCGAAGTGGGTCCTTGCCCCGAATGCACCGACCAGAGGTCCGGCAGTCCGCGTTGGGCTGCCCTCCGCGGTCCAGAACCCAAACCCACTTCCATGCACAACGTGTCCGCTTCCCAGGCGCTCTCGCACCTCCTGCCGCGCCGCTCCCTCGGCTTCGCCGCCTTTGGGCTGTTGGCCCTGGCGGCGCCCGCGGCCCAGGCCCAATTCCACCTGCAAACGCTGCTCTACGATCCGCCGGGCGCCGACAACGGCAAAGAAGCGGTGGTGATCGCCGGGCCGCCGTCCACTTTCCTGACGGGGTGGTGGTTGCTCGCGATCGAAGGTGATGGCAATCAGACCGGCATCGTCGACATGGCCTTGCCCCTCACGGGTTGGAGCACCGGTTCCAACGGCCTGCTGTTGATCCGCGATGCGGACCAGGTGCTCTTGCCCGGACCGGCGCCGGAAACCAACGTGGTGATCTTCGACTTCACGCCCGACATCGAAAACGGCAGCAACACCTTCGTGTTGGGGTTCGGGCAACCGCCGGCGGTGGGCACCAACCTCGACCTGGACAACGACGGAGTGTTGGACGTGCCCCTCGGTGTGTTCCTGGTCGCGGACGCGGTGGCCATCCTGGCGCCGACGGGCGTCAACCAGGGGTACGCGGACGATCTGGGTTTTCCCGAGGCCCAGTTCGGTCCATTCCAAGGTCCGCTGCCGGCCCAGCACATGCCCATGGCGCTCAAGCGGCTCGCGGATCCCGAAGGCGCCCCCTTCGCCTGGGGCGGCGGAGTGCTGACCGGGCCCCAGGCGGCCGGACCGTGGGCTTTCTCCCACGGGAACGACCGCGTGTTCGGTTTCCCCGAGGCCGGCTTCGCCTCCATGGACCTCGATCTGGGTCATCCTTCGCCGCGGGTCTCCCTGGCCGGTGACCGGGCCCTCTTGCGTCCGGGCGAGGACACCGTGCAGGTGCTTCGTCTGGCGGCGGGCGCCAGCCACGCGGGCAAGCCGTACCTGATCCTGGGCACCACCAGCGGTTTGGCCCAGGACCTGTTCCTCGGTTCCTTCGTGTTCCCCGTGCAGCCCGACGTCTACACCTACGTACTGCTCGGCATGCAGCCGCAGAATCTGCCCAAGGGATTCCTCGGGGTGCTCAACGGCTACGGCCGGGCCCAGGCGGAGTTCCGCCTCCCGAATTCGATGCCGGCCGGCCTGCAGGCCACCGTGCACCACGTGGGCCTGGTGCTCGATCCTGTCACTGCCGAGGTCGCCCTGGTGACAAACGCGGCCAAGGACGAGGTCTGGCCCTGATCGC